>NZ_JBIALK010000036.1:0-75236 GCF_042873275.1 Kitasatospora sp. NPDC004745 | reverse complement strand
GGGCCCCCGCCCGGGCCCCCTCCCCGCACTGCCCTAACCCCCCCCGCGGTCCCCCCCCCTCCACCCTTACCCCCCACCCGGCGGCCCCCGCCCGCCCCCCCCGGCGGGCCCCCGACGTTTTCCCCACTCGGGTAATAGGCTGGAAGCAGTCAGCCCGTTACCGACACTTCTGGAAGGACCGCCGTGGAGCTCGCCTCGTACGCCGACCTCGCCGTCCGGCTGGTGAACACCGAGGAGCCCGAGCGCGGAACCGACTCGCTGACCTCCGTCGAGGCCGTGCGCGAGCTGTTCTCCGACTCCTCGCGGGCCGCCGCGCTGGCCGACGAGTCCGACCTGCCCCGGCTGCGGGCGGTGCGGACCAGACTGCGCGGGGTCTTCGAGGCCGCCGCCGAGAACGACGAGGTCCGGGGCGTCGACCTGCTGAACAGCCTGCTGATGGAGTACCCCGTCAGCCCGCTGGTCTCCGGGCACGACTACCTGGACGACGCCGGCCGGCCCCGCTGGCACCTGCACCTCGCCGACAACTCGCCGACCGCCACCGCGCACTTCAGCGCCGTCGCCTGCATGGGCCTGGCCGTGCACCTGACCGAGCTGGGCGCCGACCGGCTCGGCATCTGCCAGGCCGCCCCCTGCCGCAACGCCTACCTGGACACCTCGACCAACCGCTCCCGCCGCTACTGCTCGGACCGCTGCGCGACCCGCGCCAACGTCGCCGCCTACCGGGCCCGCAAGCGCCAGGAGGCGGAGGCCGCGGCGCCGGGCAACACTCCCTAGCGCGGCTGCGGCGGGTGGACGTCCTCCACCCAGAGGCCCAGCCGGCGGGCCAGGCCCGGGACGGCGGCCAGCCGGCCGCCGAGCAGCAGGCGCTCCAGCCGGCGGCCGGGCGCCAGCCAGGCCGGGCGCGGGCGCACCCGCAGCAGCACCCGGCCGAGCACGAGCTCGTCCGGCACCGGGCCGTAGCTGCGGCTGTCGCTGTCCACCGGCCGGTTGTCGGACAGCAGCCACCAGCCCGCCGGGCGGCGCTCGGCGGCCCGCTTGACCACCAGCAGGTCCTGCTGGAAGGGGTGCCGGAAGAGCACCACCGCGCCCGGGCGGATCGGCGCGCCGTAGCGCACCAGCAGCTGGTCGCCCTCGCGCAGGGTCGGGACCATCGAGGGCCCGGCCACGTCGACCAGCCCGAACGGCAGCGCGCCGCCGCCCCGGGCGCCGCCCCCGGCTTCCGCGCTCCGCGCCACGACTCCTCCTCCCGACCGAACGGTCCCAGTCTGCCGTATGGATCGTCACCCCGTTCGATGTCCGGATTACCCCGGTTCCGGGTCCGCCTTTTGCCCTAGGCCCACCGCCCGATCGCGAAACCCGCAGGGCGGAAGGGTAATCTCGGGCGCGGGAAGACGATCTAAGGAAGGACTCCCATGTTCTCTCGTCTGTTTGCACCGCGCGCCACCGCCCACGCCCACTGCGACCTGCCCTGCGGCGTGTACGACCCGGCGCAGGCCCGGATCGAGGCCGAGTCGGTCAAGGCCACCCAGGAGAAGTACCAGGCCAACGAGGACCCGCACTTCCGCGCCCGCGCCGTCATCATCAAGGAGCAGCGCGCCGAGGCCGTCAAGCACCACATCTCGGTGCTGTGGAGCGACTACTTCAAGGCCCCGCACTTCGAGAAGTACCCGCAGCTGCACGCGCTGATCAACGACACCCTGAAGGCCGCCTCGGCCGCCAAGGCGTCCACCGACCCGGCCACCGGCCAGGCCCTGCTGGACCTGATCGCCGAGGTCGACAAGATCTTCTGGGAGACCAAGCAGGCCTGAGCCTGACGCGTCGCCACCCGACCGCCCCCGTCCGCACCGCCGGACGGGGGCGGTCGTGCGTCCACGGCCGACCCGGCCGGGACCCACCCCGGTAAGGGTTGCCTAGCCTGAGTGGCTGTTATGCTGCCAGGGCGTCCGAGGGGGAAGTCCGGTGTGAGTCCGGCGCTGACCCGCAACGGTGAGCGCGGCCCGCACGGCCGCGCCAGCCCGATCGCCCCCGGCCGCTGACCTCCCGACAACTCGCCGTGGACTGCGAGGGGACGGCGCCGCACGGGCCCGCGCCCGCCCGGCGCCCGCCCCCGCGCGCCCGCGGCCCGAGGCAAGGCGCACAACCCCGGTGAACGAGCGCAGCGAACGGACCGTCAACAGGTGCGCGCGGGCCCACGCCCGTGTGCGGCCCGGCGGGGCCGGCACGTGAGCGGCGCCGCGGCCGCGCCGCCCGCCCGGCGGATACCCGCCCCGCCCCTCGCCCTCGGCCTGGCCGTCGCCCTGCTGCTCTCGCTGGTCTGCGGGGTCGCGCTGGGCGCCGCCGGCCTCGGCCCGGCCCGGGTGCTGCGGCTGCTCGCCGCCGGGCTGACGGGCGGTCGACTGGAGGCCGACGAGGCCGCCGCGTACGCCATCGTCTGGGAGATCCGGCTGCCGCGCACCGTGCTGGCCGCGGTGGTCGGCGCCGGGCTCGCCGCCACCGGGGTCGCCGTGCAGGCCCTGGTGCGCAACGCGCTGGCCGATCCGTTCGTGCTCGGGATCTCCTCCGGCGCGGCCGTCGGCGCCAACGCCGTCCTGCTGCTGGGCGCCTTCGCCTCGCTCGGGGTGTGGGCGATCTCGGCCTCCGCCTTCGGCACCGCGCTGCTCGCCATGGTGCTGGTCTACCTGGCCGCCCGGACCGCCCACGGACTCACCCCGCTGCGCCTGGTGCTCACCGGCACCGCGCTCTCCTACGGCTTCTCCGCCGCCACCGCGCTGATGGTCTTCGCCGCCGCCCGCGGCGAGGCCGCCCGGGACGCCATGATGTGGCTGCTCGGCAACCTCGGCGGCGCCACCTGGGGATCCGTCCCGATCGTCGCCGCCACCGTGCTCGCCGGCCTGGTCCACCTGCACTGCTCCGCGGGCCGGCTGGACGCGCTCGCCATGGGTGACGAGACGGCCGCCTCGCTCGGCGTGGACCCGGACCGGCTGCGCCGCGAGCTGTTCGTGGTGACCGCCGCCGTCACCGGCACGGTGGTCGCGGTCAGCGGGGCGATCGGCTTCGTCGGGCTGATGGTCCCGCACCTGGCCCGGATGCTGGTCGGGGCCGGCCACCGCCGGGTGCTGCTGGTCGCGCCGGTGGCGGGTGCGCTGCTGCTGGTCTGGGTGGACATCGTCTCGCGGACCCTGCTGGCGCCCGCAGAACTGCCCGTCGGGGTCGGCACCGCGGTGCTCGGCGTGCCCTGCTTCCTGTTCCTGATGCGCCGCCGCGGCCACGCCCTCGGGGGGCGCTGATGGACCTCTCCCTCGACCGGGTCTCGGTCGACCTGGCCGGTGCCCGGCTGGTCCACGACGTCGTGCTGAAGGCCGCCGCCGGGCAGGTGGTCGGTCTGGTGGGGCCGAACGGCAGCGGCAAGTCGACCCTGCTGCGCTGCGTCTACCGGGCGCTGCGGCCCGCCGCCGGGGCCGTCCTGCTGGACGGCGCCGAGCTGCACTCGCTCCCCGCCCGCGAGGCCGCCCGGCGGGTGGCCGCGCTGCCGCAGGAGCACTCCGCCGAGTTCGACTTCACCGTCGCCGAGGTGGTCGCGATGGGCCGGCTGCCGCACCGGAGCGGGCTGGGCGGGCCGGGCCCGGACGACCGCGCGCGCTGCGCGCGGGCGCTGCGCCGGGTCGGCGCCGAGCACCTGGCCGGACGGGGCTTCCCGAGCCTGTCCGGCGGCGAGAAGCAGCGGGTGCTGATCGCCCGCGCGCTGGTCCAGGACCCGCGGCTGCTGGTGCTCGACGAACCCACCAACCACCTGGACATCGCCCACCAGTTGGACGTGCTGGCGCTGGTCCGGGAGGCCGGGCCGACGGTGCTCACCGCCCTGCACGACCTCAACCTGGCGGCCGGCCACTGCGACCTGCTGTACGTGCTGCGGGCCGGCCGGATCGTCGCCTCCGGGCCGCCCGCCGAGGTGCTCCGGCCCGACCTGCTGGCCGAGGTGTTCGGCGTCCGGGCCACCCCCGTCCGGCACCCGGTGACCGGCGCCCTCCAGCTGCTCTTCGACCGTGTCCACCCCACCCGCTAGGAACCCGCTTGCGCACCAAGGCCGTTGCCTCCGCCGCCCTGCTCGCCCTCGGACTCACCGCCTGCGGCGCGGAGATCGCCCCCGGCGACGCCGCCGCCGGCTCCGCCCACTACCCGGTGACCGTGCAGAACTGCGGCACCGCGCTCACCTTCGACCGCAAGCCCGCCCGGGCGGTCACCAACGACGTCGGCATCACCGAGCTGATGCTCGCCCTCGGCCTCGCCGACCGGATGGCCGGCTACGTGATGCCCGACGACAAGGGCCGGGTCGACCAGGTCGCCTGGAAGGACGGCTACCAGCGGACCGCGTGGCTCTCCAGGAAGGAGATCACCAAGGAGATCGTGCTGGACGCCCGGGCCGACCTGGTCTTCGCCGGCTGGCACTACGGCTTCGACGAGGGGAGCGGCTTCACCCCGCAGGCGCTGAAGGACCTCGGCATCGGCTCGTACGTGCTCAGCGAGTCCTGCCGCAGCGGCCGGGGCCCCGAGCGCGGGGTGATGTCCCCGCTGGACGCGCTCTACACCGACCTGGCCAACCTGGGCGAGGTCTTCGACGTCCGGGACCGCGCCGACCGGCTGATCGCCGACTTCCGGGCGCAGGTGGCCGCCGTGCCTGAGCCCGCGCACCGGCCGTCCGTCTTCCTGTACGACAGCGGGAAGGACAAGCCGTACACCGCCGGGAGGTTCGCCGCGCCCCAGGAGATCATCGCCAGGGCCGGCGGGACCAACGTGACGGGCGACCTCGCCGACAGCTGGACCACCGTCGGATGGGAGAGCGTCGTCGAGCGCGATCCCGAGGTGATCGTGATCAACAACTACGGGGAGACCGGCGCCGAGGCCAAGCGCGCCTTCCTGAAGTCCTTCCCGCCGCTCGCCGGCGTCTCGGCGGTCCGGAACGACCGGATCTTCGTCCTGGACTACGTCGACCTGGTGGAGAGCCCGCGCAACCCGGCCGCGATCACCGCACTGGCCGCCTACCTGCGCACCGTCCCCGCCCGCTGACCGGCCCGGATCCCGCTCCCCCGGCGGGCCCGCCGGCCCGGCCCGCCGGGCGTACGCTCGGAGGTGCGAGCCGACGGACCCGACCGGAGGAGCGAGATCATGACCACCACGGCGGCGCCGTCCGCCTTCGACACCCGTGCGCTGCGCGAGGGCATCGAGCGCAGCGACCCCGCGGCCCTGCTGGCCCTGTACGCGGACGACGCGGAACTGCGCGTGGTCGACCGCAAGACCCAGCCCAGCCACCCCCTGGTGATGCACGGGCGGGACGAGATCGCCGCCATGCTGAACGAGGTCTACAGCCGCGAGCCCACCCACACCCTCGAACAGGTGGTGGTCCAGGGCGAGCACGTCGCCTTCATGGAGTCCTGCCGCTACCCCGACGGCGTGCGGGTGCTGATGACCTCCATGGCCGACCTGCGGGACGGCAGGATCGTCGACCAGACCTCGATCCAGGCCTGGGACGAGACCGGGCCCGCCCAGTAGGCTCGTCGGCATGATCCGCACCGCCGTCGCCACCGACGTCCCCGTCATCCACGCCATGGTCCGCGAACTCGCCGAGTACGAGAAGGAACCGCACGCGGCGGTGGCCACCGAGGAGCAGCTGCACGACGCTCTGTTCGGTGCCAGTCCCGCGCTCTTCGGCCTGGTCGCCGAGGACGAGGCCACCGGCGAGCCGGTCGGCTTCGCCGTCTGGTTCCTCAACTTCTCGACCTGGCGCGGCACCCACGGGATCTACCTGGAGGACCTCTACGTCCGCCCGGAGGCCCGCGGCGGCGGCCACGGCAAGGCCCTGCTGCTGGAGCTGGCGCGGATCGCCGTCGAGCGCGGCTACGCGCGGATGGAGTGGTCGGTCCTCGACTGGAACGAGCCCTCGATCAACTTCTACAAGTCGCTCGGCGCCGTCCCGATGGACGACTGGAGCATCTTCCGGCTCACCGGCGAGGCGCTCACCGCCGCCGGGAGCCGCTGAACGGTCCGCCCGAACCCCTGCCACCCTGCGTCGCGATGGCTTACCATGAGTGACTCCCGAGCCCCGGACGGCGTGCGGAAAGCGGTAAGGTCTCAGGCGGATACGCGGCGTCCGGCCGCCCTGCGAGGGGTATGACCGGTACGTACCGCACCACCCCTCTGGACAGTTGGGGCGAAGCAGTTGAGCCAAGCAACAGACAGTGCCGCGGCCACCGGCCCGGAAGCACAGCGCGTCACCCAGGAGGTGAGGGTGTCCCAGATCGACGGCGAGCCCGGAGTGCAGGACTTCGTGGAGGTCCGGCTGCCCGCGGCAGGGGCCTACCTCTCGGTCCTGCGAACAGCGACGGCCGGCCTGGCGGCGCGGCTCGACTTCACCCTCGACGAGATCGAGGACCTTCGGATCGCGGTCGACGAGGCCTGCGCCATCCTGCTCCAGCAGGCGGTGCCCGGTTCCGTCCTGTCCTGCGAGTTCCGGCTGGTCGGCGACTCGCTGAAGGTGACGGTCGCCGCCCCGACCACGGACGGCAAGGCGCCCGAACGCGACACCTTCGCCTGGACGGTGCTCTCCGCACTGGCCGGCGAGGTGGACTCCTCGGTCGCCGAGGACAAGACCGTGTCGATCAGCCTGCACAAGAAGCGCGGCGGCCCCGCCGCCCACTAGACGGGCGTCGAGCAGCACCGCGCGAAGGGCCGTCCGTCCGCCCCCGATCCGGGGCCGGGCGGGCGGCGCCCGGTACCGCCCCCCAGCGGTACGACCAACGAGAAGATGCCGGGGCCAACGGGCCCCGGTGCTCCCGGAACGGAACGGGGGAATGGCCGTGAGTGATCTGGACCGTACCGGCCTCGCGACGGCGGGCCCTGCCGTACCGACCCAGGCGAGCGTTCCCGGCCTCGCCGCCAACGACGATGCGCACCCGAAGGACGCCCACCGGATGAGCCACCCGACCGAGCCGACGTCTGATCCGACGCCCGCCTCGCCGACCCCGCCCGAGCCGGCGGACGAGGCGGGGGACCTGCGGGGCGCGGTGCCCACCCAGGGCCCGCACCGCACGGGCGCGCCGGACCGGGAGGCGGCCCGCGCGCTGTTCGTCCGGCTGTCGGCGCTGCCCGAGGGCTCCCCGGAGCGCGTCGAGCTGCGCAACCAGCTGGTGCGGATGCACATCCCGCTGGTCGAGCACCTGGCCCGGCGGTTCCGCAACCGGGGCGAGCCGCTGGACGACCTCACCCAGGTCGCCACCATCGGCCTGATCAAGTCGGTGGACCGCTTCGACCACGAGCGCGGGGTCGAGTTCTCCACCTACGCGACGCCGACCATCGTCGGCGAGATCAAGCGGCACTTCCGCGACAAGGGCTGGGCGGTCCGGGTGCCGCGCCGGCTGCAGGAGCTGCGGCTGTCGCTCACCACGGCGACCAGCGAGCTCTCCCAGCGGCACGGCCGCTCCCCCACGGTGCACGAGCTCGCCGAGCACCTGGGCATCTCCGAGGAGGACGTCCTGGAGGGTCTGGAGTCCGCCAACGCGTACTCCACGCTGTCCCTGGACGTCCCGGACAGCGACGACGAGTCGCCGGCCGTGGCGGACACCCTGGGCGCCACCGACGAGGCCCTGGAGGGCGTCGAGTACCGCGAGTCGCTCAAGCCGCTGCTGGCCCAACTGCCGCCCCGGGAGCAGAAGATCCTGGTGCTGCGGTTCTTCCGGAACATGACGCAGTCGCAGATCGCCGCCGAGGTGGGGATCTCCCAGATGCACGTGTCCCGGCTGCTGGCCCGGACCCTGGCGCAGCTGCGGGAGAAGCTCCTCGTGGAGGAGTAGGACGGTCGGCCGCCGGAGACGGCGGCCGACCCCCCGACGGCCGTGACGGCCGTGACGGCCGTGACGCTCAGCCCTCGTGCGGCGCGTACAGGGCCGCCGTCGCCTTCGGGTTCAGCAGCGAGCCGATGCCGACCAGACCGAGCAGACCCACCAGCACGCCGACGGCGATCATCGCGCCACCGCTCTGCAACATGTAGTAGCCGACCGGCAGGCAGATCGAGTTGGTCAGCACCGCGGGGCTGCGGCCCCAGCGGCGCTCCTTGAGCAGCGCCCGGGCGGCCAGTATCGGCAGCACCCCGAGCAGCACGATGACCAGGCCGCCGAACTCGTTCAGGGCCAGCTGCTTGGACTGCCCGGACAGCGCCGAGACCATGTCCCAGACGCCGACGACGGCCAGCGCGGCGCCCTCCAGGGCGGTGATGGCGGCGCCCACGGTCAGCGGCGCGGGGCGGGCCGGGCCCGCCGAGGGTACGGGTGCGGAGGATTCTGCGGTCACTCCAGCAGGGTAGCCGCCGGTCGGCCCGTACCGACCCGTAGGCTTTCCCCATGCGCGCTCTCCTGGTCGTGAACCACAAGGCCACCACCACCAGTGGCCGGACCAGGGACGTGCTGATCCACGCGCTGCGCAGCGACCTCAAGCTGGAGGTCGCGGAGACGCAGTACCGGGGCCACGCGCGCGACCTGGCCCGCGAGGCGACGGAGGACGGCACGGTCGACCTGGTGGTCGCGCTCGGCGGTGACGGCACCGTCAACGAGGTGGTGAACGGGCTGCTGGCGCACGGCCCGGGCGAGAAGGTCCCGCGACTGGCCGTGGTGCCGGGCGGTTCGACCAACGTGTTCGCCCGGGCACTGGGGCTGCCGAACGACCCGGTGGAGGCCACCGGCGCCCTGCTGAACGCGCTGGACCAGGGCAGCGAGCGGCCGATCGGCCTGGGCAAGGCGATGACCGAGGGGCTGCCGGACCGCTGGTTCACCTTCACCGCCGGCCTCGGCTTCGACGCGGGGGTGGTCGGCCGGGTGGAGGAGCAGCGCAGGGCGGGGCGCAAGTCCACCCACGCGCTCTACGTCGGGCAGGCGCTCCGGCACTACGTCACCCAGCGTGAGCAGCGCCGTTCCGGCCCGGTGACCCTGGAACTCCCGGGCCACCAGGGCGTGCCGGGCCTGGTGCTGGCCATAGTCAGCAACACCTCCCCGTGGACGTTCCTGGGCAACCGACCGGTGTACCCCTCACCGCTCGCCTCCTTCGACACGGATCTCGACGTCTTCGGCATCACCCGGATGACGGCGTTCGGTACGGCTCGAACGATCCGTCAGATCCTGCGGTCGTACGCGCCTTCGAGCGACGGCGCACCGCCGGTGGGCCCCACCGGCAAGCACGTCGTCTCCTATCACGACGTCAGACACTTCACCTTGGTTTCAGAGGAACCCGCCCCGTTCCAGGTCGACGGCGACCATCTTGGAGACAGGAGGCGCGTCAGTTTCACAGGCGTTCGGCGGGCACTGCGTGTGATTGTGTGACCGGAAGGGGGGTTCACCCTTCTTCTCGAACGCACAAGCCCCCTTCACTCCATAGAAGTACTGGCTGTGAGCTAGGCGACACCGAAGAATCAAAAATTCCTCCCTGAAGGGGGTTGTATCCGGGCCCGAGGTTTGCGAACCTCTACATGGCGTTCGGGACACATCGCAGCGACGGCAACCTCAGATCCTGGCGGGTGTCGACCGCGGGGCGTCCCTCGAATCGCCGAATCCCTCCCCAGCACAGACCACCCGGGCCCCGGCGGGCCTTTGGTCTCTTTTGCTGTTGCGGGATTCGTGAAAGCGTTCACATTCACAAGCCATCGATTATGCCGATCGGGTGACCCCCGCCGGCAGGAGGAGTTGGACGACCATGGACTGGCGCCACCGCGCTGTCTGCCGCGAAGAGGACCCGGAGCTGTTCTTCCCGATCGGGAACACCGGTCCTGCTCTGCTGCAGATCGAGGAAGCCAAGGCCGTGTGCCGCCGCTGTCCGGTCATGGAGCAGTGCCTGCAGTGGGCTCTTGAGACCGGCCAGGACGCCGGCGTCTGGGGCGGCATGAGCGAGGACGAGCGTCGCGCGATGAAGCGCCGTGCCGCCCGCAACCGCGCCCGCACCGCCTGATCACACGCCGTAGTACCAGCGGTAACCGCAGCACCGATCGACACATGATCAAAGGCTTCCCTGCACCTCCTGGTGAAGCCTTCCGCACAAAGGACCTTGCCCCGCGAGGTCCCGCGACACCGGACCGTCCCAGACACTTGATACTGTTCACTTAGAGCAATATTGTGGAGCTGTGGCGCTCACCGTGTGCAACGCACCGGCGAGGTGTCGCTACCCAGAGCCCCCGTTCCGGCCGACTCCCCCCGACGGCCGGAACGGGTTGAGAGGCCCTGTCGACCCACCCCCCCCCGGTCGACAGGGCCTCGTTTCTGTTTCCGCGCCCGGACGGGTGCGCCGTCCCGGGGCGCGTGGGGTGCGGACCCGGCGCCCGGGCCGGATGCACGCCCCCGCCGCGCTCCTCGACGCACCGACCCGTGGCGGCCTGAACCCGTCGGCCGGAGCACATCGGCCCGAGTGCGCCGGCCGGACGCGGCAGTTGGAACGCGGCGGTCGAAACGCGGCGGTCAGCGGACCGGGATCTCCAGGATCACCTTGGTGCCGCCGTTCGGTCCGGCCACCATGTCGAAGGTGCCGCCCAGCTCGCCGGTCGCCAGCGTGCGGACGATCTGCAGGCCGAGGTTGCCGGCCGTCTTCGGATCGAACCCCTCGGGCATGCCGCGGCCGTCGTCCTGCACGGTGATCAGCAGGTACTCCTCCGGCCGGGCCCCGCCGTTCCAGCTGTCCGACCAGCCCATCCCCGTCGCCGGGGCCCGTCCGCGCAGTGCGCTCACCTCCAGGTTCCCGGAGGCGGTCGGGCCGAAGGCGTGCTCCAGCGCGTTCTGCAGCAGCTCGGTCAGCACCATCGACAACGGGGTGGCGACCTCCGCGGACAGGATGCCGAAGCTGCCGCTGCGGCGGGTGGCGACCCGTCCGTCCTGGGACAGCTCCATCGCCATCGCCAGCACCCGGTCGGCGATCTCGTCGAAGGCCACCTGCTCGTCCAGCGCCTGGGAGAGCGTCTCGTGCACGATCGCGATCGAGCCGACCCGGCGCACCGCCTCGTCCAGCGCGGCCCGGCCGGCCTCCGACTCCATCCGGCGGGACTGCAGGCGCAACAGCGCCGCGACGGTCTGCAGGTTGTTCTTCACCCGGTGGTGGATCTCCCGGATGGTGGCGTCCTTGGTCATCAGCTCGCGGTCGCGGCGCCGCAGCTCGGTGACGTCCCGGCAGAGCACCAGCGAGCCGGTGAGGGTGCCCTTCGGCTTGAGCGGGATCGCCCGCACCGTCACCACTCCGCCCTGCGCCTCCACCTCGGTCTGCCGCGGCGCCCAGCCGCTCGCCAGCTTCACCAGCGCCTCGTGCACGGCCGCCCGGGAGGGCGGGACGAGGTCGGCGGTGGCCCGGCCGAGGTGGCTGCCGACGAGGTCGGTGGTCAGCCCCAGGCGGTGGTAGGCGGAGAGGGCGTTGGGGCTGGCGTAGGTGACGATGCCGTCCGCGTCCAGGCGGATCAGGCCGTCGCCGACCCGCGGCGCGGCGTCCATGTCGGCCTGCTCGATGCCGGGGAACGGGAAGGCGCCGGCCGCGATCATCTGGGCCAGGTCGGAGGCGCTCTGGAGGTAGGTGAGCTCCAGCCGGCTGGGGGTGCGGACGGTGAGCAGGTTGGTGTTTCGGGCGATCACCCCGAGCACCTTGCCCTCGCGCCGGACCGGGATGGACTCCACCCGCACCGGCACCTCCTCGCGCCACTCGGGGTCGCCCTCGCGCACGATCCGGCCCTCGTCGAAGGCGGCGTCCAGGAGCGGGCGGCGGCCGCGCGGGACGAGGTGGCCGACCATGTCGTCCTGGTAGGAGGTGGGCCCGGTGTTGGGCCGCATCTGCGCCACCGAGACGTAGCGGATGCCGTCCCAGGTGGGGATCCACAGGACGAGGTCGGCGAAGGAGAGGTCGGAGAGCAGCTGCCACTCCGAGACCAGCATGTGGAGCCATTCCACGTCGGCCCCGGTGAGGGTGGTGTGGCGGCGGACGAGTTCGTTCAGCGAGGGCACATGGCGAGCGTATCGCCGCGGGTGCAGGCTGGGCGCGGCGGACCGGGAGGCGGACCGGGGGCGGATCGCGCGGCCGGCCTGCGGCGGAACCGGCCGACCCGAGTTGTCCAGACCAATTTTCGGGGAGGCCTGGACAACCGAGATTGGTCTAGTCCACAATGAATGAGCACCAAGGAGAGGCCCACCGCGCAACTGCCCTGACCGCGCGAGGCCTTTCCTCGGTCGGACGCCGCCGAGCGAGGACCCCGCACAGTTCTCGATCGACCCCGGCGACCGACGACAGCTCCGGGCTGCGGTGCCGCACGGGTTGAGGGTCCCGTGTCGGCGCCGTGGCCCGTAGTGCTTTCCGGCCGCCCCCGGGTGCGGCGGCCGCCCCGGAACTCCCCCGCCGGAGCCCCGCTCCGCCGCTCGAACGGCTCGGGCCCCGTCCACAGGCTGTGGACGGGGCCCGAGCCGTTCGGCGCCGGTCAGTACGGCCGGTGCCGGCCGGCGCCGGTCAGTGCGTCTCGGTGACCTTGGCCAGGGCGCGCGGGGCGTCCGGGTCCTGGCCGCGGGCGATGGTGACCTCGTACGCCAGCAGCTGCAGCGGCAGGATCTCCAGGATCGGCTGGACCTCCTCCGGCACCCCGGAGGGCAGCGCGAAACCCGCGGAGGCGGCGTCCACCTGCGGCCGCTGGCCGATCACGACGAGGTCCGCGCCGCGGCCGCGCAGGCGGTCCAGCACCGGCTGCAGGGCCTCGCCGCCCTTGCCGTCCGGGACGATCGCGATGACCGGCGAGACGTTGTCCACCATGGCCAGCGGGCCGTGCAGCAGGTCGGCGCCGGAGAACGGGGAGGCCGGGATGTAGGTGGTCTCCATCAGCTTCAGCGCCGCCTCGCGGGCGGTCGGGTAGCCGTAGCCGCGCGAGGTGATGACCAGGCGCTGGGCGAAGCGGTAGCGCTCGGCCAGCGCCTTCACCTCGGCCTGCCGGGCCAGCACGCCGGCGGCCAGCGCGGGCAGCTCCTTGGCGGCCGAGGAGTCGCCGCCGCGCAGCCCCTCGACCAGCAGGTAGAGCGCCAGCAGCTCGGCGGTGTAGGTCTTGGTGGCGGGCAGCGCCTTCTCCGGGCCGGCCAGCACGTCGATGTGGAACTCGGACACCTCGGCGAGCGGCGAGGCGGCGTTGTTGGTGACCGCCAGCGTGATCGCGCCGGCCTCGCGGGCGGCCTTGGTGGAGGCCACCAGGTCCGGCGAGCCGCCGGACTGGCTGACGGTGATCACCAGCACGTCGGTGAGGTCGGGCCGGGCACCGTACGCGGTGGTGGTGGACATCGAGGTGAGGCCGGCCGGCTTGCCGAGCAGGATCTCGATCAGGTACTTGGCGTACAGGGCCGCGTTGTCGGACGTGCCGCGCGCGGTCAGCAGGACGAAGCGCGGGTTGCGCGCGGCGATCTCGGCCGCGATCTCGCGGATCTTCGGGGCGCCCTCGTCGAGTATGCGCTGGAGGACGGCCGGCTGCTCGGCCATCTCCGCCGCCATGATCCGGCCGGGGACAGTCTGCGTGTCGGACATCTGGATGTGCCTCCGATGAGATGGTTCGACCCCGACCGGGCAGTCGCCCGACGGGGACCCTCTACGGCGGCGAGTCCGCACACTCGCTGCGGTGGTGATTCCTGCGGCAATCCTACGGTGGCCGCCCCCGCCGGGCACGCGCGAGCGCCCCTCCCCCGGGGCGGGTGGAGGGGCGCCCGGACGGCGGCCGGGGCGTCAGGAGGGGTTGTTGATCAGCTGGTCGATCGCGGCGTCGGCGTCCTTGGTGGCCTGGTCCACCGACTTGCCCTTGAGGATCGAGGTCAGCATGTCGGGCAGGATCTTCTGCTTCTCGACCGCGCCCCACCCCGGGGCCAGCGGCGTGAACCAGGCGTCCGGCACCGCGTTGGCCGCGGCCGCGGTGGTGGGCTTGTTCTTCAGCGGGTTCAGCTGGGTGAGGTTGTTCGGCAGGATGTCCTTGTCGGCCAGCGCCTGCTGGGACTTGGTGCTGGTGAACATCCGCACCCAGTCGGTGGCGAGCGCGACCTGTGCGGACTTGGCGGTGACCGCGAGGTCCGAGCCGCCGATGAAGGTGGGCAGCGGCTTGCCGTCCGGGCCGGGCATGGTGGCCACCTTGACCGCGTCCTTGAGGCTCGGGTCGCCGGTGACCGGCGCGAACACGCTGGCCGACTCGAAGCCGTTGCCGTAGAAGGACGCCGCGTGCCCGCGGGCCATCGACTCGAACTGGTTCTGCTCGTTCACCGACAGGTCGCCCTTGTTGTACTTGCGGACCAGGTCGATGAAGTGGCTGATGCCCTGCTGGGACTTGGCGTCGTGCAGGGTGCCGTGCCAGTTGCCGGAGCTGTCGAACTTGGCGATGCTGCCGCCGAACGCCGCCACGTAGCTCATCGCGGCGTACCAGTACGGGCCGGGCAGGTAGAGCGGGGAGAAGGTCCGGTCGGCCTTGTTCCGGTCGGCGACCTTGTCCAGCGCGGCCGTCAGCTCGGTCTCGGTCTTGGGGAACTCCGCGCTGCCGGTGGCCTGCTGGAAGGCGGCGGAGTTGTAGATGGCGACCCGGGCGCCGGCGTAGTACGGCACGCACCAGAGCTTGTCCTGGTAGGTGCAGGTGTTGGCGAGTGCCTTGATCCAGCTGTCGGAGTTGTCGAAGGTGGTCCGGTCGACGGCCGCCAGGGCGCCGGAGAGCACGTACTTCATGGTCTCGGTGTTGCCCAGTTCGACGACGTCGGGGGCGCTGCCGTCGGCGAGCGCCTTGTCGAACTTCGAGACCTTGTCCGCCCAGCCCTGGTACGAGAGTTTGAGGGTGACGTTCGGGTACCGCGCCGCGAACTCGTCGTTGACCCGCTGGACGAGGTCCGGCCAGTTCTTCTGGGCGTCGTCCATCAGCCAGACGGTGACGGTGCCGCTCGCGGTCTTCGCGCCGGTGGAGGCGCCCTCGCCGTCCGCCGACGGGGAACCGGACGAGGAGCAGGCCGTCAGCCCGACCGCCAGTGCCATGATGCCGAACGTGGACATGAGCTGACGCTTCGTCACGCCATCCTCCGAGGGTGTTAGAGCCGTGTTGCCCGCCGGCAGCGTGATGGCGCCCGCAGCGGAGGATCCGGGCAGGGCGAGGAGCTTCGGGGAGGGCCGATACCACATCCGGTGAGGTTGAAATTCGAACCGGATGACTGGACTCTGGCCTAGACCAATGGCGGTGTCAACGGCCAAATGGCCCTTCCGCCAAGGCCGTTGCAGAGCCGTTGTACCGCGTGGCGATCCGTCGCCGGGTCGTCACCCTAAGTGGGACTTAAGACGGATTTAAGGCCTGCTTGAGGGAACACCGTCACCCGGGGAGTCCGCGGGTGGACGCGGGGGGAAACGGGACGGGCCCGCCATGCGACATGCGCATGACGGGCCCGTGGGCGGACGCCCCGGCACGGCCGGGTGACGTCCTGACGCGTTCTCAGCCGATCGCTCCCGGCTGCCCGGTGAGCACCTCGACGGCCGCCAGCCCGCACACTCGGGCGGCGCCGTGGGTGGCGATGTGCAGCGCACCGACCGGCTCGGACTGCGGCAGCCCCATCTCGACAACCATGGCGTCCGGCCGGGCCGCGACCAGGCGGCCCAGCGCGGCGGACATCCAGCCGTGCCGGTGCGCGTCCCGGACCACCAGCACCAGCCGGCGGCCCTCGGCGCCCGCCACCAGCTCGGCGACCAGCGCGTCCAGCCGCCCGGGGGCGGCGTCGACGGCCGATACCTCCCGGGTGCGGGTGCCGGGGAAGCGGTCGGCCAGCATGCCGGCCACGCCCCACGGGGTGACGTCGCCGACCGCGATGTTCGGCTCGTCCGAGAACGAGGCCACGAACGGCCGTTCCGTCACCGGCAGCACCTCGCGGCCCGGCGCGCGGACCACCTTCAGCGCCCGGCGGGCGGCCCGCAGGCCCACCGCGAGGTCCGGCTCCGGCCGCTCGCCCTGGGCCGAGATCCGGCCCCAGGTGCCCAGCGCGCGGACCCGGGCGGCGGCGTCCGCCAGCCGGTCCTCGGCCAGCGCGCCGGACCGCACGCCCGCCACGATGGCGTCGCGCAGCATCAGCACGGTCTCCTCGTCGGCCAGCCCGCCGCCGACGCAGATCGCGTCCGCACCGGCCGCCAGCGCCAGCACGGTGCCCCGGCCCATCCCGAAGGTGTCGGCGATGGCGCCCATCTCGATGGCGTCGCTGACGATCAGGCCCTGGTAGCCGAGGCCGCCGTCGGCCGGGGCCGCGCGCAGCAGGTCGCGCAGCACGGTCGGGCTCAGGGTGGCCGGCAGCTCGGGGTCGAGCGCCGGGATCATGATGTGCGCGGTCATCACGGCCTTGGTGCCGGCCGCGATCGCCGCCTGGAACGGGATCAGGTCACGGGCCCGCAGCACGTCCAGGTCGACGTCGATGACCGGCAGGCCGTGGTGCGAGTCGACCGCGGTGTCGCCGTGGCCGGGGAAGTGCTTGGAGCAGGCGGCCACGCCGGCCGACTGCAGGCCCTCCACCCAGGCGGCGGTGTGCCGGGCGCACAGCTCCGGGTCGGCGCCGAAGGAGCGGACGCCGATCACCGGGTTGCGCGGGTTGGAGTTGACGTCCGCGGTGGGCGCCCAGTTGTAGTTGACGCCGGCCGCGGCCAGCGCCCGGCCGAGCTCGCGGGCGACGTCCCGGGTCAGCGCCGGGTCGTCGATCGCGCCGAGCGCGAGGTTGCCGGGCCACGAGGAGCCGGAGCCGGCCTCCAGGCGGGTGACGTCCCCGCTCTCCTCGTCGATGGCGATGAGGAGGTCGGGGTTCTCCGCCCGCAGCGCCGAGGTGAGCGCGGCGAGCTGGTCGAGGTCGACCACGTTGCGGTCGAACAGGGCCACCGAGCCGAGCCCGGCGGCGAGGTGGCGGCGCACCCACTTCGGCGGCTCGGTGCCGACGAAGCCGGGCTGCAGGACGGTCATGGCGTCGCGGTGCAGCTGGTCGCTGTCCGGGACGGCGGGGACGAGGATGCTCACGTTTCTCAGCCCTTCACGGCGCCGTCGGTCAGTCCGCCGACCGCCTTGCGCTGCAGGAAGACGAACAGGATCAGCACGGGGATGGCGAACATCGTCGACGCGGCCATCGTGGCGCCCCAGTCGTTGCCGAACGCCGTCTTGAAGGAGGAGAGCCAGAGCGGGAGGGTCTTGCCCTCCTCCTTGTTGAGGATCAGGACGAGCGGGAACTCGTTCCACGCGGTGATGAAGCCGAACAGCGAGGTCGACATCAGACCGGGGGCCAGCAGCGGGAAGATCACCTTCACGAAGGCCTGGGAGCGGGTGCAGCCGTCCACCATGGCGGACTCCTCCAGCTCCTTCGGCACCGCGGCGATGAAGCTGCGCAGCGTCCAGATGGTGAAGGGCAGCACCATCATCATGTAGAAGACGGTGAGCGGGACGAGGCTGTTCAGCATCTCGTTGTCGCGCGAGATCATGTAGACCGCGATGGTCATGACCTCCCACGGCGCCATCTGCGCGACCATCACGACCAGCACGAAGGCCTTGCGGCCGCGGAACCTCATCCGGGCGATGGCGAAGGCCGCGAGCGTCGCGATCACCAGCGACATCAGCACCGCGCCGACCGTCGCGATGAAGCTGTTGCCCACGTACGTCCAGAAGTTGGGCGCGTTGACCGCCGTGGTGAAGTGGTCGAGGGTCCCGTCGAACGGGATGAAGACCGGGGTCTTGCTGATGATGTCGCGGTCCTGCTTGAAGGCCGTCGCGAC
Organism: Kitasatospora sp. NPDC004745; assembly: GCF_042873275.1. Lineage (NCBI taxonomy): Bacteria > Bacillati > Actinomycetota > Actinomycetes > Kitasatosporales > Streptomycetaceae > Kitasatospora > Kitasatospora sp. NPDC004745. Next base: position 57,458 of record NZ_JBIALK010000036.1, on the reverse strand, counting down.
CATCCAGTAGACCGGGAAGATGAAGAAGACGAAGAGGACGACCGCGATCACGTTCGGCCAGGTACGTCCGATGAGCGAGCGCCTCACAGCTCGTCCTCCTGCTTGATCATGATCCGGAAGTAGTACGCCATCAGCACGCCCAGCATCAGGATGGTGAGCACCGCGATCGCGGAGCCGACCCCGTAGTGCTGGCCGGAGGAACCCTCCAGGAAGGCGTGCACGGGCAGCGTCCGGGTCAGGTTCTCGGGGCCGCCGCCGTTGATCGCGTACACCTGGGTGAAGGCCTTGAACACCCAGATGACCTCGAGGAAGGTCGTGGCCAGGAAGAACGGCTTCAGGCTCGGGAAGACCACCGAACCGAAGATCTTGAACGGGCCGGCGCCGTCCATCCGGGCGGCCTCGTAGAGCTCCTTGGGGATGGTCGTCAGGCCGGCGTACATGTTGAACGCCACGAACGGGATGGACTGCCAGACGATCAGCAGGATGACCACGAAGAAGGTCGAGTACTGGTCGCTCATCCAGTTGTAGTCGGCCATCGAGTGCCAGCCGAGCTTGTCCAGGAACCAGTTGACGACGCCCCACTGCTGGTCGAACAGCCACGTGTAGACGGTGGTCGCGGCGACCACGGGCATCGCCCAGGCCATCAGCAGCCCGATCGACAGGACCAGCCGCATCCGCTTGCCGAGGCGGTTGAGCAGCAGGCCGATCAGGGTGCCGCCGCCCATGATCAGGACGACGTTCACCAGGGTGAAGGCGACGGTGCGCCCGGTGACCGCCCAGAAGTCCGGGTCGGTCAGCTGCTCCTTGTAGTTGTCGAAGCCGTTCCACTCGGTGAGGTGCTGGACCAGCTGGCGCCGGTTGAGGTTCTGGAACGACAGCAGGACCGTCTTGAGCAGCGGCCAGCCCAGCAGGGCGAGGGTCGCCACGGTGGCCGGCAGCAGCAACAGGTACGGCGCCAGGCGCGCACCGAGCCCCGGTCCGTCCGCGGGTCTGGCACCCTTCCGCGGGGTGCCGCCGCCGGCGCCCGCGGCACCCGTCCCGATCCCGGCCACGGCGGTCGTCCCTGGCTCCGGGGACCGTGTCTGCACCCGCTCCGAATGCACAGCCATCGTTCTCACTTCCTCACAACCCGAACCACGACGGACAGGCGCCGCCCACCGGCCCCCCGCCGGGGGCCGGTGAGCGACGCCGCTCAGTGCTTACTGCTTCTGGTTGAGCCGCTTGGCGATCTCGTCGTCGTACTTCTTGGCCGTGGCCGCGTAGTCGCCGCCCTGCAGCACGGCGGTCAGGAACTCCTTGATCGGGTTCGGCTTGTCCTCGACGCTGGCCCAGTTCGGGGTGTTCGGGGTGATGGCGCCGACCGCGGCGGCCGTCTGGGCGGCCTTCGCGAAGTCACCGGTGATCTGGCCGTTCAGCGAGGCCTTGTTCGGGATGTTCCCGGCCGCGGCGACCAGGCCCTCGTTCTTGTCGTTGAGGGCGACCTTCAGGAAGTCCTTGGCCATGTCGGAGTTCTTGCTGGCGTTGGCGACCGCCAGGTTCGAGCCGCCGAGGAAGACGCCGGAGGGCTTGTCGGCGGTCTTGCCCGGGAGCGGGAAGAAGCCGATCTTGTCCTTGGGCATGTCCTTCTCGGCGGGGAGCTCCCAGCCGAGGGCGATCATGGCGCCGACGTTGCCCTTGCCGAAGACGTCCTTCTGCTGCGGGGTGGCCTCGTCCTTGTCCTTCGGACCGGAGACCGAGTAGCCCTGCAGCTTCTTGTAGGTCTCGAAGGCCTTCTGCGCCTCGGGGGACGACAGGCCGCCGACCCACTTGTCGCCGTCCTTCTTGGCGATCTTGCCGCCCTCACCGGTGAGCAGGCCGAAGTAGGTGTACCACTCCTGGCCGGGCAGGTAGATCGGGTCGGCGACGCCGTCGGTGGCCTTCAGCTTGTCCAGGTCGGCGTAGAACTCGTCCAGGGTCTTCGGGGCGGCGGAGAGGCCGGCCTTGGCCCACAGGTCCTTGTTGTAGGCGACCACGCGGTTGGAGACCCACCACGGGGCGGCGTACTGCTTGCCCTCGAGGACGGCGGCCTCGTTCTGGTTGGCGGCCCAGTCGGCCCCGCCCAGGGCGGCCTTGTCCTTGGTGAGGTCGAGCAGACCGCCCGAGGCCGCGTAGCCCGCGGTCTGGGTGTTGCCGAGCTCGAGGACGTCGACCGAGCCCTCGGACAGCGCGGCGGTGATCTTCTGGCCGATCCCGTCCCACTCCTGGATCTGGAAGTCGACCTTGGAGCCCGGGTAGGTGGTCTCGAACTCGGTCTTGACCGCGTCGGTCCAGCCCTTCGGGGCGGAGCCGGTCATCAGCCACACCTTCAGCGTCTTGCCGCTGTAGTTCTTGGCACCCGCCGCGGCCGACGAGCTCGAACCGGCGCTGTCGCCGCCCTTCTTGCCGTCCGAGCCACAAGCCGCCAGGCCGACGACCATTGCTGCGACGCCGACCGCCGCGATGAGCTGACGCTTCACGCCATCCTCCTGAGGGATGCCTGGGTTACCCCCGTCGGGCGGCAGCGGCAGACCCACACAAAGCGGGGGGAAAGGTGCCGCGGACCCCTTCGAACGGGTGGGGGGATTCGTAGTGTCCGGCCTAGTGGTGTAGACCAGATGCCTGGAGCTTGGCCTAGACCAATGGGCCTGTCAACGGCCTTCCGACCGATCCGGACCACCCGTTATCAAGCCGACACCGCACATCGTTCATCGCGTGATGAGGTATTCGTTCCGTAGCCATACATGCAACGATGTGACCCGTTAACTATGTGGCGGGGCCCGCAAAGGCCCCGCGAGAAGCGGGAGAACAGGTCCGATGAGCAGCGACGGGGGATCCACCGCCCAGGTCAACGACCCCGAGGTGAAGAACCTCCCGGCGCACGCCGGCACCGACCCGACCGCGCGCGTCCCCAAGTACTACGGACTGAAGCGCCACCTCCTCCAGCTCACCGAGACCCAGCCGGCCGGCACCCCCGTCCCGCCGGAGCGCGCGCTGGCCGCCCAGTTCGACACCTCGCGCACCACCGTCCGCCAGGCCCTGCAGGAGCTGGTCGTCGAGGGCCGCCTGGAGCGCATCCAGGGCAAGGGCACCTTCGTCGCCAAGCCCAAGGTCGCCCAGGCCCTCCAGCTCACCTCCTACACCGAGGACATGCGGGCCCAGGGCCTGGAGCCCACCTCGCGGCTGATCGAGATCGGCTACATCACCGCCGACGACCGGCTCGCCCCGCTGCTGGACATCAAGCCCGGCGGCCGGGTGCTGCGGATCGAGCGCCTGCGCCTGGCCAACGGCGACCCGATGGCCATCGAGGTCGCCCACCTCTCCGCCAAGCGCTTCCCCGCGCTGCGCCGCAACCTCGCCAAGCACAACTCGCTGTACGCGGCGCTGCGCGAGGTGTACGGGGTCACCGTGGCCGAGGCCGAGGAGACCATCGAGACCACCCTGGCCGACCCGCGCGAGGCCGGCCTGCTCGGCTCCGACCTCGGCCTGCCGATGCTCCAGCTCTCCCGGCACTCCTTCGACGCCGACGGCGCCCCGGTGGAGTGGGTCCGCTCGATCTACCGCGGCGACCGGTACAAGTTCATCACCCGCCTGAAGCGCCCGGAGTAACCGCGCTCCCCCTTCGCACCACGGGCACCGGCGCGCGCGACCCGCGCGCCGGTGCCCTTTCGCGCTTCCGACTGCCCGTTTCCGGCCGAATGCGGGTTCGCGCCGTCCGGATGGCGGGAAGTTCCGGCAACCCCGGTGACATGGATCACGTCATGCTCTAGATTGCGCAGCCGTACTGACTGCTGATCACCGATGGTGCTGCTCGGCGGGCTCACGGGGGTGTGCGGCGTCCCCGGGGCTGCGGCGCCGACGGGGAGAACCCTCCGGAGCGGAGCCGAAGATGCCGTCTGACCTCGATGCCACCGAACCTGTCATGCCCGAGCCACCCGGCGCCCCGGTGCCGGCCGTGACGCCCGAACGGGTGCTGGCCGCGCTCGCCCTGCTCGTGCCGATCGTCGCGATGCTCTGGGTGTCCTCCTACGACAAGACCGACCCGGGCGTCGGCGGGATGCCGTTCTTCTACTGGTACCAGCTGCTCTGGGTGCCGGTCTCGGCGGTGTTCACCGTCGCGGCGTACCTGCTGATCAACCGGGACGAGAAGGCCCGCAAGGCCGTGCGGAAGGCGGGTGGCGCGCGATGAAGGACGTCAACGTGACGGCCCTCGTGGTCTTCGTGCTGTTCTTCGCCCTGGTCACCGTGATGGGCTTCCTCGCCTCGCGCTGGCGCCGGGCCGACGACGCGGCGCACCTGGACGAGTGGGGCCTGGGCGGCCGCAGCTTCGGGACCTGGGTCACCTGGTTCCTGCTCGGCGGGGACCTCTACACCGCCTACACCTTCGTCGCCGTCCCCGCCGCGGTCTACGCGACCGGCGCGGCGGGCTTCTTCGCGGTGCCGTACACGATCATCGCCTACCCGCTGGTCTTCCTCTTCCTGCCCCGGCTCTGGTCGGTCTCCCGGGTGCACGGGTACGTCACCCCGGCCGACTTCGTGCGCGGCCGGTACGGCTCCCGGCCGCTGTCCCTGGTCGTCGCGCTGACCGGCATCCTGGCCACCATGCCGTACATCGCGCTGCAGCTCGTCGGCATCCAGGCGGTGCTCGACGTGCTGGGCGTCGGCGGCGGCGAGAACGCCAACTGGTTCGTCAAGGACCTGCCGCTGTTCATCGCCTTCGGCGTGCTGGCCGCCTACACCTACTCGTCCGGGCTGCGCGCCCCGGCGCTGATCGCCTTCGTCAAGGACGCCCTGATCTACATCGTGATCATCGTCGCGGTGATCTACATCCCGATCCGGCTCGGCGGCTACGGGCACATCTTCGACGCCGCGGCGCAGAAGTTCAGCGCCCCCAAGGCGGCCGGCTCGCTGACCGTCCCGGACAACAAGCAGTGGACGTACGCGACGCTGGCGCTGGGCTCGGCGATGGCGCTGTTCATGTACCCGCACTCGGTGACGGGCGTACTGGCGTCCAAGTCCCGCAACACCGTGCGGCGCAACATGGCGATCATGCCCGCGTACTCGCTGATGCTGGGCCTGCTGGCGCTGCTCGGCTTCATGGCGATCGCGGCCGGCGTCGGCAAGGGCGACAAGAAGTTCAACTCCCAGCTCTCGGTGCCGCAGCTGTTCGCCGACATGTTCCCGGACTGGTTCACCGGCGTGGCCTTCGCCGCGATCGGGATCGGCGCCCTGGTGCCGGCCGCCATCATGTCCATCGCCTCGGCCAACCTGTTCACCCGCAACGTCTACAAGGAGTGGCTGAAGCCCACCGCCACCCCGGCGGACGAGACCCGGATCGCCAAGCTGGTCTCGCTGCTGGTGAAGGTCGGCGCCCTGGTGTTCGTCCTCGGCATGGACAAGCAGGCGGCGATCAACCTGCAGCTGCTCGGCGGCCTGTGGATCCTGCAGACCTTCGTGGCCATCGTCGGGGGCCTCTTCACCCGCTGGTTCCACCACTGGGCGCTGTTCGCCGGCTGGGCGGCCGGCATGGCCTACGGCACCTGGAAGGCGTACGGGATCGCCAGCCCGGCCACCAAGCACTTCGGCGGCAACGCGGCCGAGATCCCCGGCATCGGCGAGATCGGCTACATCGGGCTGACCGCCTTCGCGCTGAACCTGGCCGTCGCGGTGGCGCTCACCCTGGTGCTGCGGGCCGTCAAGGCGCCCGTGGGCCCGGACGAGACCAGTCCCTCGGACTACGGCGCCGAGGCCGGCGACGACGAGCTGAAGAACGCGCCGGAGCCCGTAGCGGCGCACTGATTCGCGCCGCACGCGCCCTGTGACCGCGCCGCCCTCTCCGTGAACACTGGAGAAGGCGGCGCGATCATATGTATGAACAGCCGCCTTCGCAGGGCACCACCAGACCGGACCGGCAACCGGCCGGCAACTGATCGACCCACGGGGAGCACGCCGCCATGGCAGAACTCGGCACCACCCTCAACGGCCAGCACCAGTCAGCCCAGAGCCCGCACCACCTCTCCGCCCACCGCCCCGCGGCGGCCACCCGGCTGCCGTCCGTGCTGATCGCCACCCGGCACGGCGAGTCCACCGCCAACGTCGAGTTCCAGCTCGCCGAGGCCGCCGGAGCGCTCAGCGTCCCGATCAGCTGCCGGGACGCCGACATCCCCCTGTCGCTGCACGGCCAGCAGCAGGCACAGGCGCTCGGCCGCTGGTGGGCCGCCCTGCCCAGCGCCGACCGCCCGCGCAGCGTCTGGTGCTCGCCCTACGTGCGCACCACCGAGACCGCCCGGATCGCGCTCGCCCAGGCCGCCGGCCTCGGCGCCGTCCCGGTCTCGCTCCCCGTGCGCTACGACGAGCGGCTGCGCGACCGCGAGCTCGGCGTCTTGGAGATGCTGCCGCGGGCCGCGATCGAGGCCAAGCACCCCGAGGAGGCCGCCCGCCGGCGCAAGATGGGCGAGCTGTACTACCGCCCGCCCGGCGGCGAGTCCTGGGCCGACGTCGCGCTGCGGGTGCGCAGCCTGCTGCGGGACGTCTGCGAGGAGGACGCCGGACGGCCCGTCCTGCTGGTCGCGCACGACTGCACGGTGCTGATGCTGCGCTACGCGGTGGACCGGCTCACCGAGGACCAGCTCACCGCCCTCGGGCCGGTGCACAACTGCTCCACCAGCCTCTGGCGCGCCCAGGACGGGCGGCTGCGCCCGGACCGCTGGAACACCGTCGACCACCTGGCGGCCGACTGACCGGCCGCCCGGGTCGCGGGCCGGGGCCGGGGCCCGGGCGAGGTCAGTCCTCCCACTCCCCCGGCCCGGCGAAGCAGCGCCGGTAAGCGAGCGGCGTGGTGCCCAGCCGGCGCGCGAAGTGGTGCCGCAGGGTGGCCGCGTTGCCGAAGCCGCAGCGCACGGCGATCGCGTCCACCGGCTCGGTGGTGGACTCCAGCAGCCGCTGGGCGAGCAGCACCCGCTGCCCGGTCAGCCAGCGGTGCGGGGTGGTGCCGGTCTCCTGCTGGAAGCGGCGGGCGAAGGTGCGCGGGGACATGTGGGCCCGGGCGGCCAGCTGTTCGACGGTGCAGTCCCGCTCCAGGTGGTGGCGCATCCAGTCGAGCAGCGGGGCCAGCGAGTCCCCGTCGCCCCCGGGCAGCGGCCGGCAGACGAACTGGGCCTGGCCGCCCTCCCGGTGCGGTGCCACCACCATCCGGCGGGCGATCCCCCGGGCCACCTCGGCGCCCTGCGCCTTGCGCACCAGGTGCAGGCAGGCGTCGATGCCGGCGGCCGTCCCGGCGGAGGTGATCACCGGGTCGTCGTCCACGTACAGCACGTCCGGTTCGACCGTGGTCCGCGGGAAGCGCCGGGCCAGGTCCTCGCTGTACCGCCAGTGGGTGGTGGAGCGGCGGCCGTCCAGCAGCCCGGCGGCTCCCAGCACGAAGGCACCGCTGCAGATCGACAGCACCCGGCCGCCGGACTCCACCACCGAGCGGAGCCCCTCCAGCAGCGGCTCCGGGTACTCCCGGCGGATCGCCGACGCGGTGACCACCACCAGGTCCGCGCCGGCCAGCCGTTCCGGGCCGTGCGGGACGTCCACCGCGAAGCCGGCGTGGGTCGCGTGCGGCCCGGGGCGGACCCCGGCGATCGCGAAGTCGTACCCGGGCAGGCCCTCGGCGGTGCGGTCGAGGCCGAAGACCTCGCAGGCGACGCCGAGTTCGAAGGGGTGGATCTCCTCCAGCACCACCGCGACCACGTTCTTCAGCATGCCGACCAGGATGCCCCGACGGGCACCGCCCGGGGAAGGCCGGGTCCGGCCCCGGACGGCCGGTGCGCGCAGGGCCGGGCGCACCAGGGAGGGGCGCACCGCCGGAGCGACGCACCGCCGGAGGGACGCACCGCCGGAGGGACGCACCGCCGGAGGGACGCGGAAACGGCGGTGGCAGGATTTCGAGGCAATCGGGCGTTCCTGCCACTCGTGATCGCCGGACGGCCCGACCAGAGTGGACCCCATGGACACCGACACTCTCGCGAGCGCACTGGGCCTGGCCGGGGCCGTCGGCGGGTTCGGCCTGCTCGGCCTGCTGATCGGCCGGGACGTCGCCCGCGGCGCCGCCACCGGCCGCGACAACTGGCACCGCCCGGGCGGCTACCCGGCCGACCACCACCGGGCGGACCGGCTGTACGGCACGATGCCGGCCGCCTCGCTGCGCCCCTCCGCGGACCCCGCCACCCTCCCGGTCCGTTCCACCCCCGAGATCACCACCCCGCACGGCTCCGGCACACTGGCCGGATGGACATCCTCATCCGCCAGGCCCTCCCGGAGGACCTCGACGACGCCGGTCGCATCACCGTCGAGGCCTTCGTCGGCGACGGCTACACCTCGCCCGAGAGCGGCTACGTCGACCTGCTGCGCGACGCCCCCCGGCGCGCCCGGGAGGCCGAGCTCCTCGTCGCGGTCGACGTGGCCGGGGGGCGAGTCCTCGGCTGCGTGACCTTCGCCGTCGGCGGCACCGAGTGGGCGGACATCGCCACCCCGCGCGAGGGCGAGATCCGGATGCTCGCCACCGCGGCGGCCGCCCGCGGCCGGGGCGTCGGCGAGGCCCTGGTCCGCGCCGCCCTCGCCCGCAGCCGTGAACTCGGCCTGGCGGGCATGGCGTTCTCCACCCGTCCGGAGATGACCGCCGCCCACCGCGTCTACGAGCGCACCGGCTTCCTCCGGACCCCCGAACGCGACTGGGCCCCGTACCCGGGGATGGACCTGATGGTCTACACGATCGCGTTCTGAGCGGCGCGGCCGCGGCGGGGCTCCGGCGGCCCGGTCACCCCTTCCTGTCGGGCGTCGGCGTCGGCTTCGGGTCCGAACTCGGCTTCGGGTCCACGGTCTTCGGGTCGGCGGTCTTCGGATCGGCGGTGGCCTTCGGATCGGCGGCCTTCGGGTCCGCGGTCTTCGGATCGGTCGCCTTCGGATCCGCGGCCGGCTTCCTGTCGGACGCCGCCTTCGGATCGGCGGTGGCCTTCGGATCGGCGGCCTTCGGGTCCGCCGCCTTCTTGTCCGCCCCGGTCTGCTTGTCGTACCCCGGCGCCACGTAGATCGTGTACCGGCCGTGCTCCCCGCTCTTCACCACGGTGACCACCCGGTACCCGGCGGCCTTCAGGGTGGGCTGGATCGCCTTGTCGGTGGCACCGGTCTGGGTGAAGTCCAGGACCACCACCTGCCATTCGTGCGCCGTGATCCCGGCCTGGATGGCGGCCACGCCGGACTGCTGCTGGCCGGTGTCCGGGTCCCGGCGGAACACCGCCACCAGGTCGTGCCACTGCTGCCAGTCCGCCTGCTCGCGCAGGTAGTACGCGGGGACGTTGTAGTTCTCCACCAGGTACCGGGCGTCGCCCTTGGCGATGTACGGCGCCAGCGCGGCGACGAAGGACTCCGAGTTCGACCACTCGCCGTACATCTCCCGGCCCTGGGCCGACCCCTCCCAGGCCAGCGGGCCGACCACCAGGGCGGCCGCCACGACCCCCGCCACCAGGTGGAGGCGCCGCCGCAGCCAGAGCACCGCCCGGGCCAGCACCGCGCCCGCCACGATGCAGGCGAACCAGGCGCCGAAGTCGACGTGCTTCTGCAGCGACAGCCAGGTGTGGATGCGGATCTGGTTCACCGGGGCGAGCAGTCCCGCCACCAGCAGCAGCGCCGCCAGCCAGAACGCCGGCCAGCCGTCGCCGCCGCGCCGCCGCGCCACCACCAGCTGCACCACCACTCCGACCAGGGCCACCACCAGCAGCGGGCCGACCCACCGGGCGGCCTCCCCGGCCACGTAGGAGTAGGCGTCGTGGCCCGGGGCTCGTTGCAGCGTGGTGTGGTTGAAGCCGTCGACGTAGCGCTCGCCGGCCAGCAGGGCCGCCGCGGCGACCGCCGCCACGAAGGCGGACAGGACCAGCACGCCCCGCCGCCAGCGCGTCCAGGCGCGCAGCGACCCGCCCGGGCCGGCCAGCACCGCCGCCCCGACCACCACCGGGACCCACAGCAGCGCCGCGTACTTGGTGCAGCCGGCCAGCGCCAGCAGCAGGCCCGAGCCCACCAGGCTCGGGTACCCGCCGCCGGTGGCCGAGCGCACCGCGAGGTAGCCGGCCCAGGCGAGCACCGCCAGGGCCATCGCGTCGTACGTGGCCAGCCCGCCCAGGAACTGGGTGGGTCCGAGCGCGGCGAAGGCCGCCGCGGCGCCGCAGGCCGCGAGCGAGCCGTGCAGCCGCCGGGTGGTCAGGTGGACGGCCACGGTGGCGGAGAGCATGAAGGCCAGGCTGAGCAGCCGGGTGCCGGTCAGCCCGCCGGCCATGTCGGCCAGCGCGACGACGACCGGGTAGATCAGCGGGGAGCCGGAGAAGAAGGTCTCGTACGTCGCCACCGGGGTGCCGTGCGTCAGGTTCGCGATCTCCTGGTAGCCCGCGTAGATGTAGGTGCCCTCGTCGATGAAGGCGGTGTTGCTGAGGATCAGGTGGTACGACAGCGCGCCCTGGACCAGCAGGACGGCCAGCAGCGGCAGCCAGTCCGCCCGCAGCGCGGGGCGCGGGGGGTGCGGCACCCGGGGTGCGGCGGGCCTGCGGCGCCGGCGGTCGGCCGGGGACGGCTGCGCCGGTGCGGCGGCCCCGCGCCCGGCCGGGCCGGTACCCGGGGCCGGCCGGGCCCCCGCGGGCACCAGGACGGGCCGCCGGGTGGACTCGGGCCGGATCCAGCGGCCGTCCGCGCTCATCAGTACTGCTCCTCGGTCTGGGACTGTCGTGCCCGGTCCGCGCGCGGGGCGCGGCGTGTTCCGGGGCGCGCGGCAGCCGCCGCCGGCGCCGCCGCGGGGGCGGTTCCGGGCGGCTGCCGGGCGGTGCCGGGCCCGCTCGGCCCGGCGGTCGGCGGCCGGGGGCTCAGCCGGTGAGCCAGGCCGCCGCCGGCGGGGTGGCCGGCGGCGAGCTCGGGCCGGCGACGACCTTGACGATGTCGGCCTCGGGCAGCGTCTGACCCCAGGTCTGGACGTCGGCGACGGCGCCGTGCCACGGGTCGCTCCACTGCGAGTTGGAGCTCAGCCGCCCGATCTGCAGGGTGTTGGCGCCGCTGGGCGGCACACCGGGGGACTTCGCGGAGGCCTGCGGGGCGCCGTTGACGTACAGGGTGATCTGGCCGGAGGGGTCGTCGTACACCCCGGTCAGCACGACCCACTGGTTGACGGTGGCGTCGCCCTTGGACCAGGCCACCGCCGAACCGCCGCCGGGCACCTGGACCTTGAAGTACCAGAGGTCGTGCCCGTTGTTGTTGGCCCGGCCCAGCGAGTACGAGTAGTACTGGCCGTCACCCTGGCTGACCGCGCTGCGGTTGCCGTTCGGGACGTCGACGAGGACCCGGGCGGAGACGGTGAAGCTGTTGCTGACGTCGACGACCTGGGAGGCGCTCTGGGCGAAGGAGTTCTGGCCGCTGGGCAGCTTGAGGACCTGCCCGGAGTAGCCGGGTGCCGAGCCCGTCTTGGCGTCGGAGCCCAGGCCCAGCGCGACGGCGCCCTTGGTCGCCGGGAGGCTGCCGACGGTCGGCGGGCTGTCGATGCCCTTGACCGGGCCGCTCGCCGACGCGGTCGGCGCGGCCGATCCGGAGGCCGACGCGGAGGCCGACGTGCTCACCGCGGCGGTGCTCGGCCCGGAGGCCGTCGGGCCGTTGCCGTCCTTGGCGCCCTTGGTGAGCAGCACGTAGCCGGCGCCGGCCGCGGCCACCACCACGACGGCCGTCACCGCACCGATCAGCTTGACCCGGCGGCGGCGCTTGGCGTCCTTCTCGTTCCGCGCCGCCAGCGCCTCCCAGTCCGGCGTGCTGCCGGCGGTCGGCTGCGCCGGCGGGAAGCCGGTCTGCTGCGGCCACGCCGGACCGGCCGGGCCGGCCTGCACGGGTATCGGCTGCACCGCCTGCGGGCCGGCCTGCCCGGGTATCGGCTGCACCGCCTGCGGAGCGGCCTGCACGGGTATCGGCTGCACCGCCTGCGGGCCGGGCTGCGCGGCCGCCGGCCCCGGCTGGACGGCGGCGGGCGCCACCGGGCCGGGCTGGACCGGCCCCGGCTGCACCGGCTGCGGCTGCACGGGCTGCGGGCCGGCCTGGCCCGGCTGCGGGACCAGCGGCACCGGCTGGGAGACCGGACGCGGCGTCACCTGCGGCGGCTGCGGTTGCGGCTGGTACTGGGGCGCACCATCCGGCGGCCCGAACCCGTCGGCGGGCCCGAACGCACCACTCGGGGACTGCGGCGGCAGACCGGGGGCCTGGGCCCCTCCGGCCGGTGCCTGCTGCGGTGGCGTTCCGGCGGGCTGCCCCGGCTCGCCACTCGGTACCGGTCGATCGCTCATGGTGGGGAATGCTAGGGCATCGGCCCCTTCCCGCCCATGGGGGGTGCGCGGGCCCGGCCCGGCACCCGGCCCCGCGCCGACCGCTACGCCTGCCCGTTGTACGGCAGCCGCCAGCGCTGTGACACCGCGTCGGCGCAGGGCCTGAGGGCGGCGGCCGTGCCGTCCGTGAGAACGCCCCCGGCGGTCGACAGGCACAGCCCCGAGTCCTGGTGCTGCAGGCGCTGGCCGGCCCCGGCCACCCAGCGCTGCCCGGACCCTCCGGTGCACTCGGCCAGCGTCACGCCGCCGCGGTCGCCCGGCACCAGGCAGGCCGCCCCGCCGCGCACCGAACCGTCGTTGCCGACCGTCCAGTTGGTCGACACCGCCTGGTCCCCGCAGGCCCCGACGGTCACCGGGCTGCCCGCCGGCCCGCCGCCGCCGTGCCGCAGGCAGGTCCCCGGAGCCCCCGCCGGGATCTCGCCGGCCGGCAGGCCGACCCGGTTGTGGAAGGCGAAGGACTCGCTGCGCAGGCCGGTGCCGCCGGTCCAGATCTCGAAGCCGGCCTGCACCCGGCACAGGTAGGAGCCCTTCGGCACGTACCCCCGCGCCATCGCGTCGGCCGTGAACAGCCGCAGGTTGAGGCCGCGGGTGGTGTGCGTGGGGGCGGTGCGCACGTAGCTGATGACGCTGTGCGGGCCGGTGATCGGCGCCTCGAACACGTTGTAGGCGGTGTCGCCGATGCTCTGGGCGTCCGTCACCTGTCTGCCGGCCGGGCGGACGTTGTCGGTGGCGTCCAGCCAGACCATCACCTCCGCGCTCTCCCCCGGCAGGCAGTTGTCCGGGCTGGAGCCGTACCAGAGGTCGAAGGACAGGTTGAAGGAGCCGCTCACCCGGCCGTTGGCGTCCCAGTCGGCCGTGGCGTCGCCGAGCGCGCTGACCGGGACGGGCAGTCCGCTCGCGCCGGGCGCGGTGGAGATGTTCGGGTAGGCGCCCGGGGCCAGCGGGTTGCGCGGGACGAAGTCGCGCACCTGGGTGACCGTGAAACCGGTGTCCCCGGAGGCGTCCAGACAGACCGTCCCGGCGGTGTTCCACGGGTTGGGTTCGAGGATCTTCGTCCCGCCGTCGACCGGCAGCTTGGGGAAGGGGAGCTGCGCGGTCGAGCACAGGCCCGGCTGCGCGGGCGCGGACGACTGCGGGCTGGCCGACGGCTGCGCCGCCACCCGGGCCCCGCCGCCGCAGCCGGCCAGGAGTGCGGCGGCCGCGCACACCGCGACGACCGCCCGCAGCCCCCGCGCCGGCCGGCCGGCCATACCGTCCACGATGCTCATCACTCTTCCCCGTACCGTCCTCGATCGCTGGGCGGAAACCGTACACATGTGCTCCGCCCGCACTCGGTCCAGATCACGACCGGAGCCCGGAATCGGTTCCGGACGGCCGCCGGACGAGGGGGGATCGGCCCCGGCGCGGCCGGTCCCGTACGATCCCTCCGTCCCCCGCTCGGCCCGTCGGACAACGGCCGGCGGGCGGGTCAGGTTCACATCGATTACGGCCTCCGGGGGAGAAGAGCCACGTGACTGTCACCGAGGGCACCCGACTCGCGGGCAGCCGCCAGGCACCCGGATCGCGGCGCCGCGCGCGCCGGGACCCGGCCGCCCGCACCCAGTGGGGCCTGCTGCCGCAGCCGCCGGACAACACCGAGAAGTACTCCTACGCCCGCAGCCGGCTGTGGATCCTGACCTGCTTCTCCCTGGTCAGTTTCGCCTGCATGGTGGCCAGCGAGATCGGCCTGCTCGGCGCGACGCCGTGGTTCTTCCTGTTCGTGCCGCCGCTGGCCTTCACGATCGTCTACTACCTGATATCCCGCTGGGTGCACGGCTTCAACGAGACCTTCGACCTCGCGGCGCACCGCGCGCTGGTGCGGGACTGGTCCCCGGAGCGGTACCCGACCGTGGACGTCTTCCTGCCGGTGGCCGGCGAGCCGATCGAGGTCCTGCACAACACCTGGACCCACGTCGCCCGGCTGCGCGACCAGTACCCGGGCGAGGTCACGCCCTACGTGCTCGACGACAGCAACAGCCCGCAACTCGCCCAGATGGCCGTCGACTTCGAGTTCGTGTACGGCACCCGCAACAAGCTGGGCTGGTTCAAGAAGGCCGGGAACCTGCAGTTCGGCTTCCGCAACTCCGACAGCGAGTACATCCTCATCCTGGACGCCGACTTCGCGCCCAGGCCGGACCTGCTGACCGAGATGCTCCCGTACATGGCGGCCAACCCGCGCCTCGGCATCATCCAGTCCCCACAGTTCTTCCGCATCCTGGACAGCCAGAACTGGATCGAGCGCGGCGCCGGCGCCGTCCAGGAGCTGTTCTACCGCACCGTGCAGGTGTCCCGGCAGCGCAACGACGGCGCCATCTGCGTGGGCAGTTGCGCCGTCTACCGGCGGGCCGCCCTGGAGGAGAACGGCGGCACCACGCTGATCGGGCACTCCGAGGACGTGCACACCGGCTTCGACCTGCGCCGGCTCGGCTGGGACCTGCAGTACGTGCCCGTCGCCCTGGCGACCGGCGTCTGCCCGGACAACGTCGGCGGCTTCTTCAACCAGCAGTACCGCTGGTGCACCGGGTCGATGAGCCTGCTGGGCAGCCGCAAGTTCTGGACGACCAGACTGCGGCCGGTCACCCGGGCCTGCTACCTGTCCGGGTTCTTCTACTACATCCACACGGCACTGTTCACCCTGGTCTCCCCGCTCATCCCGATCGTGCTGCTGCTGGCGAGACCCGACCTGATCCGCTGGCAGAACACCCTGCTGGTGCTGCCCGGCCTGCTCTACGCGACGGTCGTCTTCCCGCTCTGGCACCGCAACCCGTACCGGCTGGAGGCCTGGGCCGCCCGGATGATGTACGGCTGGGCGCACGTCTTCGCGATCTGGGACATCCTGCGGCGCAACCGGATGGCCTGGCAGCCGACCGGCTCCACCGGCGCCAAGCGGAACAAGACCCGCCGCTTCTGGATCGGCATGATCGTCTGGAGCGGTGGGACGGCCGTCCTCTGGGTGGGCCTCGGCATCTGGCGGATGCTCACGATGGGCCCGCTGAACTTCACGCTCGTCCTCGCGTCCGGTCTGTTCTACGCCACCATCGTCGGCCGGGTCCTCGTCCAGCCGCGACCGACGGAAGCCGTGTGATCACCATGTCCGCCCACCCCCGACGGCCCGCCCACCCCCGACGGCCGGACCGGTACCGCCGGCGGCCGGCACTCGCCCTGCTCGCCGGCGCGCTGCTGCTCGCCACCGCCGCCTGCGGCCCCGAGGACCCCGGCTTCGCGATGCAGGAGGCCGTCGAGCCCGACCAGCCCGCGGCCGCCGCCCCCGCCACCCCGGGCGCCACGGGCGCCCCGGGCACGGCCACCGGCACCCCGAGCGCCGCCGCCAAGCCGAAGGCCGTCCCGGCCGGCGTGCCGTACGACGTCACACCGCTGCTCAAGCCGGACCACAAGTACCTCGGCGCCGCACTGCCCGGCGTCCCCGAGACGATGGACGCGCTGCCCGTCTACACCTCCACGATCGGCAAGCAGCCCAACGTCCTGGAGTTCTACGCCCACTGGGAGGGCGGCTTCGACACCCAGGGCGCCAAGCGCATCTACGCGGCCGGGGCCCTGCCGTACATGGCCTGGGAGCCGTACAACCACTCGCTGGCCTCGATCGCCGCCGGCGACACCGACGACTACGTCCGGGGCGTCGCCAAGTCCGTGGCCAAGCTCGACCAGCCGATCGCGATCAGCATCGCGCACGAGATGAACGGCAACTGGTACCCGTGGGGCCGGCAGGCCGCCAGCGCCCAGGAGTTCGTGGCCGCCTGGCGGCACGTGCACGACCTCTTCGACCGGGCCGGGGCGACCAACGTCATCTGGGTCTGGAACCCGAACATCACCGACCCGGCGCCCAACACCCGGCTCGCGCCCTACTACCCGGGCGACGCCTACGTCGACTGGGCCGGCATGACCGGGTACTTCACCCGCACCGGGCCGAAGAACTTCGACCTCCTGTACGGGCCGACCATGGCCGAGATCCGCGGCTTCAGCCAGAAGCCGTTCTTCATCTGCGAGACCGCCTCGGAACAGGGCAAACGCCAGCTCGCGGACATCGACCAGCTGTTCTCCGGGGTCGCGGCGCACGACGACATCCTCGGCTTCGTCTGGTTCAACATCGTCAAACGGGCCGACTGGCGCGTCGAGGCCGTCCCGGAGACCCTCGCGGCCTTCAGGCGGCGCGTGTCCGACCCCCGCTTCGGCTTCGACATCCGGAACCCATGATGAGCGCAGAGTCAGAGTTCACCCCCGCCCCGGACGACGCAGCCGCCGGGCCCGCACAGGCGCCGGTGCCCGCACACCTGCCCGTGCCGGTGCCGGACGAGGCCGTACCCACCCCGGCCGCCGCACGGGCCGCGCGCGCCGCCCGGGCCGCCCACGCCCTGCGGGCCGCCCGGGCCGCCCTCGACACGGACACCCGTGACGGCGGCGGGCACCCGCTGACCACGGCGGACGCCGCCCCCGCGGCGCCCGCGGCCGGGACCGACCTGTTCCGCCGCGCCGACCGCTCGCCCGGGCCGGGCGCGGCGGGGGGCGACGGTGCCGGGCCCGGCGTTCCCGCGTCCGGGGTTCCTGCGTCCGGGGTCCCTGCGTCCGGGGTTTCCGGGACCGGCGGCCCGGGGACCGATCCGTCCGGGCCGGCCGTTCCCGGGCCCGACCTTCCCGGGCCCGACGTTCCGGCACCCGACGTTCCCGGGCCCGACGTTCCGGCACCCGATGCGTCCGACGCGCCGCCGCAGGTGGCCCCGACCGGCGCCCCCGGCCCGGTAGACGACCAGGCCGTCGAGCTGGCGCCGTACACCATCCCGCAGGTCCCCGCGATCGGCTGGGACCCGGCCCCCAGCCCCCGGCGCCGCTGGATCGCCCGCGGCGTGCTCGCGGCCGTCCTCGTCATCCAGGCCCTGCTCTCGCTGCGCCTGCTCGCCGCCGCGCACCCCGACGAGGCCGCCGCCATGGTGGCCGGCCGCCAGCAGCTCGACCACCTGCTGCACGGCACCCCCGTGACCACCCACCTGGCCGAGCGAATACCCGGCACGCCCCAGCTGTACCTGCCGTTGGCCGGCGCCGCCGCCGACGCCAACGGCATCTTCGGCGCCCGGGTGCTCAGCCTCTGCTTCGCCCTGCTCACCACGGTGCTGCTGTACTCGCTGACCCGCCGGCTCTTCAACGAGCGGGTGGCGATCTGCTCGATCGCCGGCTACGCGGTGGTGCAGTCGACCGTCGTCGTCGGCTTCTACGCCGCGCCCGAGGCGCTCGCCGTCCTGCTGGTCGCCCTGGCGGCCTGGGTCACGGTGTTCACCGCGCGCCGCCCGGTGGCCCTCGTCCTGCTCGCCGCGCCGGTCGCCGCCCTGGCCTGCGCCGTCGCGTACTCCGCGGTGTTCACGCTGCCCGCGCTGGTCGCGCTGGCGGCGGCCACCGCCTGGCCGCGGCGACGGCTCGGCCCGGCCGCCCTGCGGGCCCTGCTGCTCGCCGCCGGCACGGTGGGCGCCCTGCTGCCGTTCGGACTGCTCGGCAAGGTCGCCGGGTGGTCCCCGGCCCACGGGCAGGGTTCCCGTCCGGTCGGCGAGATCCTGCTGAACACCGTCCAGTGGGGCGGTCTGTTCACCGTCCTCGCGGTGGCCGGCACGATCGCGTACGCCCGCCGCGAGCAGCTGCTCGAGTCGCCGGAGAACGACGGCGTCACCACCACCCGCGCCCAGCGCGCCCTGCTGGGCACCGCCCTGACCTGCACCGCCCTGCTGGTCCCGGCGGTCCACCTGGCGCTTGGCACCTCGGGGGCGCTGTTCCGGCACCTGGGCTTCGGGATGCTGCTCGCCGCCCCGCTCGCCGGGGTCGGCCTCACCCGGCTGGTCGGCGCGCACTTCCGCCACCCGCAGCTGGGCATCCTGGTCTGGGTCGCCCTGCTCGCGCTCGGTCTGGAGCAGTCAGCGCTGCGTTACCAGAACGGGCCCGACTCCGGCCGGCTGCTCGCCGTCCTGCGGGTGCACGCCACGCCGCAGGGCCACTACCTGACCGAGGTCGACGGGCTGCCCGAGTACTACCTCGGCGCCGTCAGCCGGCCCGAGCAGTGGACGTCGGCCCGCTCCGGGACGGACTACCGGGACGCGGCGGGTGTCGAGCATCACGGCGACGAGGGCAGCGCCGCCGCGATCAAGGACGGCTACTTCACCGTCGTGGTCCTGGACAGCACCGCCCCGGCCGCCACGGACCGCGTCCTGGCGACGGCGCTGGCGAGCGGCGGGCACTACCGGTTGATCGCCCAGTTCACCTCTCCGACGGGCGATTCGAGCACCTACAAGGTCTATCTGAAGCACTGAACGGCCGCCGGGCCCACCGTGGCCCACGACACGTCGGCCACAACATATGGTGCCGCCGCAGTCAGCCGCCACTAGATGTATGCTCACTCCTGCTGTCAAAGCAGGGGAACCCGGTGCGAGTCCGGGACTGCCCCGCAGCGGTGTGCGGGCGGCTCGACAAGCCGCGCCCGCGAGTCCGAGTACCTGCCGACGGTGTGCGCCACGGCCCTCCCGCAGAGGCCGCGCCAGCACGAGCAGTACCTTCCGGGCCTCGCGGGCGGGCCGGGGACGCCACCGTCGCGCGACGCACTCCTGCGTACGCGCCGTGCTCCCCTGCCCCGTTCGGCCCGGACCCGATCACCGCCGCCGATCGCCGCCAGGAGAGAGCGCCTTGACCACCGCTGCCTCAGCCACCCTGCCCGCCCAGGGCTCCGGTTCCGCCCCCGCCGCCCCGACGGTCTCCGACCCCGGCGGCGCGCTGCTGCGGCTGCTCACCGACCGTAGTGTCGATCTCCCCCAGGTGGACCCCGGCCATGTCGCCGCCGCCGCGCTGCGCGGCCGCCACGCCGGCTCGGACTTCGCCGAGCTGCGCGGGCTGGCCGTGGACGCCGCCGCGTCGATGATCGCCGAGGACCCCCAGTACTCGAAGCTGGCCGCCCGCCTGCTCGCACTGGAGATCGTCGACGAGGCCGACAGCCAGGGCGCGACCTCGTTCGCCGCCTCGATCGCCGTCGGCCACGCCGAGGGCCTGATCGGCGACGCCACCGCCGCCTTCGTCGCCAAGCACGCCGCCGCGCTCGACGCGCTGATCGACCGGCAGGGCGACGACCGCTTCGAGTACTTCGGCCTGCGCACCGTGCAGTCCCGCTACCTGCTGCGCCACCCGATCACCCGCAAGGTCGTCGAGACCCCGCAGCACTTCCTGCTCCGCGTCGCCTGTGGCCTGGCGGTCGGCGACACCGAGCAGTCCGTGCGCGAGGTGGCCGAGCTGTACCGCCTGATGAGCCGGCTGGAGTACCTGACCTCCTCGCCGACCCTGTTCAACTCCGGCACCCGCCACCCGCAGATGTCGAGCTGCTACCTGCTCGACTCGCCGCTGGACAACCTGGACTCGATCTACAGCCGCTACGCGCAGATCGCCCGCCTCTCCAAGCACGCCGGCGGCATCGGCCTGTCGTACTCGCGCATCCGCTCCCGCGGCAGCCTGATCCGCGGCACCAACGGCAAGTCCAACGGCATCGTCCCGTTCCTGCGCACCCTCGACTCCTCCGTCGCCGCGGTCAACCAGGGCGGCCGTCGCAAGGGCGCCGCCTGCGTCTACCTGGAGACCTGGCACGCCGACATCGAGGAGTTCCTCGAGCTGCGCGACAACACCGGCGAGGAGGCGCGCCGCACCCACAACCTCAACCTGGCGCACTGGATCCCGGACGAGTTCATGCGCCGCGTGAACGCCAACCAGGACTGGTCGCTGTTCTCCCCCGCCGACGTCCCCGAGCTGGTCGACCTGTGGGGCTCCGACTTCGACGAGGCCTACCGCAAGGCCGAGCAGGCCGGCAAGGCCGTGCGCACCATCCCCGCGCAGACCCTGTACGCCCGGATGATGCGCACCCTGGCGCAGACCGGCAACGGCTGGATGACCTTCAAGGACGCCTCCAACCGCGCCGCCAACCAGACCGCGCTGCCCGGCCGCACGGTGCACTCCTCCAACCTGTGCACCGAGATCCTGGAGGTCACGGACGACTCCGAGACCGCCGTCTGCAACCTCGGCTCGGTCAACCTCGGCGCGCACGTCGCCGAGGGCGCGTCGGCGGAGGACCTGCTCGGCGCGATGGACTGGGAGCGGCTGGACGCCACCGTGCGCACCGCCGTCACCTTCCTCGACCGCGTGGTGGACATCAACTTCTACCCGACCGTCGAGGCCGGCACCTCCAACTCCCGCTGGCGGCCGGTCGGCCTCGGCGTGATGGGCCTGCAGGACGTCTTCTTCAAGCTGCGGATCGACTTCGACTCGGCCGAGGCGGCGCGGCTGTCCACGCTGATCGCCGAGCGCATCATGCTCACCGCCTACGAGCGCTCCGCCGACCTGGCCGAGCAGCTCGGCCGCCACGAGGCGTACGGCGAGACCCGCGCCGCCCGCGGCGAGCTGCACATCGACCACTTCGACGTGCAGCCGCACTGGGCCGACCGCTGGAGCGCGCTGCGCGCCCGGATCGCCGAGACCGGCCTGCGCAACTCGCTGCTGCTGGCCATCGCCCCGACCGCGACCATCGCCTCGATCGCCGGCGTGTACGAGTGCATCGAGCCGCAGGTGTCCAACCTGTTCAAGCGCGAGACGCTCAGCGGCGAGTTCCTGCAGGTCAACCCGTACCTGGTGCGCGAGCTCAAGGAGCTCGGCGTCTGGGACCAGACGACCCGCGACGCCCTGCGCGACGCCAACGGCTCCGTCCAGGAGCTCGGCTGGCTGCCCGCCGAGGTGCGGTCGCTGTACCGCACCGCGTGGGAGCTGCCGCAGCGCGCGCTGATCGACCTGGCCGCGGCCCGCATGCCGTACCTCGACCAGAGCCAGTCGCTGAACCTGTTCATGGCCGCGCCGACCATCGGCAAGCTCAGCTCGATGTACGCGTACGCGTGGAAGGTCGGTCTGAAGACCACCTACTACCTGCGCTCGCGCCCGGCCACCCGGATCGCCCAGGCCGCCTCCGGCACCGCCCGTGCCGCCGCGCCCGTCCCGGTGAACACGCCGACCCTCACGCCGGAGGAGGAGGCCGCGCTGGCCTGCTCCCTGGAGAACCCCGAGTCCTGCGAGGCCTGCCAGTGATGTCCGACGACCGCGAGAAGATGCTGCTCGACCCCGGGTTCGAGCTGACCCTGCGCCCGATGCGATACCCGTCGTTCTACGACCGGTACCGGGACGCGATCAAGAACACCTGGACGGTCGAGGAGGTGGACCTGCACTCCGACGTCGCCGACCTCGCCAAGCTGAGCGAGGGCGAGCGGCACATGATCGGCCGGCTGGTCGCCTTCTTCGCGACCGGTGACTCGATCGTCGCGAACAACGTCGTGCTGAGCCTGTACAAGCACATCAACTCCCCCGAGGCGCGGCTCTACCTGAGCCGTCAGCTGTTCGAGGAGGCCGTGCACGTCCAGTTCTACCTGACGCTGCTGGACACCTACCTTCCGGACCCGGAGGACCGCAACGCGGCCTTCGCCGCGGTGGAGAACATCCCCTCCATCCACCAGAAGGCCCAGTTCTGCTTCAAGTACATGAACGCGGTCGACCACATCGACTCGCTGCAGAGCAAGGAGGACAGGCGGGCGTTCCTGCTCAACCTGATCTGCTTCGCGGCGTGTGTCGAGGGGCTGTTCTTCTACGGCGCGTTCGCCTACGTGTACTGGTTCCGGAGCCGGGGTCTGCTGCACGGTCTCGCGACGGGTACCAACTGGGTGTTCCGCGACGAGTCCATGCACATGGACTTCGCGTTCTCGGTGGTGGACACCGTGCGCGAGGAGGAGCCGGACCTCTTCGACGAGCAGATGGCGAAGCAGGTCACGGAGATGCTGGAGGAGGCCGTCGAGGCCGAGCTCCAGTTCGCCCAGGACCTGTGCGGTGACGGCCTGCCCGGCATGAACACCGCCTCGATGCGCGAGTACCTGCAGGCGGTGGCGGACCAGCGCCTCGCCCGTCTCGGGCTCCCGATCCGCTACGGGTCCAGCAACCCGTTCGGCTTCATGGAGCTGCAGAACGTCCAGGAGCTGACCAACTTCTTCGAGCGCCGGGTGTCGGCGTACCAGGTCGCCGTCGAGGGCTCGGTCTCCTTCGACGACGACTTCTAGGAAGTAGCCCGGTAGACGGACGGAGAGGTGCCCCGCACGGCCACAGCCCGTGCGGGGCACCTCCGTGTTGGATCAGTCGGCCGAAAACTCCCCGGACTTGACCCCCACGAGGAACGAGGCCCAGGCCTCAGCCGGAAACAGCAGCACGGGACCGCCAGGGTCCTTGGAGTCCCGGACCGCTGTCGTCATCGACCTGGCCTGTGCCTCGATGCAGTTCCCGCCCTGCCCGCTGTAGGTGCTCTTGTGCCACTCGCCGGTCATAACTCACCCATCTCTTGCCCGGAGTTCAGAACCCCTGTCGTACCCGAGCGATCATGTCGAGACTGTCAGCCGGACTCAAGGCGATTGAGCGGAGCGAGTCGAAGATCAATGTGTACTCATCGATCTCGGCTGGCGTCTCCATGTAGAGCGTCCCTGTCCGGTGCTCGACGCAGACTACGTCCGAGTAGTCGGGAGACGGGAAACTGAACATCACGAATGAGCCCATCAAACCAGCATGGGCACCGGCGCGGTCCGGCAAGACCTGGAGCTCCACATAGGGATGCCCAGCCATCTCGACCAGCTTGTCGAGTTGCCCAGCCATCACCTTCGCGCCACCCACCTGAACGCGCAACGCCGATTCGCCCTCGATCACGCACAAGCGCGGCGGGTTCGGCCTGGTGAGCACCTCCTGTCGCTCCATCCGAGCAGTCACCAAGGCATCCACTTGTTCGGCGGCCAGCCCGGACGGTTTGGCCTGCATCACCGCGCGAGCGTAGTCGGGAGTCTGCAGCAGGCCAGAGATCAGCATGTTCTCGAACGACCTGATGTAGTCAGCCGTCTCCTCGTAATCGATGAAGTCCGAGTAGGACGGCCGAGCCAAGCTCGCCCGCTGCACCCACCCGGGCTCTCGGCCCCGACGAGCAAGAGCGACCAACTCCTCGACACGGCCGTGGTCTTCCACACCGTAGAAGGTCAGCAGATCTCGCAGCTCGCCGAGCGAGATGCCCAGCCGCGCGTTCTCTATCCGGCTGATCTTCGAACGGTGACAACCGATACGCTCCGCCGCCGCTTCGGGCGACTTGCCGGCTTCCTCTCGCAGCCTGACCAAAGCAGCCGCCAATCGCCTGCGGCGCACTGTGGGTCGCGCTTGGCTCATCTGATGCTCCATCACACCGGTTAGGCCCAGATCATACGCCCCGGAAAAAGATCTTGGAAAATTTCCATCGGGCAAGTTGCGCATTGACTCATTTCCACCGCATGCTACTTGCTGTAGTCCGCCATGCCACCCAGAGTGACCGCCGCGGACTCATCCCGGGCATCCCCATGCCCCCTTCAGCCGCTCTCACCTGCACACTCCAGAGGTGGCCCCGCCATGCCTGAAGCCGCTCCCCTCTCCCCCGCCGAGCAGACCTGCTGGCTGCCCCGGCACCGCACGTCTCCCCGAGCCGCCCGGCAGGAGCTCCGCGAGTTCCTGCTCCCCCACCCCTGCGGCGAACGCCTGCTCCCCACCGGGGAGTTGCTGGTCAGCGAGCTGGTCACCAACGCCGTCCAGCACGCCCGCACGCCGCGCGACCGCCTGATCCAGGTCCGCTTCACGCTTGCCGACGGCCTCCTCCGCATTGAGGTGCATGACGCCGACAGCGAGAAGCCGGAACTCCGCGAGGCGGCCGACTCCGAGGAGGCCGGCCGCGGCCTGCTCCTCGTCCACGAGTTGGCGCAGAGCTGGGGCTGCTGCCCGCGCCGGGGCGGGATCGGCAAGGTCGTCTGGTGCCAGATCTCCCCCGAGCAGGCCGCCGCATGAGTGCTGTCCGGGCCGGAATCGTCGGCATCATGCTGCCCACCGTCTTCCCGAGCCTCGACCACGCACTGCCCGTGCTGTGGGAGCGGGTGCGCAAGCTGCCCGTCCGCGAGGCCCACCGGGACTTCGTCCGGCTCTGCATCGGCCCGGGCGGCGGCGAGGGCGTCGCCTACTGCCTCGCCCGCGGCGGCCGGTGGAGCACCACCCTCTACGTCGGCGAGCTGACCCGCTGGACCGCCCACCCCATCACCATCACCACCCACCACCCCTGAACTCGGCCGCCCCGGGCTGGTGCTCACACCAGCCCGGGGTGGTCGAACGGCCTTACGTCCCTCGCAAATCCGCGTCCTTGACCCCGCAGCTTCGAGCGGGACAGGCTGCGCATCGACGAGTCGCCCCCTCTGGAGGTTCACTTCCGTGCTCAAGGGTCAAGACTTCGGCCTCCTCTTCGAGACCTTCGAACGAACGGCCTTCCGGCTCGAAACACTGGCCGTCTACGACGTGGACGAAGAACGCGAGGAGTTCGCCGACTTCCTCGCGGGCAAAGGGCTGCCGCCCGACTGTGCCGACAACCCGTGGGTCCGCTCGATGACGGATCTGGGCAAGCAGGTGGCCCGGGTGCACGTCCTCCGGTCTCCCCTGTCGGACTACCTCCGGTACGAGCTGGCGGCCTACCCCGGAAACATCAAAGCCGGCGAGTCGATCGGCATCATCGACACGGCTCTGCGGCAGGTGACTGGTCTGCCCGACCACGACTTCTGGCTGTTCGACGACACCCGGGTCTACCGGATGCACTACACCGACACCGGCACGTTCATCGGCGCCGAACTCCTCCCCGCCGACCGCCTTCCCGAGTACCAGCGGTATCGAGACATCGCCCTCACCCACGCCGTCCCCTTCGGGGACTACACGGCGACCCACTGAGCCACCAAGAAGGGTTGATCATGACCATCTCTCGTGACGCCTTCGGCGCACTCTTCGAAAGCTTCCAACAGGAGGCATTTCGACTGGAGACCCTGGACGACTACGGCAACTCCGGCAACGTCGATGCCTATCGGGCATTCCTCGCTGGGGAGCCTCAGCCCTCCGGCTACAACAGCGAATGGCTGGCGAAGGTCAGGAGGAACACTGACGCCGGCCGCCGGATGTACCGAGTCCACGCACTGACCCGGCCACTCACACCGTACCTCCAGTTCGAACTGGGCTGGGGGTACCGAGCGAACGCCGCCGCTGGCGAGGAGTTCTTCATCCTGGACGTCACAGGGAGGTCGAACCCCATCGACGGTTGCCCCGACTTCTGGATGTTCGACGAGTCGACAGCATTTTCCATGGCCTACGACGGCGAGGGCAGGTTCATCGGGGCAGACGAGGAACCTGACGTGAAGCAGTGGATCCACTGGCGAGACACAGCTCTGCGCCAAGCCGAGCCGTTCGCCGACTGGTGGGAGCGTCACGGCAGCCAGTGAGGGAGGAGCTTGGCGTCACCACCCACCTGCTTTGAAGTCCCTCCCCGCCCAGCGTTCACGCTGGGCGGGGAGGTCAGACCTGCCCGCGTGGGACCGCACACAGTCGCACGGCAACGTGCACGTCCCACAGATGCCAGACCAAGATCCTTAGTCAATGACGTGCATAGTCACGCCGATGCGTGGACGGCCCGCCTCCATGCCTCTAGCGTGGCTACCGGTTAGTCAAACCGGCTCGAAAAAGGGAGGCTTGACATGTCTGGACGCGCAGCTCTCACCCGCCTCACGGGCAACGGAAGCGGCGAGTGCGGAGAGAAGGACTGCCCCAACGTCTACCAGACGGATACGGGGTCGTTCGTGATCCAGGGCGACCTTTCTCTCGCCTTCACCCCGCCCAACGGGGAGGGCCTCGTTGAGATTCCGGAGAGTGTCCTGAGGGAGGCATTTCGTGCTCTTGGCTGGTGACACCTGGAACCAGTGCTTCGATTCCATGCAGTCGGAAGCGTGGCGGCTCGAAACGCTTCCCACGTACACCATGCCGCAGGAAGCCGAGAAACTCTCCCGGTTCCTGTCCGGCGAAAACTCTCCCGACGACTACCAGTCAGGGTGGATGGATGAGGTGGCAGAGTGGACGGCTGCAGGTAAGCGCGTCGGCCGCGTCCACATCGTCAAACGCCCACTCTCCGACTATCTTCGGTTTGAATTCGAGTACTACTACCGGCATCACCTCAGAGCCGGCGAAGACATTCGAATCCTTGACGTCACCGACAAGGAGAACCCCCTCCAATCCGCTCAGGACTTCTGGATGTTCGACAAATCCAAGGTCGTCCTCATGAACTACAGAGCGGATGGAACTCAGATCAGTCGCGAGCTCTTCGACGGCGACCTCGCACCTTACCTCGAATACCAGCGGATCGCCATTTTGGCTTCGGTTCCATTCGCGGAGTACCTCGGATCGTGACGCTCCACCCAGAGCAGCTGGGCCAGTCCAAGCAGGAACTAGCTGCGACGCTGAAAGATCTGCGAAAGCGAGCCGGGCTCTCGGGAGCCCGGCTCGCTGCACGCTGCAACATGTCTCAGTCGAAAATTTCCAGGATTGAGAGCGGGAAAAGCCCGGCCACTCCCATGGACGTGGAACAGATCCTGCGAGCCTTGAAGGCCCCACCAGAGATACTGGCTTCGGTCGCGGAGCTCGCGCGCCTGGCGAGCACGGACTGGCAAGGCCTCCGTGCGCTGCGAAGGAAGGGGCTTCACCGCAAGCAGCAGGAGCTCGCCAACCTGGAGTCGTCGTCCACCGAGTTCAGGTTCTTCCTTCTGTCGATGATCACTGGGCTTCTCTCCACACCCGAATACATTAAGGCTAGCCTGTCCCATCTTCAAGGCGACCAAAGTCAGCTCATCGCGCGGAAGCCGAGCCGACAGGAGATCCTTTACGACACCGACAAGAAATTCACGTTCCTGCTCTCGGAGATGGCTGCCAGGTGGCCATTGATCCCAGCTCCGGCCATGGCCATGCAGATTGATCGACTCATCTCACTCTCACGGCTCCCCAACATCCAAATCGGCATAATCCCATTGACCGGCCTGATGCCCGTCGCACCGATGGACACCTTTACCGTCTACGACAGGTCCCTCGTAACCATCGAAACTACCAGTGGAGTCCTGGCACTCAGGGACCCGAAGGACGTCGCAATACACGTGGATACCTTCTCCACCATGGAGGGATGCGCCATGTTCGGCGCAGAAATGAGAAACCTCCTCGAACAGTGGTCCGACGACTTCCGAACTTCGACCTAGGAATTTATGCAACCGCGCGCATAGATGTGGAATTACCTGAGGGCCGCGCCTACCGTTTAGTTAAGCCGGGAAGCCAAGCCACGGGGAGTCCGCGATGCCCGCTGAGAATTCCGCGCAACCGACCAGTGCCCGCCGCCGGACGCATGCCGAGTTCATGGCGCGGGTCGACGACAACCCGGTCCGGAAGGACCTCACCACCGGGGGCCTGGTCGAGATCGTCGGCGCCCAGGACGGCCGGGCCCTGGTCCGGCCGCTGTTCGCGCCGGACGCCCCACCGCGGCAGGTGCCCGTCGACCAGCTCACCACGCGCATCAGCCTCTGGGGCTGACCGCCCTCGAATCTTCCGCCCAACTCCTGGGCGGGGCGGGGCCGTTCCGTGCGCGCCCCGGGACCACACCGGAAGGTGGTGTCGGCGATGACCGATCGCAACCTCTACGAACTCGACCTCTCGCAGCTCACGCTCAACCGCGCGTGCGGCGGCAACCAGGGCGGGGGTGACGACGGCGAGTCGTGCGTGACCCTCGGCCTGGTCGAGCACGGCGTCTACGCCCTCGGCGACAGCAAGCGGCCCGACCGTGCGCCCCTCCTCTTCACCGCCGAGGAGCTCACCAGCGCCGGGATCGACCCGGCTCGGTTCGGCCTGTCCGTCTGAGCCTCCTGAAAGCCCCTCCCGCCCGCGGTCCCGCGCGGGCGGGAGGGGATCAACGCCCCAGAGGAGAAGCACCGTTGCACTTCCACGGCTACGAGTGGGCCGGTGACGGCCGACTGTTGACCAGAGAGGCCGAGCGGCGGCCGGTCGACATCATCCGCTTCGGCGCCTCGGACCTCCCGCCGATGATGACCGGCTGGTGGCTGCGCCGCCCGGCCTCCCAGGTCCGGGGCACCTGGAACACCCCGGAAGCCGCCGTGCTCTGGCTCACGACGCGCTACACCGACCACACCCCCGGCGGCGACCCCTGGCTGCCGCTCGACGCCCGACGCCGGTACGCCCTGGCCCAACTGGCCGGCGCCTGCGACGTGCTGTGGTCCCGCTGGATCTCCGACACCCGCTGGTCGGGCCACTACGTGATCGTCTGCCCGCACCGGCTCTGGACGGACCTCCCCTGCCCGGCCGGCCGGCCCGCGCCGGCAACGAAGCCCGCCGCCGCCCCCGCGGTGCCGCTCAGCCGCCCCGCGCCGTCCGGGCGTACCGGCCCGGGGTGACGCCGCAGACCCGCTTGAAGTGCCTGGTCAGGTGCGACTGGTCGTAGAAGCCCGCCGCGGTCGCCACCTCGCTGGGCGGCCGTCCGTCGAGGAGCAGCCGGCGGGCGAGGTCGACGCGGCGGGACGTGACGTACTGGTGCGGTGCGAGGCCGAACGCGGCGCTGAAGGCGCGGACGAGATGCGCGGGGTGGGCGTGCAGCACTCCCCCGGCCTCCTGCAGGGTGGTGCCGTCGAGCAGCCGCTCGTCGAGGAGGTCCCGCAGGTCCTGGGCGACGCCCGGGCGGGGCGACGGTTCACTGCCGGCCGGCCGTGGCCGCAGGTGTGTGCGCAGGCGTTGGCCGATGAGGGCCAGGCGGCTCTCCGCCTCCAGCTCGTCCCCCGGGTCGGCGAGGGCGGTGTGCAGTTGCCCGATGCGGGTGCGCAGGAGCGGGTCGGCGAGGTCGGGGCCGTCGACGGCGGGCCCGATGTAGCTGGCGTCCAGCTGGGTCATGTCGAGGTAGAGGACGCGTTTGCGGAACCCGTGGGCGGTGGCGGGCGAGCCGTTGTGCGGGACCAGCGGGGGCAGCAGGCTGACGGTGTCGCCGGGGGTGCCGCGCTGGTGGCGGTCCAGGTCGTAGCGGACCGCGCCGTCGTCGACGATCAGCAGCGTCCAGCTGTCGTGGACGTGCATGGGGTAGGCGTGCTCGGTGAAGTGGGCGTGGAAGACCTCGGTGACGCCCGGGACGGTCGGACGCCAAGCAGAGATCTCCTGCCCGGATGCCATGCAAAGAACGTACAAGACGGCGGGGGCGGGCGCCCCGCAGTCTCGACGCATGAGAACGATCGATGAGACCGGCGCCCGCACGGAACCCGGGGCCGGGGCCGACACAGGGACCGACACAAGGGCCGGCACCGGGACCGACGCGGGGACCGCGGGCGCGCCCGTGCGCTTCGACACGAAGATC
Organism: Kitasatospora sp. NPDC004745; assembly: GCF_042873275.1. Taxonomy (NCBI): domain Bacteria; kingdom Bacillati; phylum Actinomycetota; class Actinomycetes; order Kitasatosporales; family Streptomycetaceae; genus Kitasatospora; species Kitasatospora sp. NPDC004745. Next base: position 27,716 of record NZ_JBIALK010000036.1, on the reverse strand, counting down.
GCCGTCCTGCTGCGCGAGGACCTGGAGCCCTGGCAGCGGCTGAACGTCACCGCCTTCCTGGTCAGCGGCCTCGGCACGGTCCGCCCCGAGCTGGTCGGGGAGCCGTACGCGGACGCCGACGGCACCGCGTACCTGCCGATGTTCCGCCAGCCCGTCCTGGTGTTCCAGGGGACGAAGGAGGTGCTGACGGCCGCGCACGGCCGCGCGCTCGGCCGGTCGCTGCCGACGGCCGTCTTCACCTCGGCCCTGTTCGCCACGGGCAACGACCGGGACAACCGGGCGGCGGTGCGGGCGGTGCCCGGGGATCTGCTCGATCTGGTGGGGCTGGCCGTCCACGGGCCGCGCAACGCGGTGGACAAGGTCCTCAAGGGGGCCCGGATGCACCACTGAACGACAACCGCGCCCGAACCGGCGCCCGCCCCGAACGGGGGGACGCACCGCTGCCCCGTACGGAACTCCCGTACGGGGCAGCGGTGTTCGACGCGGGCGGCGACTACGCGTTCGGCACGGTCGCGTAGCGCGGGGTGCCCTCGGCCATCTGCCGCAGGGCGTCCTTGCGGTCGCGCTTGGAGAGCTTGTCGATGTAGAGGAACCCGAAGAGGTGGTCCGTCTCGTGCTGCAGGCAGCGGGCGAAGAAGCCGGTGCCCTCGACGCGGATCGGGTTGCCGTCCTTGTCGACGCCGGTCACCGCGGCGAAGTCCGGGCGGGCCAGCTCGGCGTAGGCGGTCGGGACGGACAGGCAGCCCTCGTTGCCGTCGTCCAGGACGCGCTTGCGGTCCGCCGGGTACTCCTCCAGCTTCGGGTTGATGACGTGGCCGATGTGGCGCACGCCCTCGTCGTCGGGGCAGTCGTAGACGAAGACCTTGAGGTCGACGCCGATCTGGTTGGCCGCCAGGCCGACGCCCTCGGCCGCGTACATCGACTGGAACATGTCGTCGATCAGCGCGGAGAGCTCGCCGTCGAACGCGGTGACGTCCTTGACCTCGCGGTGCAGGACCGGGTTGCCCACGACGGTGATCGGACGCGCGGTGCCCTTGGAGAGGTCCGGCTCCTCACCGACCACCTTCACCGGCTGGGCCGCGTCCCCTGCGGGCTCGTGGTCGTGGTCGTGCTGGTGGTCGTGCTGCTCCGCCATCGCTACTTTTCCGCTTCCGCTTCCGAGAATGGGCCAGGTATACCGCTCAAGGGTAAGCGGCCCGCTCAGCAGACTTCCTCCAGATCCCGGTACGCCCGTGCAGCGGGCGCGGCCGCGACCCAGCGGTCGAGGAGCGAGCGGACCAGCAGTGCGGGTGCGGCGATCCCGCACTCCCGCTCGACCAGCCAGGACATCCCGGCCGCGCCGCCCTGGCTGAGGTGGCTCAGGTGCCCGGGGTGCGCGGCGTCGCCGTCGTCGTGCGGGTCGTGGTGGGCGGTGTGGCCGTCGTCGGCGGCCATCCGGCTCTCCGAACAGGCCCGGCAGAGCAGCCGCACCGAGGACGTCCAGTCCTCGGCCGCGTAGCCGGCGTCCGCGACCAGGCGTTCCAGGGCGTCCCGGTCCCCGGCCGTGGCGGCCTGCAGCAGCACCACGTAGGTCGGCACCGGGGAGGGCGCCCACAGCTCGATCTCGTCGAACACCGGGTAGGCGACGCCGTCGGTGACCCGCTCCCCGTGCGGGGCGCCGTCGTGGAGCACCACCTCGCCCCAGCGGCGGCCGGAGGAGGGCAGCGGGATGGACAGCACCTCGATCCGGGCCGGGTCGAGCCGGCGGCCCCACACCACCTCGGACTCGCCGTCCGGGGAGAGCCGCACCGGCGTGGTGCCGAGGTCCAGGCTGACCGGGCCGTCGGGCTGCCCGCCGGGGCCGCCGGGCAGCTTCAGCCCGTAGGCCTGCCAGGCGCGGCGGGCGAGCGGCCAGTCCTGCAGGGCGGTCGCGGTGATGCCGAGGTTCCACCAGTCGGGGGCGCCGTGCTCGCGGTCGAGCAGGGCGACGGCGCGCAGGCCGGCCGAGCGGGCCTGCTCCCAGTCGCGGCGGAACTTGTGCAGCAGGGCGAGGTTGAACCAGGAGTCGGACAGCCAGGGCTCCAGGTCGGCGGCCATCACCAGCAGCGCGCCGGCGTCCTCGTAGCGGCCGTCGCCGATCAGCGTGAAGGCACGGTCGGTCGTCTGCCGCCAGGTGGCGGACGGCCGGTGCCGTGCCCGGTGGAAGATCCTCACGTTCGTCCCTGCCGTCGTCGTCCGCTCGAGTCCCGTACCACCGCGCCCACCCCAACTCCTCGGGGCCGGACGCTTCGCGGGGTTCGGGCCCGGTGTCCCGGGTCGGTGTTCCACGCTACGACCGCATCCAACCACGCCCGCCCCCGCCCGCGCTCCCCACCGCTGAGGTTGGGCGCCCGCCCTACCCAGCCTGCCCGCCCGGCCGCCCGGCCTCAACCCCGGCGGGTGGTCGCGCGCCCGCGCCTGGGCCGCGTCTCCAGTCCGCCTCGGGCCGGACCCGACCCGGGCCCGCCGGGTGCGGGCCCCCACCGGCGCCCGTACGGACGCCGGGTACCCCCGTCGACCTCGGTGAACCCCCGGCCGGGCCGGCGGTCACCCCTGCTGCCCGGGACGGGCGGGGCAGCGGTCACCCCTGCTGCCCGGGACGGCCGGGCCGGCGGCTGCCCGAGTCCTCGGACCTCGGCCCCGCGGCGCGCTCCCGGGGCCCCTCACCCCCGGGTCTGCCCGCCCACCCGGGCCAGCGCGTCCACCACCCGGGCGTCGTACACCCGGCCGCGGCCCAGCCGCAGCACCTCCAGGGCCTCCAGCCGCCCCACCGCCTCGCCCACCCCGCGGCCGCGGGCGGCCGTCAGCAGGTCGTCGTGGGCGTTGGCCACCCGGATGATCCGGGCGGCCAGCGGCACCGAGCCGTCCGCGCCGGCCGGGCCGAGCACCGGATCGGCCAGCCGGGCGACCTGCTCGGCGACCTGCCGGGGCACCCCGGTGCGGCGGATCACCTCGCTGCCCAGCCGGGCGATCCGCTGCTGCTCGGCGCAGGACAGCAGGGCGGTGGCGCCGTCCGGCACCGGTTCGACCAACGAGAGCTGGCCGACGTCGTGCATCAGGGCCGCGTACTCCAGCAGGGCGAGTTCCCGGGTCCCGAGTCCGAGCTCGCGCCCCAGCGCGCACGCCGTGTCCGCGACCCGGCGCGCGTGCCCGTGCGGGGTGTAGCCGGCCACCTCGGTGGCCCTGGCCAGGCTGGCGATGGTCTGCCCCGTGGTGGCCCGCACGGCCGCGGCGCGCCGGAAGGACACCTGGGCGAGCAGCAGCGGGGTGCAGAACAGCGGCAGCGCCCAGAGCCCGACCTCGCCGGCCGCGAGGCTGACCAGCATCCCGGTGGCGACGATGGCCGAGCCGATGCCGAACAGCGAGCGGAGCTCGTCCTCCAGCGCCGCCGGGAACCGCAGCCCGGTGTCCGGGCCGGCCGCCGAGCGGCGCAGCAGGGCGGCCAGGGTCGCGTCGCAGAGGGCGGCCAGGGCGGCGACGGCGGTCAGGAAGGCCCCGTACGCCGGGCCCTCGGGCGAGAAGCGGTCCACCAGGCCGCCGTTGTAGAGCGGCTGGAAGACGGCGGCCGCGAAGCCGACGCCGAGCAGCCGGCGGGCCGCGCTGTCCCGGCGGGCCGGGTCGGCCCAGGGCGGGCGCCGGTGCGGCCGGTCCGGCCGGGCCCGGTGGATCAGGCCGGCCCCGTCGCCGCCCCTGCAGTGCGCCTTGAGCCAGGGCAGGGCGAGCCCGGGCAACCAGGCGAGCAGCAGGCCGACCCCGGTCACCGCGACCACCTGGAGCGTGCCGTGCGCGGTGGGCACCCCGCGCAGCGGGCCGAGCAGCGCGTACGCCAGTGCGCCGGCCGCGCCGATGGGTGCCTGCTCGCGGTCCCCCGGAAGGGTGATCCGGACGCACTCGCCGAGTGCGATGAGCGTGGTGAACGCCAGCGCGACCCGCGGCTCGGCCACCCCTCGCAGCGCGACCGCGGCCCACGCGAGGAACAGCAGCGCGGCCGCCGCCGCGTGCACGGCGCGGGCCTGCCGGCCGGCCGCCGTCACGGCTGCCCGGCCGTGGGGACGCTCCCGCCCTGGGCGGGCACCCGGCGCGGCGCGGCCCGGACCGGTTCGGGCACCCCGAGCGGGATGTCCGGGACGGCCCGGATGCTGCCGTCGGGCGGCGGCAGCACCGGCTGCCAGTCGTGCACGACCAGCGCGTCGATCAGCGCCCGCACCATCGCCGGGTCGAACTGGCTGCCCGAGCAGCGCTGCAGCTCCGCGACCGCCTCGGTGACGGGCCGGCCACGCCGGTAGGAACGGGTGGAGGTCATCGAGTCGAAGGCGTCGGCGACGGAGATGATCCGGGCGAACTCGGGGATCTGCTCGCCGCTGAGCCCGCTGGGGTAGCCGCGGCCGTCCATCCGCTCGTGGTGGTGCAGGATCCCGGCGTGCGCCTCGCCGAGGAAGGCGATGCCGCGCACCAGCTCGAACCCGTACACCGGGTGGATCTCGACGGCCCGCCGCTCGGCCTCGCTGAGGGGACCGTTTCTGCGCAGCAGCTCGGTGGCCACGCCCAGTTTGCCGACGTCGTGCAGGATCCCGGCGAAGCGCAGGGTGCGCAGCCGTTCGGCCTCCATGCCGAGCTGGGTGGCGATCAGCACCGAGGCCCGGCCGACCCGTTCGCTGTGCCCGCGGGTGTACGCGTCCTTGATCTCCACGGCCTGCACCAGCGACTGCACGGTGGCCTGGTGGGCGTCCCGCTCACGCTGGCCCTGGGCGAACACCCAGGCCGAGATCGACAGCGGCAGCAGCGCCAGCAGCGCCGCGAACGCCCCGTAAGGGCCCTGCCAGAGCACCGTCACCATCAGGCCGCCGGCGGCGTGCACCAGCACCGGCAGTCCGCAGACCGCGACGGCCCCGCGCAGCAGCACCACCGGCCGGCGGTCCTCGGTGAGCATCAGCATGGCGCCCACCAGCACCCCGTTGACCAGGCAGAACGTGGCGACGGCGGCGAAGCCGGGCAGCAGTGCGGCGGGGAACCGGGAGCCCAGCAGCAGTTGTGGTCCGCGCAGCAGCTGGAAGGCGGCCGAGGAGGCGAAGGCGCACAGGGCGAGCTGGGAGCCGTTCCACAGCTGACGGGCCCGGCAGGTGCGCCGGGTGGGGCCGCCGAGCAGCGCGGCGGGCACCGCGACCAGGGCCGCGGCGGCCGGCGGGAGCATCAGCACACCGGCGAACAGCACCGGGAAGAAGGCGTTGACGCCGGGCCGGTTGGGCGCCCGTTCGGACGGCGGCGGGCGGCGCAGCAGAAGGCGGGTCAGCCGCAGGCAGGGCGTCGGCAGGCCCTGGGCCAGCGACTCCCAGCACCCGTGCAGGAGGGCCAGCAGCCCGACCTTGGGCCAGTCGACCGGCGCTCCGAGCCAGCGCGGCACCCCGGGGACGGCCTCGGCGGGCAGCAGCGGCAGCAGGCAGCAGAGCGCCGCCACCGGAACGGCCACCAGGTAGCGCGTCGCTCCCTGCGGCAGGGCCGCGCCTCCACTGTCGGTAGCGATCTCGACCTCCCCCGCCGTCCGGGCCCGCGTTGCCTCAGCACGCCGGGCGGACCGGCGGTGAGCGTCCGTCAGGAGGATAGGCCGCCGTCCGGGCGCGGGGACGCATGATCGCGCAATGGCGCAGCTGGCACACCGTCAACTCACTCGAACGAGTGAGGGCGCATGCGAGCACGACGGGAGCGGCCCCGGGAGCGCACGCTCCCGGGGCCGCTGAACTCCGTGTCCTGACCACCGGGCCCGTCCTCGCCGACGGGCCCGGTGGTTGCTCCGGTCGGCCGTCCGGCCGCGCGGAGGCGCCGGCTACTCCGCCGGAGCACCCGCCTCGACGGGGGCGCCCGGCCGCGCGGACGGCGCCTGGCCGCCCTGGCCGGGGGTCGGGGCCGGTCGGGCGGCCTCGACGTGGATCTCGACCGCGGTCTCGACGGCGACCACCACCTGCTCACCCGAGCGCTGGCCGGCCCGGATCGAGTCGATCCTGGCGAGCACCTTGCTGCGCAGGTCGGCCGGGGTGTCGTCGCAGCCGCAGGAACGCTTGATCAGCGCCTTGATCGCCTGCTCCAGCCCGTACTGCTTCAGGCACGGCGAGCACTCCTCGAAGTGCTCCCGCAGCTTGGCGCAGTCCCCCTCGGCCATCTCGTTGTCGAGGAATTCGTAGAGGTGGTCGAGGACCTCGCCACACTCCGTGTCGTGCGGATCGCCGCAGCTCATGAGCCCGAGCCCTTCGCTTCCTGCCCTGCCCCGCTGCCGGCCGGGACGAGCCCGCGCTCACGGGCGTAGTCCTCCAGCATGCCGCGCAGCTGACGGCGGCCGCGGTGCAGCCGGGACATCACCGTACCGATGGGAGTACCCATGATGTCCGCGATCTCCTTGTACGCAAAGCCCTCTACGTCCGCGAGATAGACGGCGATCCGGAACTCCTCCGGGATGGCCTGGAGCGCGTCCTTCACGTCGCTGTCGGGGAGGTGGTCGAGCGCCTGGGTCTCGGCCGAGCGCAGACCGGTCGACATGTGCGACTCGGCGCGGGCCAGCTGCCAGTCCTCGATCTCCTCCGCCGCGGTGCGCTGGGGCTCCCGCTGCTTCTTGCGGTACGAGTTGATGAACGTGTTGGTGAGGATGCGGTACAGCCAGGCCTTGAGGTTCGTGCCCTCGCGGAACTGGTGGAAGGACGCGTACGCCTTGGCGAACGCCTCCTGGAGCAGGTCCTCCGCGTCCGCGGGGTTGCGCGTCATGCGCAGCGCCGCGGAGTACATCGGGTCCAGGTAGCCCAGGGCGTCGCGCTCGAAGCGCTCCCGCCGGGCCTCCTCGCTCTCCTCCGCGGACACCCGGAAGGTGTCCTCACCGATCGCCTCGGCCAGCTCCTCACCGGTGAGCGCCTCGCCCACGGGCTGGCCCTCCTCCGGGCCCCGGCCCGGCTCGGCCTCGTGCTCGGTCCCGACGACCGGACCCACCTCCTCGGCATGGCGGGCACGACCCCCGGCGGGCCGCCCCGAAATGGAGGATATCGGGCTGACGGGCTTCTCGCCCGCGACAATCCAGTCGGACCAGGCGGGGGCGAACGCCGCAGCGGCCTCGCGCTCCTCTGGCCGCTCGGGGCACGCGATCGAACCCATCTGCCCTGCCTCTCACCGGGAATCGTGCTGACGAGGGTGTCAACCACCCGGACGGCGCCCGCATTCCCGCCGCGGCCGCCTCATCACTCGCACGGGCGATCGGCCGGAAACCCCTGGTCACCGCCGCCCGGTCGGCTCCGGCCGCCCGGCCGCCCCCGGTGCCCCCTGCCTCAGAGCAGCGCCAGCACCCAGTCCCCGACCGCCCGGCAGATCAGCTCCAGCACCTCGTCCTGCCCGACCGGCGCCCGCTTCGGCACCTCGAAGCCGTGGCTGCCGTACGGCACCGCCACCAGCTCGTGCCCCGCCGGCAGCTCCGGGAACTCCACCGGACCACCGAACGGGTCCGCCGCGCTCTGCACCACCAGCGTGGGCAGCCCCGACTCCAGCAGCTCCTCCGCCCGGCTCTTCTCCGGCCGGCCCGGCGGGTGCAGCGGGAACGCCAGCGCCACCACCCCCACCGCCCCGGTGGCCGCGCCCGTCCGGCAGGCCACCCGCGCCCCGGCGCTGCGCCCCCCGACCACCAGCGGCAGGCCCTGACCTGCCAGCCGCTCGGCGACCGGCGTCCAGCCGAGGTCCAGCGTGCGCGGCGCCGGGCCGAGCCGCTTCCCGGCCACCCGCCAGGGCTGCTCGACCAGCGCCACGGTGATCCCGCGCGGCGGCAGCGCCTCGGCCAGCGCGACCAGGTCCCGGGCCTCGACCCCGCCGCCCGCGCCGTGCCCGAGCGCCAGCAGCGCCCGCGGCGCGGCGGCCCGGTGGTAGCGGATCCGGGCGTCGCCGGCCCCGGTCGCGACCAGCTCGGTCGGGACGGATCCGGTGGGAACGGGTTCGGTGGGGTCGGTCCCGGTGGGAACGGGTTCGGTGGGGGCGGGTTCGCGGGTCATCCTCGGGCACTCCAGCCGGTTCAGAACAGGGTGGTCTCGTACTCGGCCTCGGCCCACGGCTCCTTGAGCTCCGGGCCGTTGTTGCGGATGCTGCCGACCGCCGGGGAGACCGGCGTGGCCAGCAGCTCGCCGGGCGGCGGGGGTATCAGCAGCCGCTGCAGCGCGTCCGGGTCGGTCAGCCCCGGGTCCAGCCACTCGCCGTGGGACGCCGGGTCGAGGAAGAGCGGCATCCGCTCGTGGATCGGCGCCAGCGACTCCTCGGCGTCGGTGGTGACGATGGTGAAGGTCACCAGCCAGGCCGCCGGGTGGTCCGGCGGCACCGTCCGGTCGCGCCAGAACTCGTACAGCCCGGCCAGCGCCAGCGGGGTGCCGTCCGCCCGGGAGACGAAGTACGGCTTCTTGCGCGCCTTGCCGCGCTCGCCCGGCACCGTCTGCCACTCGTAGTAGCCGTCCACCGGCACGATGCACCGGCGGGAGGCGAAGGCCTGCCGGTACGAGGGCTTCTCGTGCACCGTGTCCGAACGGGCGTTGATCATCTTCACCGCCGTCTCGGCCGACCTCGACCACTGCGGCACCAGCCCCCAGCGCAGCACCCGCAGCTGCCGCACCGGCCGCTCCCGGCCCTTCGGCACCCGCTCCAGGACCACGAAGGCGCTGTTCGTCGGCGCCACGTTCCAGTTGGCCGCCAGCGTCTCCGCCGGGTCCCACTGCTCGACGCCGAAGATCTCGACGACGTCCTCGGGCTTGCTGCTGGCTGCGAAGCGACCGCACATGCCGGTCAGCTTGCCATGCCCGGCACGCTCACCACTTCCTCATCCCACGGACAGAACCACCCGCTCCCGCCCGACCGTCCCCGCATGGGAGGCTGCCCCGAACGGCCCAACGCAGCGAACGGAGGCGGAGAAGAACGATGAGCCCTCACCCGACCGACCGGAACCTCGGCGAACTGTGGGACCAGGTCACCGGCACCCAGCCCGGCCCGCCCGGCTGGCTGGTCCTCGCCACGGCCGGCGCCGCCCTGCTCGCCGTCCTCGCCCGCCCGCTCTGGCACGTCACCCGCAACGCCGTGACCATCGCCCACGAGGGCGGCCACGGCCTCGCCGCCCTGCTCACCGGCCGCCGGCTGGCCGGCATCCGGCTGCACTCCGACACCTCCGGCCTCACCCTCTCCTACGGCCGCCCCACCGGCCCCGGCATGATCCTCACCGCCGCCGCCGGCTACACCGCCCCCGCCCTGCTCGGCCTCGGCTGCGCCGCCCTGCTCTCCGCCGGGCGGACCACCCTGCTGCTCTGGCTGGCCGTCGTCCTGCTGCTCGCCCTGCTGGTGCGCATCCGCAACGCCTTCGGCCTGTTCACCGTGCTGGTCGCCGGCGGCGCCTTCTTCCTGGTGTCCTGGTTCGGCAGCGCCGAGGTGCAGGCCGGCTTCGCCTACCTCGGCTGCTGGTTCCTGCTGTTCGGCGCCGTCCGCCCGGTCCTCGAACTCCAGCACCAGCGCCGCACCGGCTGGGCCCGCGACTCCGACGCCGACCAGCTCGCCCGCCTCACCCACGTCCCCGGGCTGGCGTGGATCACCGTCTTCCTGCTCACCGCCCTCGCCAGCCTCGCCCTCGGCGCCAGCTGGCTGCTGGCTCCGCTGTAGCCGCGGACGGGGCCCGGACGCGCCCGGCGGCGGCTCTCAGCATCCGGCCGTCACGGGGGCCGTTCCGGTACGGCCCCTAAACTGGCCCCCATGACCGAGACCCTGTGGCCCGCCCCCGTCGCGACCACCCCCGTTGACGCCACCGTCACCATCCCCGGCTCCAAGTCGGTCACCAACCGAGCCCTGGTGCTGGCGGCGCTCGCCGACGAGCCCGGCTGGGTGCGCCGCCCGCTGCGCAGCCGCGACTCCCAGCTGATGGCCGACGGCCTGCGGGCCCTCGGCGTCGGCATCGAGGAGCGGGTCAACAACGACTCCGGCGGCACCGGCGGCGGCGAGGCCTGGCGGGTCATCCCGACCCCGGCGCTGCGCGGCCCCGCCTCGATCGACGTCGGCAACGCCGGCACCGTGATGCGCTTCCTGCCCCCGCTCGCCGTCCTCGCCGACGGCCCGGTGCACTTCGACGGCGACCCGCGCAGCTACGAGCGCCCCCAGCACGGCGTGATCAACGCCCTGCGCGCGCTCGGCGCCCGGATCGACGACGGCGGCCGCGGCGCCTTCCCGCTCACCGTGCACGGCACCGGCGCGCTGGACGGCGGCCCGGTCGAGCTGGACGCCTCCTCGTCCTCGCAGTTCGTCTCGGCCCTGCTGCTGTCCGGCGCCCGCTACAACCAGGGCGTCGAGGTCCGGCACGTCGGCGGCCCGGTGCCGTCGCTGCCGCACATCCGGATGACCGTCGAGATGCTGCGCCTGGCCGGCGTGCAGGTCGACGCCCCCGAGGACGGCGGTGAGAAGGACGTCTGGCGGGTCACCCCCGGCGCCCTGATCGGCCGCGACCTGGTGGTCGAGCCGGACCTCTCCAACGCCGCGCCGTTCTTCGCCGCCGCCCTGGTCACCGGCGGCCGCGTCACCGTGCGCGACTGGCCGAAGCACACCACCCAGCCCGGCGACCAGCTGCGCGAGATCTACACCCGGATGGGTGGCGCCTGCGAGTTCACCGACGAGGGCCTGCAGTTCACCGGAACCGGCCGGATCCACGGCATCGAGGCGGACCTGCACGACGTCGGCGAGCTCACCCCGGTGATCGCCGCCGTCGCCGCGCTGGCCGACTCCGAGTCGCACCTCTACGGCATCGCCCACCTGCGGCTGCACGAGACGGACCGGCTGGCCGCCCTGGCCAAGGAGATCAACGACCTCGGCGGCGACGTCACCGAGACCGAGGACGGCCTGCGGATCCGCCCCCGCGCACTGCACGGCGGGATCTTCCACACCTACGAGGACCACCGCCTGGCCACCGCCGCCGCGGTGGTCGGCCTCGCCGTGCCCGGCGTCGAGGTGGAGAACGTGGCCACCACCGCCAAGACCCTGCCCGACTTCCCGCGGATGTGGGCGGAACTGCTCGGCGAAGCGGTGGCGGACGCCTGATCGGAGACTGAGCACATGCGCCGCTACGGCAAGGACGCCGACGAGGACGACATCCGCAACCGCCCCGCACGCCGCGGTTCCCGGCCGCGGACCCGGATCCGGCCCAAGCACGACGACGCCGCCGAGGCGATGGTGCTGACCGTCGACCGCGGCCGGCTGACCTGCCTGGTCGACCCGGGCACCAAGCAGGAGCGCGAGGTCGTCGCCATGAAGGCCCGCGAGCTGGGCCGCAAGGGCGTCGTCGTCGGCGACGTCGTCAACCTGGTCGGCGACCTCTCCGGGGACGCCGACACGCTCGCCCGGATCGTCCGGGTCGAGGACCGCAGTTCCGTCCTGCGGCGCACCGCGGACGACGACGACCCGTACGAGCGGATCGTCGTCGCCAACGCCGGGCAGCTGGCCATCGTCACCGCGCTCGCCGACCCGGAGCCGCGGCCCCGGCTGATCGACCGCTGCCTGGTGGCCGCCTACGACGCGGGCATGGACCCGCTGCTGGTGCTCACCAAGTCCGACCTGGCCCCGGCCGAGCCGCTGCTGGAGGCCTACGCGCCGCTCGGCATCGACTACGTGGTCACCCGCCGGGACGAGCTGGGGACCACCGGCGCCGAGGCCGTCCGCGAGCACCTGCGCGGGCGTTCCACGGTGTTCATCGGGCACTCCGGCGTCGGCAAGACCACCCTGGTCAACGCCCTCGTCCCGGACCGCCAGCGGCAGACCGGCCACGTCAACGCCGTCACCGGCCGCGGCCGGCACACCACCACCTCGGCCCTGGCCCTGCGGCTGCCCCCGCCGCCCGGCGCCAAGCCCGGGTCCCGGAAGGCGCTGGACCCGGGCTGGGTGATCGACACCCCGGGGTTCCGGTCCTTCGGCCTCTCGCACATCGCCCCGTCCCGGGTCATCCACGCGTTCCCCGACCTGGAGCCCGGCACCGTCGAGTGCCCCCGCGCCTGCAGCCACGACGAGCCGGACTGCGCGCTCGACGCCTGGGTCGCCGACGGCCACGCCGAGGGCGCCCGGCTCTACTCGCTGCGCCGGCTGCTCTCCAGCAAGGAGGCCCGCGAGGGCGACTGACCCGGCCGGCGGCCCCGCCGCCCCCGGGTTTCCCCACCGTTCGAGGTGTCGGACCGCGCCAGCCTGGTGATCATAGGAAAGTCGGGCCACAGCGCGGTCCGACCCGTCGATCGACAGGGAGGGCACGCGATGGCATGGGCCCTGGTGATCCTGGCCGGCCTGCTGGAGACCGGCTTCGCGATCAACCTCAAGCTCAGCGAGGGATTCACCAAGCTCTGGCCCACCATCAGCTTCTGCGTGTTCGCCCTGAGCAGCTTCGGCCTGCTCACCCTCTCCCTGAAGAGCCTGCCGGTCGGACCCGCCTACGCCGTGTGGACCGGCATCGGCGCGGCCGGCACCGCCGTCTACGGCATGGTCTTCCTGGACGAGACCACCTCGGTGCTGAAGCTGGTCTCGATCTCCCTGGTGATCGCCGGCGTCATCGGCCTCCAGCTCAGCGGCACCGCGCACTGAGGTCCGCGGGACACGCCCCGACGGGCCCGTGGACCGCCCCGTCCCGCTCCGCGAGCCCGGCTGTGCCGATCCCGGCGGGCTCGCTAGGGTTTCGGACATGGCCGACTACCACGACGATCTCCGACTCGCCCACGTCCTCGCCGACTCGGCCGACTCGGTCACCCTGGAGCGCTTCCGCGCCCTCGACCTCACCGTCGAGACCAAGCCGGACCTCACCCCCGTCAGCGACGCCGACAAGGCCGCCGAGGAACTCGTCCGCGGCGTGCTGCAGCGCGCCCGCCCGCGCGACGCGGTGCTCGGCGAGGAGTTCGGCCTGCAGGGCTCCGGCCCCCGCCGCTGGGTGATCGACCCGATCGACGGCACCAAGAACTACATCCGCGGCGTCCCGGTCTGGGCCACCCTGATCGCCCTGCTGGAGGACGGCCCGGACGGCGTCGAGCGCCCGGTCGTCGGCATCGTGTCCGCCCCCGCGCTGCAGCGCCGCTGGTGGGCGGCCAAGGACCTCGGCGCCTTCGCCGGCCGCAGCCTGACCAAGGCCTCCCGGATCCACGTCTCCGGCGTCTCCCGGATCGAGGACGCCTCCTTCTCCTACTCCTCGCTCACCGGCTGGGAGGAGCGCGGACGCCTCGACCCCTTCCTGGACCTCACCCGCGCCTGCTGGCGCACCCGCGCCTACGGCGACTTCTGGTCCTACATGATGGTGGCCGAGGGGGCGGTCGACATCGCCGCCGAGCCCGAGCTCTCGCTCTGGGACATGGCCGCCAACTGCATCATCGTCGAGGAGGCCGGCGGCCGCTTCACCGGTCTGGACGGCGTCCCCGGCCCCGGCGGCGCGGACGCCGTCGCCAGCAACGGCATCCTCCACGACGAGACCCTGCGCCGCCTGAGCGTCTGACCCCGGCCGCCCCGGGCCCCGTTCTCCGGCGAGCGGGCGGCCCCGGAACTGGTGCGGGCCCCGTGACCAGTCATCTGGTCACGGGGCCCGCTGCTCATCGGGGCGCGCGCCGGGCTACTGCTTGCGCAGCTCCCGGACGGCCGCCTCCAGCCGCTGCCCGTAGTCGGCGTCGGCCTTGCGGAAGTTGTCGACCGCCCGCTCGACGATGTCCTCGCGGTCGGCGGAGACCTTGGCGATGAAGCCGGCCAGGTTGGCGATCAGCCGCTGCTTCTCGTCCTCCGAGAACAGCCGGTACAGGTTCCCGGCCTGCACGAAGTCGTCGTCCTCGGCGTGCGAGGGCGCGACGTGGTTGCCGGTGGCGCCGGTGACGGCGGTGGCGGCCCACAGCGGGCGGCCGGTCTGGACCGGGCCGCCGAAGCTGTTCGGCTCGTAGTTCTTCTGCCGGCCGTGGCGGCCGTCGTAGAGGTGGCCGTCGCGGCCGTTGGTGCGCGCCTCGGTGGCGTGCGGGCGGTTCACCGGCAGGTGGTCGGCGTTGATGCCGACGCGGTAGCGGTGGGCGTCCGCGTAGGCGAACAGGCGGCCCTGGAGCATCTTGTCCGGGGACGGGCCGATGCCGGGCACGAAGTGCGCCGGGGAGAAGATCGACTGCTCGACCTCGGCGAAGACGTTCTCGGGGTTGCGGTTGAGCTCCAGCTTGCCGATCTCGATCGGCGGGTAGTCGGCGTGCGGCCAGACCTTGGTGAGGTCGAAGGGGTTGAAGCGGTAGTTCGCCGCGTCGGCCGCCGGCATGATCTGCACCTGGACGGTCCAGGTCGGGTACTCGCCGCGCTCGATGGACTCGCGCAGGTCGCGCTGGTGGCTGTCCGGGTCCTCGCCGGCGAGGCGGTTGGCCTCGTCCTGGGTGAGGTTGCGGATGCCCTGGTCGGTCTTGAAGTGGTACTTGACCCAGAAGTGCTCGCCGGCCTCGTTCTGCCACTGGTAGGTGTGCGAGCCGTAGCCGTTGAGGTGGCGGTAGGTGGCGGGGATGCCGCGGTCGCCGAACAGCCAGGTCACCTGGTGGGTGGACTCGGGCGACAGGCCCCAGAAGTCCCAGACGTTGTCCGCCTCCTGGGAGCCGGTGTACGGGTCGCGCTTCTGGGTGTGGATGAAGTCCGGGAACTTCACGGCGTCCTTGATGAAGAACACCGGGGTGTTGTTGCCGACGAGGTCGTAGTTGCCCTCCTCGGTGTAGAACTTCAGCGCGAAGCCGCGCGGGTCGCGGACGGCGTCGGCGGAGCCGAGGTTGCCGGCGACGGTGGAGAAGCGCAGGAAGACCTCGGTCTGCTTGCCGATCTCGGAGAGGAACGCGGCCCGGGTGTGGGCCGTCACGTCGGCGGTGACGGTGAAGGTGCCGTAGGCCGCCGCACCGCGGGCGTGCACGACGCGCTCCGGGATCCGCTCGCGGTTGAAGTGCGCGAGCTTCTCGAAGAGCAGCTGGTCCTGGATGAGTGCCGGGCCGCCGATGCCGGCGGTCTCGGTGTTCTGGTTGTCGGCGACGGGGGCACCCGCCTCCGTGGTGAGGGTGGGGCGCAGCTCGTCCTGGGTCGTCATGGGGGTGCCTCCGCGGTGTCCGGTCGTGACGACTCGATCCTAACTTGGACTTTGTCCAAGTCAACACTGGAACCAATCTCGGATCGTGACTTACTCTAGGCCCATGAGCGACCTGCTGGAACGACTTCGCGGACGCGGCTGGCGGCTGACCTCACAGCGCCGGGTCGTGGCCGAGGTCCTCGACGGCGACCACGTGCACCTCACCGCGGACGAGGTGCACGCGCGCGCGGTGGCCCGCCTGCCCGAGATCAGCCGCGCGACCGTCTACAACACCCTCGGTGAACTGGTCTGCCTCGGCGAGGTCCTGGAGGTCGCCACCGACGGCCGCGCCAAGCGCTACGACCCCAACGCCCACCGCGCCCACCAGCACCTGCTCTGCTCCGGCTGCGGCGCGATCCGCGACGTCCACCCGCACGGCGACCCGCTGGAGGCGCTGCCCGCCGGGGAGCGCTTCGGCTTCACCGTCACGGCCGCCGAGATCACCTACCGCGGCCTCTGCCCTGACTGCACCGCCGGCCCGTAACACGGCCCGGCGACCCCCGCGGGCAAGGCGAGACCTCGACGAAGAATCCCGGACGGACCCACCCCGGTGAGACCCCGGTGACCCCGGGGCACGCCCGACCCGCCCTACGCGCTCAGCTCCGCGTGCAGCGCGCCCAGCAGGCGCCCGGCCCGCTCGGCCACCTCGGCCGGCCCGTAGTCGGCCGCCCGGCGGCACCAGTTCTCCGCCTGCACCGGCTCGCCCCGGCGCAGCGCCAGCAGGGCCAGCCGCAGCGCCGCCCGGCCGTGCCCGGCGTCGGCGGCCCGGGTGTACCAGAGCATCGCCTGCGCCTCGCGGTCCTGCCGGGCCAGCAGCAGCCCCAGGTTGAACGCCGCACTGCGGCTGCCGGCCTCGGCGGCCCGCCGGTACCAGCTCTCGGCGATCTCCAGCGCGCCGCGCTCGGCCGCCCGCACGCCCATCCGCACCTGCGCCCGCCGGTGCCCGGCGTCCGCCGCGACGGCGTACCAGTGCTCGGCCTCGGTGTCGGCGTCGCCGCGGCGGTCCAGCACCGAGGCCAGCCGGAAGGCACCCTCCGCCGATCCCCCGGCCGCGGCCTGCCGGTAGCGCTCCAGGGCGCCGGCCAGGTTGCCGCGCTGCTCCTGGACGACGGCCAGCTGGAGCGCGGCCTCGCCGTGCCCCTCCGCGGCGGCGCGCGCGTACCACTCCTGGGCCTGCCGCTGCTCGCCGCGCCCGGCGTGCAGCACGCCGAGGTTGAAGGCGCCGTCCACGCTGCCGGCCTCGGCGGCCTTGGAGAACCACGGTTCGGCGCCCGACTCGTCACCGCGCTGCAGCAGCACGACGGCCAGCGCGTTGCAGGCCTCCCGGTGACCGGCGTACGCGGCCCGGCGGTACCACTGCTCGGCCTGCTGGTCGCGGCCGGTGCCGGCGCAGAGCAGGCCGAGGTTGAACGCGCCGTTCTGGTCGCCCGCGTCCAGGGCGGTGCGGTACCAGTGCTCGGCCTTCTTGGCCTCGCCGCGCCCCGCGTGCAGGGCGCCGAGCGCGTTGGCGGCGTTGCCGTCGCCGGCCTCGGCGGCCTCCTGCCACCACTCGGCGGCCGCGCCGGTGTCCCCGGAGTCGCGCAGCAGGAAGCCCAGGGCGCAGGCCGCCCGCGGCTCACCGTTCTGCGCGGACTGCCGGTACCAGCGGGCGGCCTCCTCCAGCAGGGCCTGGTCGTCGCCGGAGCGCTCCTCCAGCAGCACGCCCAGGCGCAGTGCGGCCCGGGCGTGGCTGCGGGCGGCCGCGGTGCGGTACCAGGTCTCGGCGGTCTCCTTGTCCCCGGCCGCCTCGCGCATCCGGGCGAGCCGGTAGGCGGCCTCGCGGTGCCCGGCGTCCGCGGAGACCTTGAACCAGCGTTCGGCGCGCACGTCGCGCCGGTGCTCCATCAGGTCGCCCAGGGCGTAGGCGCCGAGCGGGTGGCCGTGGTCGGCGGCGAAGTGCAGCCAGTACTCGGCGGCCTCCTCCTCGCCCTGGTCGCGCAGCTGGAGCCCGAGCGCGTGCGCGGCGGGCGCGCTGCCGGCCACCGCGGCCTGGCGCCACCACTGGGCGGCCTCGGCCCGGTGGCCCTGCTGGTGGAGCAGCACGCCGAGGTTGTTGGCGGCGGCGCGCAGGCCGGCGGCCGCGGCGGCGCGCAGGTAGGACTCGGCGTCCTCGAGGTCGCCGCGGCGCAGCAGCAGGGTCCCGAGCCGGCAGGCGGCGTCCGGGTCGCCGTCGTCGGCGGCCTGGCGGTGCCGGGCCTCCAGCGCGGCGCTCTCTCGGGCGGCCAGGGCGGACTCGAAGCTGGTGGTGTCCAGGCCGGCCGGGTCGAGCGCGGCGGCGCCGGAGCCGTCGGTGTCGGCGTCCGGGCCGTAGGGGCCGACGGCGGCGGCGAACTGACGGGCGGACACGTGGACGAGGCTGTCGGGGCCGGAGCCGCCGACCGGCGGACGTTCGGTCAGACCGCTGGTGCGCTGGGCGGGGAGGGCTCCGGGGCGGCTCTCGGGGCTCTCCGCCCAGGCGTCGGTGTCCGCCTCGGTGGCCGCGGCGGACTTGGTGCCTGACCCGTTCTTGCCGATCAGCCTCATGCCGACTCCCGCTCCCCCAGAGTGTCGCGGCATCGTGCCCCGGCCCGCGGCCGGGGGGACCCCCAGGGGAGGCGCCGGACCCGACGGCTGATCAGCAGCCGCGTACCGTCCCCCGTGTGTCCCATCGTCGCATCACCCGCTAACCGCGTACACCTGCCCCGGCCGAATTCGGGCGGGGTCGACTCGAAGCCGACGAAATTGCTTCGGCGCTTTGTCGATTTCCCGACACTTCAACCCCACAAACCCCTGAGCCGTCCTCGTTGGCGACGGTCGATAGTACCGGAGCGGTTCCCACCGCTTGGGAGCGGAAACACCAGAGGCCCGGAGGAAGGATCCTCCGGGCCTCTGGCACTGAGTAGCGGGGACAGGATTTGAACCTGCGACCTCTGGGTTATGAGCCCAGCGAGCTACCGAGCTGCTCCACCCCGCGTCGGTGGTTAAACCATAGCACGGGCACGGGGTGGAGTCGGAATCGGTTGTCGCAGCTCAGCGGGCTACGGGTGCGGGCTCGCCGATCCGCCGGGGGTCGCCGCCGCGGACGGGGCCGCCGGCGAGCCGGTGCCGCGGGCGGCCTCGGCCGCCTTCAGGGCGTCGCCGAGCGCCTTCTGGGCGTTGCCGTACGCCACCCAGTCGCCGTTCTTGAACGCGGTCTGGCTGTCGTTGTACGCCTTCTCCGCGTCCGAGAGCGCCTTCTGCAGCTCGGGCGAGATCGTCCCGCCCGGGGCCGGGGTGGCCGGGGCGGTGGGCGTCGGCGTCGACGGGCCGGTCGGGGTGCCCGGGGTGGACGGCGCGGTCGGGGTGGTCGGCGGGGCCGATCCGGCGAACACCTTCTTGAGGGCGTCCTCCAGGGTGTTCTCGAACGCCACGTTGTCGTTCCCGTACACCGCCAGGACCTTCTGCAGCGTCGGGTACTTGGCGCCGCGTCCGCGCACGTAGACCGGCTCGACGTTGAGCAGTCCGCCGCCGACCGGGAGGGTGAGCAGGTTGCCGTACTCCAGGTCGGAGTCCCCGCCGCTCTTCAGCAGGGTGATCTGCTGCGCCACCTCCTGCCGGGAGTTGAACTGCGACTGCACCAGGTTGGGGCCGAGCGTCTTGCTGTCGCCGGGGATCTTGAGGATCCGGATCTTCCCGTAGTCCGGGCCCGGGTCGGCGTTGACCGCCATGAAGGCCGCCAGGTTGTCCCGGCCGTTGGGCACGAAGGTGGAGGTCAGCGAGAAGCTCGCCGAGGTGACCGCGGGGTCGGGCATCCGCACCGTCAGGTAGTACGGCGGCTGGACCTGCTTGGTGTCGCTGGTCGGGTCCACCGGGACCTGCCAGATGTCGCTGCCGTTGAAGAAGGAGTTGGAGTCGGTCACGTGGTACTGGCCGAGCAGGTCGCGCTGGACCTTGAACATGTCCTGCGGGTAGCGCAGGTGCGGCAGCAGGTCCGCCGGGATGTCGGCCTTCGGCTCGACGCTGCCCGGGAAGGCCTTCATCCAGGTCCTCAGCACCGGGTCCTGCTCGTCCCACTGGTAGAGCTTCACCTCGCCGGTGTAGGCGTCCACCGTGGCCTTGACCGAGTTGCGGATGTAGTTGACCTGGTTGGCGACGGTCAGCAGCTCACCGCGCTGGTTGGTCAGCGAGTCCTTGGTGGCGGTGCCCAGCGTCGTCTTCGAGGAGAACGGGTAGCCGTCCGAGGTGGTGTAGCCGTCCAGCACCCAGACCACCTTGCCGTCCTGCACCACCGGGTACGGGTCGGCGTCGATCGACAGCCACGGGGCGACCTTCTCGACCCGCTCCTTCGGCGTCCGGTTGTAGATCACCTTCGCGCCGTCGGTGATCGCCCCCGCGTAGAGGATCTGCGGCTCGGCGAAGCGCACCGCGTACGCGGCCCGGGTGATCGGGTTGTCCAGCGAGACCCCGCTGTCACCGGTGTACTGGTACTGCTTGTTCTCGCCGGTCTCGGTGGTGTAGTCGATCTCCTGGTTCGAGCCGCCGACGATCGAGTACGAGGTGGTCTTCTCGCCGTAGTAGATCCGCTGCTGGTAGTCGCCCAGCGCACCGGTGGCCGGCAGGCCGGACTCGGTGAACACCGGCTGGCCCTTGTCGTTGACCTGGTTGCCCTTGGCGACGACCGCGCCGTAGCCGTGGGTGTACTTGAAGTGGTCGTTGATCCAGTTGCGCTGCACGCCGTTGAGGTCGAGCTCGCGCAGGCCGATCACGGTGTCCTGCTTGCCGGTGCCGGCGCCGTAGCGGTCCACGTCCAGGGTGTTCGGGAACGCGTAGTAGCTGCGCTGCTGCTCGATCGACTGGAAGGTCGGCGAGACGATGTTCGGGTCCAGCAGGCGGATGTCCGCGATGGTCTGCGCGTCCGGCTTGAGCGCCTCCGCGGTGGTCGACCCCTGCGGGCTGTACTGGGAGGTCTGCGCGTCCGCGATCCCGTACGCCTGCCGCGTGGCGTCGATGTTCTTCTGGATGTACGGCGTCTCCTTGGCCTGCTCGTTCGGCTTGACCTGGAACTGCTGCACGATCGCCGGGTACAGCCCGCCGATCAGCACCGCCGACAGCACCATGAGCCCGAGCCCGATCAGGGCCGGCGCCCAGGTGCGGCGCACCGGGGTCAGGAAGAACAGCACCGCGCAGATGATCGCGACGAAGAAGAGGATGGTCTTGGCCGGCAGGAAGGCGTTGGCGTCCACGTAGCGCAGGCCGGTCCAGCCGGAGACCCCCTTGTAGGAGCCGGTCTTCACCGCCAGCGCGTACCGGTCCAGCCAGTACGCCGCCGCCTTCAGCAGCACGAACACGCCGAGCAGCACCGCCAGGTGCCCCTGCGCGCCCGCGCTCGCTCGCCGGCCCGGGCCCTGCAGCCGCAGCCCGCCGTAGAGGTAGTGCACCAGCGCCGAGGTCAGCAGCGAGACGATCACGGCGCTGAACGCGAAGCCCAGCAGGAACTCGTAGAACGGCAGGGAGAAGGCGTAGAACGAGACGTCCATGCCGAACTGCGCGTCCTTCTCGCCGAAGGACGTCGCGTTCGTCCACATCAGCCAGGTCCGCCACTGGCCGGACGCCGCGGCGCCCGCCACCAGGCCGATCACCAGCGAGACGCCGATCAGCGCCCAGCGCTTGAACGGCGCCAGGCCGGAGCGGTAGCGGTCCAGGCTCTGCTGCTCGACCGACATCGCCGACAGCGGCGGCCGCAGCCGGTGCGCCAGCCAGACGTTGAAGCCGACGATCACCGCCATCAGCAGGCCGAACACCGCGAACAGGCCGGCCTTCGTCCACAGCTGGGTGGTGAACACCGAGGAGTAGCCGACCGACTTGAACCAGAGCCAGTCCGTCCAGAAGCCGGCGAACATGACGAACAGCAGGAACAGCACCGCGAGCACGCCCAGCGTCAGCAGGGCGACCCGCGCGCGCCGCGAGGGAGGGCCTACCCTGCGCCGGAATCCCGGCCCTGAGCGTTCCGGCATCTGGAATACCACGGTGGCACCTCGGCTGTGTGGTCTGGAGTCGATCGGTCTTCAGGGAAACTTAACCAGGCTTTGGTCGAGTTCCCACCGTTAGCAGACGGTTACTCCGGCCTCCCCCGGCCCGGCCGCTCCCGGCACCGCCGGCGCCCCCGACGTGTGAGGATTGGGGCATGTCCGACGCGCCCGATGCACTCAACTCCCCCGACGACGTCTCCAAGCTCCCCGCCGCGACCCCGCTCACCCGGGCCGCGCTGGAGATCGACGAGTACGCCGCCACCCTCGGCTGGGACCTCCCGGCCCGGCTGTTCGCCCTGGTGGACAGCACCGCCCTGCGCAGGGCCGACCCGAAGATCGCCGCCCAGCTCGGCCTCGGCGACGACGACGCGGCCGGCCTCACCCCGGTCGAGCAGGACGAACTGCCGGCCGGCATGGAGCTGGACAAGTTCCTCGGCACCATCGCCTGGCCCGACGCGGTGGCCGGCTGCGCCCTGGTCGTCGAGCGGATGATGCTGCCGCCCGGCGCCGAGCAGTCCCGCCCGCGCAACGCCAGCGACGCCCAGCTCGCCGAGTGGGTGGCCAACCACCCCAAGCGCGAGGAGGTCCGGATCACCGCCGCCGTCCTGCGCGACGGCAAGAAGGAGATCGCGCTGCGGCTGCGCTCCAAGGACAGCGCGCGCGAGGTGCTCACCGGCCCGGACCTGGTGCCCGGTCTGACCAAGGCGCTGCTGGCGACCTTCGCCTGAGGCCCCGGCCCCCGGCCGCCCGGCGGCCCGTTACCCGGCGGCGCAGGACGGCAGCGCGGAGGTCTGCCCGGAGCGGATCTGCTCCAGCGACTTCAGCGCGCCGTCCAGCGTGTCCGTCTTGATCAGGGTCAGCCCGGACGGGATGTCCTTGGTCGCCTCGGCGCAGTTCGAGGACGGGGTGAAGAAGTACTCGGCGCCGGCCTCCCGGGCGGCGATCAGCTTCATCGATATGCCGCCGATCGGGCCGACCTTGCCGTCGTCGTCGATGGTGCCGGTGCCGGCCACGAACTTGCCGCCGGTGAGGTCGCCGCCCGGGGTGAGCTTGTCGATGATGCCGAGCGAGAACATCAGCCCGGCGCTGGGACCGCCGACGTCCTGCAGGCCGATGTCGATCTGGAACGGGTAGGTGTGCCGGATCCCGGTGCCGATGCCGACCACCGCGAGCTCGGCCCGCTCGGCCGGCGCCTTCGGGTCGAGGTCCTTGGCCTTCACGGTGGGGACGGCGACGTCCGTCCTGGCGGCGGCGCCGGCCCCCGCGGCGTCCTTGACCCGCGGCACGACGGTGAAGACCACCGACTCGCCGGGCTTGTGCTTGGTGACCGCCGCCACCACCTGGTCGACGGCCGTCACCGGCGCACCGTCGACGGCCACGATCTGGTCGCCCGCGTGCAGCTTGCCCTCGGCCGGGGCGCCGGCGGTGACCGACTTGACGATCAGCTCGTTGCCGACCGGGATGCCCAGCTGGTTGAGCGCCGCGGTGCGGGCGCTGTCCTCGGAGGAGGCGAACTCCTCCGCGTTCTGCTTCTTGGCGTCGGCGTCCGTCTGCCCCTTCGGGTAGACGTTGTCGTGCGGCACCACCATCACGTCGCCCCGCAGCCAGCCGACCACCGCGTTGACCAGGCTGGGCTCGTACTTGGCCCCGGTGACCTGGACGGTCGTCATGTTCAGGTGCCCGGTCGTCGGGTACGAGTCGCGCCCGGTGATGGTGATCACCGGCTTGCCGCCCTGGTTGCCGAGCGTGTTGTACGTCGGCCCCGGGCTCATCTCCGTGTACGGCACCTTCATCAGCACCGAGACGCAGAGCAGCGCTATGAGCAGCAGGGTGGCAGCGAGCATCGTCGCGGAGCGGCGTGGCATGCCTCGACAGTACGGGACGCGCGCGAGCGGGCGCCCCCCGGGCTACCGGCCCGAGCCGTCCCCGGGGGCGCCGCTGCCCGCGGTGGTGCGTTCCATCGCGGCCATGAAGCGCCGGTGTTCGGCGAGTGAGGCGGGGTCCCCGGTGGCCCGCGGGGCCCGCTGGGCCCAGCCCGCCCAGACCGCGGCGAGCAGGACGGCGACAACAGGAATGATCAGCCAGGCGAGCGCACCCATGTCAGTACTCCCAGCTCGTCGTGTCTATGAGCAGATTAACCACTCCGGCGGACAACGCGATCACCGCCGTCCGGGTTACGGGAGGGCCGATCGGCTCACTGCCAGGGAGTATTCGACACGCCGTCGCGGACCCGTTCGAGTGAGGACCCGGCGCGCCTGACACCGAGGACGTCCTGCGTGTGCGGCCGGTTCCGGCCGCACCGCCGACGACCGGGTCAGCAGCCGCCCGCGCCCACCCACTCCTCCTCGCCGTCGGCGAAGACCTGGTGCTTCCAGATCGGCACCTCGTGCTTCAGGTCGTCGATCAGTCGGCGGGCCGCCGCGAAGGCCTCGCCCCGGTGGGCGCAGGACACCGCGACGATCACCGCCTTGTCGGTGATCTCCAGCCGGCCGATCCGGTGCACCGCGGCGAGCGCCTTGACCGGGAAGTCGGCGACGACCTTCTCGGCGATGCGGCGCATCTCCTGCTCGGCGGTGGGGTGGCAGCTGTAGTCCAGCGCGGTGACGGACTTGCCGCCGTCGTGGTCACGGACCGTCCCGACGAAGACGGTCGTGCCGCCGGCAGCGTCGTCGCCGACCGCCTCGTACACCTCGTCGAGCGAGAGCGGGGTGTCGCGGACGGCGAGCAGGCGGATGGGGTCGTGGTTCTCGGACATGACCCCATGATTCCCCATTCCGGGTGGTCCTGGGCAAGTGGCTTCCGCATCACGATTCCGAGATTTCGCATCGTGAGAAAGTTCGGGCCCCGCCACTGCCTCGCCCGCCGGCCGTCACACCGCCGGGCCGACCCTCCCGGCCCGGCGCGGTCGGCACGCGGGCGGCCTCAGAACCGGCGCCGCTTGCGGGCCCGGCGCACCAGCGCCGCCGTACCGACCAGCGCCACCGTCGCCCCGGCCGCGCCCAGACTGGTCGCCGCCTCCTTGCCGCCCAGCCGCCGGCCGGCCACCGCGTGCTTGCCCGACACCTGCTCCAGCAGCTCCGCCAGCACCTGCTCGTTGGTGTGCCGCGGGCGCCAGCCCGCCTCGTGCAGCCGGCTGCCCGACACCACCCACGGGTACATCGTGTAGGCCAGGTCGCCCGCCGGCGCCGGGGTCAGGCCGAGCCGGTGCAGCCGGGCCGCGGTGCCGAGCGCCAGCGCGGCCGGCAGCTCCATCCGCCGGATCCCCGACAGCTGCTCCACGTCCTCCTGCTCCAGCCAGCCGTCGCAGCCGACCGTCACCTCGCCCTCGACCAGGCCCAGCGCCGCGTACTCCAGCGCCGCCGCCAGGTCGTCCACGTGGCAGAACTGCCAGCACGGGCGGGAACCGGCCACCACCAGCAGCCGCGGCGCCTCGAAGTGCCGGGTCAGCACGGTGTCCACCCCGGGGCCCACCACCACGGCCGGCCGCAGCACCGTCACCTGCAGGCCCGGGTGGGCCCGCGGCGCGCGGCGGGCCAGGCGCTCGATCTCCAGCAGGTCCCCGACCAGCGAGGCCTCCTCGGTCGCCCGCAGCTCGGAGTCCTCGGCCAGCGGCACCTCGTTGTCGGCCAGCGCTCCGTAGACCATCGCGGAGGTGCAGAGCACCACCCGGTGCACCCCGGCGGCCGCGGCGGCGGTCAGCACGGTCTGCGCGCCGCGCACGTTGTAGGCGCTGCGGGCGCGCGGGTCCGACTCCATGCCGAAGTCCATCGCCAGGTGCACCACGACGTCGACCCCGGCCAGCCGTTCGGCCACCGCCGGGTCCCGCACGTCCAGCACCCGCCACTGCACGCCCGCGACCTCGCCCCTGCGGTCGTCCACCGCGAGGACCCTGCGCACGTGCGGCGAGGCGACCAGCCGGGCCGCGACCCGCTCGCCGAGCACGCCCGCGGCGCCCGTGACGGCCACGGTGAGCGGCCGTCCGCCGTAGGCTGGAGGCGGCGACGCCGTGGTGTCCGGGGCGTCCTCTCCTCCGGTCAGCCCAGAGCGAACGTCCGAAGGCGGGGAACTCACCGGCCATCCTCCACGGTTAGCTTATGTGCGTACGGACGTGTGTCACGTACGTCCATCCTGCCCGAGGCGAAGGCCCCGCGGTGCACCCGGCGCGGGCCTACCGCCCGGAGCCGCCCGCGCGACCCCCACTGCGCCGGTGCCCCGGGCGGGCAGCACATCCCGCCCCACCCGTATGACGGCCGACCGGATCGAGGACCCCGTGAGCGACCTTCCCTTCGGATTCGGCGTTCCGCCCGAGGAGCCCGAGGACGGCAAGGCCAAGCCCGACGACGAGCAGAAGAAGAAGGAGCAGGGCGCCGGCGGCTCCGGCCAGAGCGGCCCGCAGTCCTTCGGCTTCGGCGCCGGCAACCCGTTCGGCGCGCTCTTCGGCATGCCCGGCGGTGCACCCGGCGCGCCGGGTGCACCGGGCGGCGCCGACAACCCGTTCGCCGCGATGTTCGGCGGGCTCGACCCCAACGACCTCGGCGCCGCGTTCCAGCAGCTCGGGCAGATGCTCTCGTTCGAGGGCGGCCCGGTGAACTGGGACCTCGCCAAGAACATCGCCCGGCAGACCGTCGTCGCGGAGCCCGCCGAGGGCAAGAGCAAGGACCGCTCGGTCAGCGCCGCGGAGCGCTCGGCCGTCGCCGAGGCCGTCCGGCTGGCCGACCTCTGGCTCGACGGCGTCACCGAGTTCCCCTCCGGCGCCGGCACCGCCGTCGCCTGGAGCCGCGCCGAGTGGATCGAGGCCACCCTCCCGGTCTGGAAGGACCTCGTCGACCCGGTCGCCGAGCGGGTCGGCAACGCCATGGGCGGCGTGCTGCCCGAGGAGATGCAGGCCATGGCCGGCCCGCTGATGGGCATGATGCGCTCCATGGGCGGCGCCATGTTCGGCACCCAGATCGGCCAGGCGCTCGGCGCCCTCGCCGCCGAGGTGGTCGGCTCCACCGACGTCGGACTGCCGCTGGCCCCGGCCGGCAAGGCCGCGCTGCTGCCGCAGAACGTCGCCGAGTTCGGCGAGGGCCTCAACGTCCCCGCCGACGAGGTCCGGCTCTACCTCGCCCTGCGCGAGGCCGCCCACCAGCGGCTCTTCGCCCACGTGCCGTGGCTGCGGGCCCACCTGCTCGGCGCCGTCGAGGCCTACGCCCGCGGCATCAAGGTCGACACCTCCCGCATGGAGGAGCTGGTCGGCCAGCTCGACCCGAGCAACCCGGAGGCACTCCAGGAGGCACTGGCCGGCGGTCTGCTCCAGCCCGAGGACACCCCCGAGCAGAAGGCCGCGCTCGCCCGCCTGGAGACCGCGCTCGCGCTGCTCGAGGGCTGGGTCGACGCCGTCGTCCACGCCGCCGCCGAACCGCACCTGCCGCAGGCCGGCGCCCTGCGCGAGACCGTCCGCCGCCGCCGTGCGGCCGGCGGCCCCGCCGAGCAGACCTTCGCCACCCTGGTCGGCCTGGAGCTGCGCCCGCGCCGGCTGCGCGACGCCGCCCGGCTCTGGGCGCTGCTCGCCGACGCGCGCGGCGTCGAGGGCCGCGACGCCCTGTGGCAGCACCCGGACATGCTCCCCACCGCCGCCGACCTCGACGACCCGGACGCCTTCGTGCACCGGGACGCCGGGCTGGAGGGCGGCTTGGACTTCGACGCCATCGACAAGCTGCTGGGCGAGGCCGCCGCGGGCGGCTCCGCCGCCAGGCCGGACCTGACCAAGGGCGACGAGCCGAAGCAGGACGAGGGCGGCACCGACGGGAAGGGCGGGCCCACCGCGTGACGGTCACCGAACCGGGGACGACCTCGCTGCACGCGGACGCCGTCCGCACCCTGAACGGCTGGCGGCCCGCCGACGCGGACCAGGAGCAGCTGCGGCTGGACTACCTGGCGCACCTCGCCGCGCAGCCCGAGGGCCTCTACCGCTCCTGCCTGCCCGCGCACGTCACGGCCAGCGCGGCCGTCGTCGACCCGGCGGCCGGGCGGGTGCTGCTGACCCTGCACCCCAAGGTCGGCCGGTGGCTGCAGATGGGCGGGCACTGCGAGCCGGGCGACGGCGACCTCGCGTCGGCCGCGCTGCGCGAGGCCGTCGAGGAGTCCGGCATCCCCGACCTGGTGCTACTGCGGGTCGACGGCGCCCCGGTGCCGGTCAGGCTCGACCGCCACCAGGTCCGCTGCGCCGGCAAGGACCGGCCGGAGAACACCCACCTGGACGTCCAGTACGTCGCACTGGCCCCGGCCGGCGCGCAGGAGCTGATCAGCGAGGAGTCGCTGGACCTGCGCTGGTTCGACTACGACCGCCTGCCGGAGCCGAGCGACCACTCGGTGCGCGACCTGGTGGCGCGGGCGCGGCTGCTGACGGGCTGAGCGACTGGGGTGAGAACGTCGGGAGGGGCGGGGGCCCGACCGGGCCCCCCCCCCCCCCCCGCGGCCCCCGTCCCCGCCCCCGCCCCCCCCCGGGGGCGGGGGCCCCCCGCCCCCCCCCCCGCCCGCCCGGGGGCCCCCCCCCCCGCGCCCCCCCC
>NZ_JBIALK010000035.1:0-81381 GCF_042873275.1 Kitasatospora sp. NPDC004745 | reverse complement strand
GTCGCCGATGCTCCGCATGGACTCCCTCCTCGGCACCGCCGATGCACGCACCCCAACGACGCCCGCTGATCCGACGTGATCCGAAAGACACGCCCTAGACGATCAGGCTGAGCGGCATGATCAGGGCGATCGCGACGACCGAGATCACCGTCTCCATCACGGACCAGGACTTCAGCGTCTGGCCGACGCTCATCCCGAAGTACTCCTTCACCAGCCAGAAGCCGGCGTCGTTGACGTGCGACAGGAAGAGCGAGCCGGCGCCGATCGCGAGCACCAGCAGGGCCGCGTGGGTCGAGGACATGTCCGCGGCGAGCGGGGCGACGATGCCGGCCGCGGTGATCGTGGCGACCGTGGCCGACCCGGTGGCCAGCCGGATCAGGACCGCGATCAGCCAGCCCAGCAGCAGCGCGGAGATGTGCCACTTGCTCGACCACTCGCTGACCGCGTTGCCGACGCCGACGTCGATCAGGGTCTGCTTGAAGCCGCCGCCCGCACCGACGATGAAGACGATGCCGGCGATCGGGCCGAGCGACCTGCCGACGGTCTCGGAGATCCGCGCCTTGTCGAACCCGGCCGCCCGGCCGAGGGTCAGCATGCCGAGCAGGGTCGCGGCGAGCAGGGCTATCAGCGGTGAGCCGACGAAGTCGAACACCCGCTGGACCATCGCCTTCGGGTCGTCGATCACCACGTCGGCGAGCGCCTTGCCGAGCATCAGCACGACCGGCAGCAGGATGGTGGCCAGCACCGCCCCGAAGGACGGCGTGCGCTCGGGCCGGGCCGTCTCCTCCGGCGCGGTGGCCTTCGGGATCTCCAACGGGCCCACCCAGCGCTCCGCGACCCGGGCGAACAGCGGGCCGGCGACGATCAGGGTCGGCACGGCGATCAGCAGACCGAGCGCCAGGGTGACCCCGAGGTCGGCCTTCAGCGCGTCGACGGCGACCAGCGGGCCCGGGTGCGGGGGCACCAGGCCGTGCAGCACCGAGAGCCCGGCCAGCGCGGGGATGCCGATCCGGATCAGCGGCACGTTGCCGCGGCGGGCGACCAGCAGCACGATCGGGATCAGCAGGACGACACCGACCTCGAAGAACAGCGGCAGGCCGAGGACGGCGGCGATCAGCGCCATCGCCCAGGGCAGCGCCCGGTTCCCGGACCGGGCCAGCACGGTGTCCGCGATGGTGTTGGCGCCGCCGGAGTCGGCGAGCAGCTTGCCGAGCATCGCGCCCAGGCCGATCAGCAGGCCGACGCCGGCCACCGTGGCGCCGAAGCCCGTGGAGAAACTGCTCAGCAGCTTGTCGAAGGGAACGCCCGCGACGGCGGCCAGCAGGCCCGAGCCGAGCGTCAGGGCGAGGAAGGGGTGCAGCTTCAGCCTGGTGATCAGCAGGACGATCGCACCGATGCTGAGCAGGACCGCCACCAGCAGCTGGGTGTCGCTGTCGGTGTGCGGCAGGGCCGGTGGGGCGGCCGCGAGGAGGGTGGGGGACATCACGCGAGGTCTCCATTGACCGGCCGCAGCAGCGCCACGGCCATCTCGACGAGTTCTTCTGGGGACGGTCCGACGTCCAGGACGGCGCCGTGCTCGTCGACGCCCAGGGGTTCGAGGGCGGCGTACTGCGATTCGAGCAGCGACGGCGGCATGAAGTGGCCGGTGCGGTGGACGAGCCGGTCCTCGACCAGCTCGTGACCACCGCTGAGGTGCAGGAAGAAGGCGCCCGGGCAGGCCGCGCGCAGGGTGTCGCGGTAGCGGTGCTTCAACGCCGAACAGGTGACCACGCCGCCGGTGCCGGCCCGGGCCCGCTCCCCCAGCCAGGCGCCGAGAGCCTGCAGCCAGGGGCCGCGGTCCTCGTCGTCCAGCGGGACGCCGGCCGACATCTTGGCGATGTTGGCCGGCGGGTGGAAGTCGTCCGCCTCCGCGTAGGGGAGGCCGAGGCGGTCGGCCAGGAGGCGGGCCAGGGTGGTCTTGCCGACACCGGAGACGCCCATCACCACGACGGTGAGGGGGCCTTCCGGGACGGCGTGGTTCTCGACGCTGAGAGCCATGGGTGGTGCTCCTTCGTTGCCTGGCCGTCACTATCGCCCCAAAGATATGACGTATTCAAGTCTCGGAAACCAAATCGTCATACTTTTGGGCTGTGGAGTGGGTCGCAGTGGAGGCGGCCGGGAGGAAGCCGGGGGCGGGCCCTAGGCTGGACGGATGGAGATCCAGGGACTGCCCGGCCGGCTGCTCGACGAACTCGGGCCGGCGATCGCGTCCGGGGAGATCCCCGAGGGCGCGGTACTGCGCGGCGAGGAACTCGAGGACCGCTTCGGCGTCTCCCGGACGGTCGTCCGGGAGGCGGTGCGGATCCTGGAGGGGATGCGCCTGGTGGCCTCCCGCCGACGGGTCGGCATCACCGTGCAGCCCAAGTCGGTCTGGGACGTCTTCGACCCGCTGGTGATCCGCTGGCGCCTCGCCGGCGCCGACCGCTCGGCCCAGCTGCGCTCCCTCGGCTCCCTGCGGGTCGCCGTCGAACCGGCCGCCGCCGCGCTCGCCGCGGCCCACGCGAGCGACGACGACCGGCGACGACTCAGCGCGCTCGCCGTCGAGTTGACCATGTCCGCCCGGGCCGCCGACCTGACCACCTTCCTCCGGCACGACATCGACTTCCACGCCACCGTGCTGCGCGCCTCCGGCAACGAGATGTTCGCCCACCTCGGCGACACCGTGGGGGCGGTGCTCACCGGGCGGACCGAGTACCATCTGATGCCCCATCAACCGGAGCCGTACGCGATCCGGTTGCACCGCGAGGTCGCGGAGGCGATCTGCGCGGGGGACGCCGTCCGGGCCGAGCAGGGGATGCGGACGATCGTGACCGGCGCGCTGGAGGAGCTCAACCAGCAACTGGGCTGAGCGCGGTCGACGGGCCGGGAGGTGCCGGGCCGCGGTACCCCGGCCGCGGGTGCCGGGTGAATCGGCCCGGATCACACGATTTGGCGGCAGTTCGGTCGATTCTGACGCGTAGTCCGGGTGCGACGGGGCAGAGTGTCGCGAGGGGGCGCGTTTCGTGTGCGCCCGTCCCGTGCCCGCCGCCGAGTCCGCGCCTGGGGGTCGCTCGATGTCCGTGCCACGCCGCCGTCGCCGCCTTCCCGACGAGGTGCGCGCCGCCGCCGTCCGGGCGGTGCTCTGCCTGTCCTTCACCCTGGTGGGGGTGATGGTCGCGACCC
This sequence comes from Kitasatospora sp. NPDC004745, assembly GCF_042873275.1. Lineage (NCBI taxonomy): Bacteria > Bacillati > Actinomycetota > Actinomycetes > Kitasatosporales > Streptomycetaceae > Kitasatospora > Kitasatospora sp. NPDC004745. The sequence goes on along the minus strand of NZ_JBIALK010000035.1, from coordinate 78,180 downwards.
TGGCCTCGTACGCGGACAGCTGGCTGATGACGCCCGCGCTGATGGCGATGGGCCTCGGGGTGTTCGGCACCATGTGGTGCCTGCTGGAGATCCTGATCTCCCGCCAGGTCGCCGCCCAACGGCTGCGCGCACCGGGCTCCGCGTACCCGATGGCGGGCAGCCGCGCTCCCGACCCGCTCGCCCCCCGACCCCTCCCCCGGCCCGGCGGGCAGCCGCCGCAGCACCGGCCCCGGCTGCCCGCCTGAGGCCGGCGGGGCCCGGTCGTGCCTCGGAGCCCCTAGGTTCTGTCCGGCGGATCTACTCCTGGGGCACGACCCGGTAGTGGGTGGTCAGGGCGCGCTCGTCGCCCAGGACGTGGAAGGCCAGCATCGGCGGCTGGCCGAAGGAGATGCCGCGCCCGCCCTCGCAGGGCAGCGTGACGGTGGAGACCACGCCGGGGGCGACCAGCAGCGGCAGGCCGGCGAAGGAGGCCGCGGCCGCGGTGTGGGAGTGGCCGCAGAACAGCGCCGCCACCCGGGGGTGCCGGTGCAGCACCGCGGCCAGCCGCTCCTCCTCGAACTGCCGGATCCGGTCGACGGTCGGCAGGTGCAGCACGACGGGCGGGTGGTGGAAGGCCACCAGTGCCGGCAGATCGCTCCGCCCGGCGGTCAGTTCGGCGTCCAGCCAGTCCAGCGTCCGGTCGGTGAGCAGGCCGTCGTCCCGCTCGGGTATCGACGAGTCGAGCATCAACACGTCCGCGCCGGGCAGCCGGTGCACCCGGTTGACCGGCTCGTCCGTCGGTGCCTCCCCGAGCAGCACCTCCCGGTAGGGGCCGCGCCGGTCGTGGTTGCCGGGGCAGATCAGCACCGGGTGCCGGGAGTCCAGCACCTCGACCACCTGCTGGTACTCGGCGGCCAGGCCGTGGTCGGCGAGGTCGCCGGTGACCAGCACGGCGTCCAGCGGGCCGGGCAGGGCGTCGAGGTACGCCATGACCTGCTCGGCCCGGCGCCTGGCCCGCCGGCCGCGGTCCCGACGGTGCTGCTGGCCGAGGTGGATGTCACTGAAGTGCGCGATCGTCAGCATGCCCGTCACGCTAGCCAGTTCGGGGCGGGGCCGGTACCGGGCCGGGGCGGCGCGGACCGGCCGCCGGGCCCGGGCGCCGCCGGGCCCGGACCGGTTCCGGCCGGTCAGGCCTGGGCCGGCACCTCCGCCGGGCGCTTGAACATCCGGGTGGCGGTGATCTCGCCGTGGACGGCCGGGCCGTCCGGGTCCTGCGGCGCGGGCAGGCCCGGGCGCAGGTGCTCCTCGACGGAGATGTACTTGAGGCCGGCCCGCAGGTCGGCGTCGTTGCGCAGCCGGATGACGAGCGGGAACTCGGCGAGCGCCGTGGTGTCGAACAGGCCGGTGGTGTAGATCAGCTGGACGCCGAGCGCGTCGGCCACCGCCCGCTGGAGCTCCAGCAGGTAGGTGGCGTTGGCGCGCCCGATCGGGTTGTCCAGGAAGAGCGTTCCGGCGTGCCGCAGCTGGGACTGGCCGCGGTCGTTGGCGCGCAGCGCCGCCATCGTGCAGTAGAGCGCGATGGCCGCGGTGAGCAGCTGGCCGCCGGAGAACACGTCGGACATCTGGCCGACGCCGACCCGCTCGGCGCGCAGCACCGCGTCGGGCTTGAGGATCTCGACGCTGACGCCCTTGGGGCCGATCGCGGCGGCGACCCCGCGCAGCAGCAGCGACATGCCGTCGCGGCGCAGGTCGCTGTTCTTCCTGACGGCCGCGCGGGTGGCCTCGTCGATGACCTCGCCGAGGCGCTCGACCAGGGTGGCGTGGTCCGGATCCTCGAAGCGGATCCGCAGGAACTCCTGGCCGGACCACTCGCCGAGGCCCTCGGGGAGGCGGGACAGCCGCTGGGCGGCGCGCAGGGTGGTGAGCGAGGACTCGACCAGGCCGCGCAGCCGGTCCACGATCGACCCGCGGTTGCGTTCCAGCTGGGCGAGTTCGTCGGTGAGCACCCGCAGCCGGGGCGCGAAGGCGGCGGCCCAGCTGGCGGCGTGCTCGGGCAGCGCAGCGGCGGGCAGTTCGCGGATCTGCTGGCGGGCGGGGGTGCGGACGGCCTCGTACCGGGCCGCGTTGGCGTGCCGGACGAGGGCGTCGGAGGCGTCGCGGACGGCGAGCTCGGCGGAGGACAGCTCGCCGGCCGCGGTGCGCAGGGCGCGGCGGGCCTCGGTGGCGGTGCTGCGGGCCTCGGGCAGCGAGCCGAGGTGCGGCTCGACGGGCCGGCCGTCGTCCTCCTGGTGCTCGCGCAGGCCGTCGCGCAGCTGGCCGGCGAGTTCGTCGAAGTCCGCGGCGGCGGCCTGGGCCGCGTCGAAGGTGCGCTGGAGGTCGGCGTGCGCGGTACGGGCTGCGTCCAGCGCCTCCCGGCGTTCGGCGAGCCGGCCGGTGGCGGTGCGCAGCAGGGCCTGGGCGTGCTCCGGGTCGGTGGGGACGAGGTCCTCGGGCAGTTCGGTGTGCGCCTCGCCGTCGGCGGGGGCGGAGCGCTCGGCCTCGCCGCGCAGCCGGCCGAGCTGCTCGCTGGCGGCGGCGGAGCGGGCCTCGATGGTGGCGACCAGGTCCTCGGCGCGGGCCGCGGCGGCCTGGCGGGCCGGTCCGTCGGCGCCGTCGGGGCTGCCGAGGAGCTCCTCGGCGCGGGTGCGGACCTTGTTGGTGAGGCGGTCGAGTTCGGTCGCGGCGGCGGCCTCGTCGCCCTCGGCGCGGGCCTGCTCGGCGCGCAGGTCGGCGCCGACGCCGACCTTCTCGTACACCTGGGAGGCGGCGCGGTAGGCCTCGCGCAGGGCGGGCAGGGCGGCGGGCGCGGCGTCGGCGGGCTCGTCGGTCTGCTCGGCCGCGGGGATCTCGGCGCGCTCGGCGCGCAGGGTCCGGGCGGTGCGCCGGGCGTCGTCGGCGGCGCGCTGGGCAGCGCGGCGGTCCTCGTCGCAGGTGCGGGCGCGCTCGGCGCAGACGGCCTGGCGGCGGTCGCACTCGGCGGCGTCCTCGGCGAGTTCGCGCTGGCGGCGGGCCCAGGTCGGGCGTTCGCGCAGCCGGAAGGCCAGGCCGGAGAGGGCGTCGGCGCGGCGCCGGGCGCGCTGGGCGCTCTCCCGGTGCTCCTCGTGGGCGGCGGCGGCGACGGCGTGGTCGGTCTCGGCCTCGTCGTGGTCGGTGCGCAGGGTGGCGAGGGCGGCGGCGGCCTGCTCGGCGTGCTCACGGGCGGCCCCGGCGGCGGCGGCGAGCTCGGCGAGGGTGCCGGGCGGGCAGGAGGCGTGCCAGGAGGCGAGGCGGGCGGCGAGGGCCCGGTCGGCGCCGAGGCGGGCGGCGAGTTCGCGGATGTGCTCCTCGCGGGCGCCGGCCCGGGCGCGCAGCTCGCGGCGCTCGCCGTCCGCGGCGGACTCGTCGTGCATGGCCGGGTTCGGCGGCACCAGGAAGAAGGCGGGCTGGTCGGTGATCGGGGCGATCAGCGAGGCCGCGGCGCCGACCGCGACGGTGGAGCGGGGCAGCAGGGCGGCGGCCTGCAGGGCCTCGCGGGCGCGCTCCAGCGAGCTCGGGTCGGTGACCACGACGCCGTCGACGAGTTCGGGCCGGGCGGCGAGGATCGCCTCATGGTCGGCCGGGTCGACGGACTGGGCGAGGTAGCGCCAACCGGGCAGGGCGGGGATGCCGTGCTCGGCGAGGTACTCGACGGTGGCCAGGACGTCCGGGCCGGGCGGCAGCAGGCCGCCGTCACCGAGGGCGGCGAGGATGCGGGAGTCGTCGGCGGCGGCGGTGCGCAGGTCGAACAGGGTGCGCTCGGCGGTGGCGATGGACTCGTCGAGGAGTTCGCGCAGGTACTCGGCGTTGCGGTCCAGGACGTCGGGGGTGAGGAAGCCAGCGTCCTCCTCGACGCCCGCGCCGTCCTCGTTCCACTCGGTGGGGGCGGGGGTCAGGGAGAGCAGGTCGGCGAGGCGCTGCTCGGTGGCGAGCAGGGCGGCGGTGCGCCGTTCGGCGGCGAGCGCCCGGTCGGCGGCCCGGCGGGCGTCCCCGGCGCGTTCGGCGGCGAGCTCGGCGCGGCCGGTGGCGGCGGCGGCCTCGCGCAGCCGGGTGGCGCCGGCCTCGGCGGCGGCGCGGGCCTGGGCGAGCGCGGCGCAGGCGGCCTTCTCGACGTCGGCGGCGTGCAGGGCGGCGCGGGCCGGATCGACGTCGCCGTCGGCGTCGATGAAGCCGGCCTCGACGGCGGCGGCGGTCTCCTGTTCGACCTCCGCGAGGCGCTGGCGCAGGTGCTCGGCCTCGCTGCGGGCCTTCTGGGCCGCGGTGGCGGCCTCGGTGGCGTCGGACTGGGCCTTGGCGCCGTCCTCCTGGAGCTCCCCGGCGCGCTGTTCCTCGGTGTCGGCGCGGCCTTCGGCGGCCGCGGCGGCGGCCTCCAGGGCGCGGGCCAGGGCGGTGGCGGCGCGGGCGCGGGCGGCGAGCGCGGGGGCGGCGTCGAGTTCGGCCTCGCGGATGGCGACGGCGACCCGGGCGACCCGGTCGGCCGCGGCGCGCTGGCGCAGCACGGCCTCGGCGGCCTGCCAGGCGGAGTGCAGGGTGCGGGCCTCGATGAGTTCGCGGCGCAGCGCGGCGGCCTCGGTGGTGGCCGCGGTGAGGCCCAGGGTGGCGTGCCGGTGGGTGAGTTCGGCGGTGATCAGGGTGTGCCGGGTGCGGTCGGCCTCGGCGGCGGTGACGGCGCCCGCGGCGGCGGCGACCTCGATGGCGAGGTCCTGGGCGCGGTCGCGTTCGGCGGCGGCGCGGGAGGTGAGCGCGTGGGCGAGGCGGCGGGTGCGGCGCTCGGCGGTGCGGTGCGCCTCCCGGACGGTCTCGCGGGCGCCGGTGGCCTCGACGATGCGTTCCAGGAGGTCCAGCGAGCCGGCGGTGAAGTCGCGTTCGGCGGTGAGTTCGGCGCGGCGGCCGAGCTTGGCGGCGAAGCCGTGGACGAGGTCGGCGAGGCCGTCGGTGTCGCGGGTGTCGGTGACGGCGCGCAGCAGCAGGTCGGTGAAGTCGCTGTCGTGCTTGACCGCGAAGAGGCCGGCGGCCTCGCCCTCGTCGGCGTTCATCTCGCGCTGGTAGCGGAAGAGTTCGGGGTCGAGGCCGAGCTCGCCGAGGTGTTCCGTCCAGCGGTCGTGACCGTCCTCGAAGACCAGGTCGAGGTGGGGGTGGGCCTTGCCGGCCTCGGTGAGGGCGTCGCGGAAGCCCTTCATGGTGCGGCGGCGGCCGCGGACCTTCTGGTCACCGGCCAGGCTGACCCGTTCGGCGACCGGCAGCGAGTCCAGGGTGAGGCCCGGGCCGGGGCGGAAGGAGTACCAGGTCTCGGCGAACTTGCGCGGGTCGGAGGAGACCTGGCGGCCGCGCCACTCGCTGACCTTGCCGACCACGATCAGCTCGCCGGTGACGGTGTGCTGCCACTCCAGGGCGACGTGGCCGCAGTCGTCGGCGAGCAGGAACTTGCGCAGCACGCCGGAGCTGGCGCCGCCGAGGGTGTTGCGGTGGCCGGGGAGCATGACCGAGAAGATCAGCTTGAGCAGGACGGACTTGCCGCCGCCGTTCTCCAGGAAGAGCACGCCGGCCGGGGCGGGGCGGCGGACCGGGCCGTCGGTGTCCTCGCCGAAGAGGCCGATCTGCTGGGGGGCCGGGTCGGCGACGGGCTCGCCGACGCCGCGCAGGTCGAGCACCGTGTCGGCGTATCGGGCGCCGGCCGGTCCGATCGAGTAGAGGCGGACCCGGTTGAGCTCGTACATGTGCGGCGGTTCTCCGTGAGGGTGGTGGGAGGGGGCGTCAGAGCGAGTGGAACGGCAGGCCGGCGTCGGCGACCAGCTCGTCGCCGGTGTCCGGGGGCAGCAGGCTGGCGGTGCCGTCGGAGACGGGGACGACGCCGAGGTCGAGCAGTTCGGCCATCGCCGCGCTGCCGGCCAGGTCGCGGACCTGGAGCTGGTAGCGGGCGGTGGTGCGGTAGGTGCCGCCGGCGTCGTCGGCGACCTTCTGCAGGAAGCCGGAGTCGACCAGGAACATCACGGCCTTGGCGACGATGCCGGTGGTCGAGCCGGAGAGCCGGCGGGCGTCCTTGGTGGCGCCGGTGGCGGTGCGCCGGGCCCACACCCGCCAGGCGGCCTCCAGGCCGGGGGCGTCGGACTGCGGGTCGGTGTTGGCGCCCTCCGCGTCGGCCTGCTCCTCGAGGCGGCGGCAGGCCTGGCGGACGAAGGCGTCGACGCCGTTGACGGTGATCCGGCCGAGGTAGCCGTCGTCGGCGAGGTCCTCGGGGCGGGGGAAGGCCATCGCGGCGACGGCGAGGTGGGCCAGGCCGTGCAGGAACCGGTCGGTGGACTCGGAGGCGGCGCGGCGCGAGTAGTCGCCCATCCGGACGGCGAACAGCGAGTCCTCGGCGGCGGCGACGGCCATGCCGGCGCGCGGCGAGACCTCCAGGACGACCAGGCCCATGCCGGTCGCGACGGCGTCGGCGAGCCGGGCGAACGGCGGGTCCTCGCGGTGGCGGCGGACGAGTTCGGCGTACTCGGCGTCGCGGGCGGGGAGCAGCTTGGCCTGCAGGCCGAAGGAGACCAGCCGGGCGGCGTCGGCGACGTCGGCGGGGGTGATCGGCGTGGGGGCCGCGGGTTCGGTCTCGGCCGCCCAGGACGTGTCGTGGTGGGTCGTCACGGGCGGTGCTCCTCGCGGGTGGTGCGTCGGGTACGGGCGGTGCATCGGGTTCGGGTGGTGCGTCGGGTACGGGTGGTGCGTCGGGTTCCGGGACGGGGGGCCGTCGCCGGGGCGGTCCGGGGCGCGGGCGGCGGGGCCTGGGCGGTCGACGGGGGCCGGCCGCTCAGCCGGCGTCCTTGCGGTCGGCGGCCATGCCGGCCGCGTCCAGCAGTGCGCTGCCGACGATCAGGTCGGCGCCGCCGAACTCCTCGTCCTGCAGCGGGGTGCCGTCGTCCACGGCGAACAACAGCCGCTCCTCGCCCTGGCGGTAGGCGGTGCCGACCGGTGGGCTGGCGGCGTGGACGGCGAGCAGGGCGACCAGGTAGGGCAGCTCGCGGTCCTGTTCGCGGGCCTCGGCGAGCAGGCCGGAGAGCCGGCGCGGGGCGTCGGCGGGCAGGTCCAGCAGGACCAGGGCCGCCTCCAGCTGGGCTTCGGAGAAGCGGCTGTCGTCCGGGGTGGCGACGAGGTCCGGGTCGGGCAGTTCGGCGCCGAGGTGCTCGCGCTCGACCGGCGGGGTGAGCAGCAGGTCGACCAGGTCGGCGACCCGGACGGAGGCGGGGGTGCGCAGGCCGGTGCCGCGGGCGAAGAAGGCGTCGGTGGGGCGGACGGCCTGTTCGAGCGGCAGCCGCAGCACGGGGGCGAGCAGCTGGCCGTAGAGGTCGATGCCGCTGCGGGCGCCCGGGGCGGCGAAGGCCTGCCGGTCCTGTTCGGCGCGGAACAGCGGGCCGGCCTCCAGCAGCCGGGTCTGCAGCTGGGTGTGGCGGCGGATGCAGTCCTTGACGATGTCGACGAGCTCGGCGGCGCGGCGCTTGTGCTCCGGCTCCTCGGCCTCGTCGCGGGCCTTGCGGATGTTGGTGAGAATCGCGTTCTCGTGCCGGTAGCGGTCGGCGATGTGGTCCAGCGCCTCGTCGATGAGGTCGGGCACGGCGCGCATCCAGTCGACGGCACGGACGTTGCGGCGGGTGGCGTCGAGGGCGCGGCGCAGCGTCTCGGCGTACTGGACGGTGCGGTAGCGGGCCTGCTCGGCGGCGAGCTGGGCGTCGGCCAGCCGGCCGCGGCGGATCAGCACCTCCAGCTTGACCTCGGCGGCGATCTGGGCCGAGGTGACGTCGGTGTCGAGCGCACCGACGAGGACGTTCACCGCCTCGTCGGTGGTGCGCAGGTAGACGCCGCCGTCGGGGCCGGGCACCTCCTCGATCAGCTTGAAGTCGTAGTCGCGCCGGACGTACTCGCCGTCCGCCCCGAAGGTGCCGTAGACGGCGCGGAAGCCGCGGTCCACGCTGCCGACGTTGATCAGCGACTCCAGCACCCAGCGGGCGACCCGCTCGTGCTCGGTGCCGGGCCGGCCGACGGCCTGGGCGGCGACCCTGGGCAGCAGCCGGGCGAGCACTATGTCGCGGTCGGCGCCGGTGTCGAAGTCCATGTGCAGGGTGACCAGGTCGATCGCGGCGAGGCCGACCTCGGCCATCGCGTAGCCGCCGTACTCGCCGGCCAGGTTGACCTTGCGGTTGTCCAGGTCGTGCAGCGGGGCGGTGCAGGCCAGCGCCTTGAGCCGGCGGGCCAGGCCCTCGTCGGCGGCGGGGCCGGGCGCGGGCCGGGCGGCGGCGGGCCCGGCGGGCGGCCGGGTGCCGTGCTCGGTGGGCGGGTCAGCGATGGCGGTCACGGTGGACAAGATTAGAGGTTCGCACCGACATCGACCGAAACGAGCCTTGCGGGCGGGCGCAGCGGCAGGCCACGGGTGGCGCGCAGAGCCAATTCGGAACGGGATTTCGCCATTCTCGAACCGGCATTCGAGAAAACCGTGAGGGCGGCGCGGTAGTTCGGTGATGATCGACCTATGATCACCCGACTGGCAAAAGTGGGCCTCGCCGCCGCGCTGTCCGTGACCACCCTCGCCGCCGGCGCCGCCGGTGCCACCGCCGCCCCGGCCGCCGTCCGCTCGGCCTCGGCCCAGCACGTCACCGTGTCGCAGGCGGGCAACTACCCGATCTTCGCGCACGACAGCACCAACTTCTCCGTCACCTGGACCTCGGCCGGCACCGCCGACCTCACCGGTCCCACCCACCTCACCGTCGACCTGCCGCCCGGCGTCACCACCAGCGGCGCGGCCTTCTACAACACCCCGTACGACTACACCTTCACCGAGACCGTCTCGCCCGACGGCCGGCACCTGGAGGCCGTCTTCACCGGCACCCGCAAGCCGGGCGTCAGCAACTTCATGAAGGTCTACGTCGCCACCAACGGGACGGCGCCGGCCACCGGCCCGATCACCGTGACGGTCGGCAACCCCAACGACACCGACCCGACCGGCCACGTGTCGACCTACCTGCTCGGCACCGGCCCGCAGCCGCCGACCACCCAGGCCGCCCCCGCCGTCACCGGCCTCGGCACCACCACCGGTCCGGGCGCGGGCGGCACCGCCGTCACCGTCAACGGCAGCAACCTGGCGCACGGCATGGTGCTGGTCGGCGGCGTCCCGGCGGGCGGCGGCTGCACCGACACCGCGTGCACGGTGACCACCCCGGGCGGCTCCGGCAGCGTGCCCGTCTCGGTGGTCACGCCCGGCGGCACGGCCACCGCGCCGGTCACCTTCGACTACACGGGCGCCCCGCCCCCGCCGCCGGCCGCCCCGGCGGTCACCAACCTGACCACCACCAGCGGCCCGGCCGCCGGCGGCACCCTGGTCTACCTCCAGGGGAGCAACCTGACCTACGGGACGGTCGCGTTCGGCGGGGTGCCGGCCGCGCACGTCTCCTGCGGACCGTCCTTCTGCTCGGCCACCGCGCCGGCGGCGGCGGGGCCCGGTCCGGTGGGCGTCACGGTGACCACGGCGGGCGGCACCAGCGCCCCGGTGACCTACACGTACACCGCGTAGCCGCGGCGACCGCCTCCCCCGGTGCCCGGGCGCTTCGGCGTCCGGGCACCGTCGCGTCCGGGGCCGGCCGGTCGGCGGTCGGCAGCCGTCGGCGGTCAGCAGCCGGTCGGGGGTGGGCAGCCGGTCGGGGCTGGGCGCCCTGCGGCGGGCCCGCGGTCCGGGTCGGCGGGACGCCGGGACCCTTCCGCGGGGCGCGGGGCCGAGTTGAACGCGTTCAAATCAAAGGTCTAGAGTCGGTTCCGCGCAGTCGGGACAAGGCCCCGTCTGCCCTTCGACCTGGAGGTTCGCACCATGGAGAGCGAGCGGGACCACGGCACGGACCGCGCGACGGGCACCGCGCCGGACACCGAGACCGCGGCGGCACTGCGGCGGGTCCGGCGGTGGCTCCGGACCTTCGTGGTCTGCCTGGTGCTGAGCGGCCTGACGGCCTTCCCCCTGGTGGCCGAGACCCGCTGGCTGGCCGACCTCGCGAGCGGACCGGCCGCCCCGCTGGTCGACTGGGTGCCCGGCGCACTGGACTGGATCGAGCGGGTCCGCACGGGCGTGGCCGAGACCGACGCCCGCTACCCCTTCCTCGCCTACGGCACGGACTGGCTGGCCTTCGCCCACCTGGTCATCGCCGCCGCGTTCTGGGGCCCGATCAAGGACCCGGTCCGCAACGTCTGGGTGATCCGCTGGGCGGTGCTCGCCTGCGGCGCCGTCATCCCGCTGGCCCTGGTCTGCGGCCCGATCCGGGGCATCCCGCTCGCCTGGCGATTCATCGACATGTCGTTCGGGGTCATCGGTGTCATCCCCCTGCTGATCGTGCTGCGGGCCCTACGGCCGCTGGAACGTTCCTTCCGGGGACCGGTGGCCGCGGGCTGAGTCGGAGCCGTCCCGGGGCGTGCGCGGCGGGCCCGCACGCCGGGGCGCCCGCCGGGGGCCCGGGTCACGGGCAACGGCCTTCATCCGCAGGCCCTACCATCTGGCTCAACAGCTGCTGGGAGGCGGACGGGCGTGGCCGATGCGGTGATCGATCTCAATGCGGACCTCGGTGAGGGGTTCGGACGCTGGACGCTGACCGACGACGAGGCGCTGCTGTCCGTGGTGACCAGCGCCAACGTCGCCTGCGGCTTCCACGCGGGGGATCCGTCCACGATGCGCCGGGTCTGCGCGCTGGCCGCCGAACGCGGCGTCCGGATCGGCGCCCAGGTCTCCTACCGCGACCTGGCCGGCTTCGGCCGACGCGCCATGGACGTCCCACCGGAGGAGCTGGCCGACGAGATCGCGTACCAGATCGGCGCCCTCCAGGTCTTCGCCCGGGCCGCCGGCTCCCGGGTCTCCTACGTCAAACCGCACGGCGCCCTCTACAACCGCGTGGTCGCCGACTCGGAACAGGCCGAGGCCGTCGTCGCCGGCGTGCTACGGGCCGGGGCCGTCTGCGACGGGCCGCTGCCGGTGCTCGGCCTGCCCGGCTCGCGGCTGCTCGCCGTCGCCGAGGGCGTCGGACTGCCCGTGGTCACCGAGGCCTTCGCCGACCGGGCGTACACCTGGGCCGGCACCCTCGTCCCGCGCCGCGAGCCCGACGCCGTCGTGCACGACCCCGAAGCGGTGATCACCCGCGCCGTCGGCATCGCCCGGGACGCCTCGGTCGAGGCCGTCGGCGGCGAACGGATCTCCGTGGAGGCCCGCTCCCTGTGCGTGCACGGGGACACCCCCGGCGCCGCACAGCTCGCCTGGCGGATCCGCGGCGCGCTGGCCTCCGCCGGGGTCCGGGTGGAGGCGTTCACGTGACGGCGCCCGCCACGGTGCGCCGGGTCGGCGAGCGGTCCCTGCTGGTCGAGCTCGCCGACGAGGCCGCGGTCGCCGCGCTGTACGGCTGGCTGCGCGAACGGCAGGCCGGCGAGGCCCCCGGCGCACTCGACGCGGTGGAGGAGATCGTGCCCGCCGCCCGCACCGTACTGCTGGACGGCGTGGCCGACGTCGACGCGGTGACCGCCCTGCTGCGCACCGCCCGGCCGACGGCCGCGGCCGCGGCGAGCGGCCCGCTGGTGGAGGTCCCGACCGTGTACGACGGCGCCGACCTCGCCGAGGTCGCCACCCTGTGGGGGGTGTCCGAGGAAGCGGCCGTCCGGATCCACACCTCGCCCGCGTACGTGGTCGCCTTCTGCGGCTTCGCCCCCGGCTTCGGCTACCTCACCGGCCTGCCGCCGCGGTACGGGGTGCCCCGCCGGGCCACCCCGCGCAGCGCCGTCCCAGCTGGGTCGGTCGCCCTGGCCGGCCCGTACACCGGCGTCTACCCGCGCTCCTCCCCCGGCGGGTGGCAGCTGCTCGGGCGGACGGCGCTGACGCTCTGGGACACCGGGCGCGAACCGGCGGCGCTGCTGGCCCCGGGCGTACGGGTGCGGTTCACCGCGGTACGGGCGTAGGGAGGGAGCGGGGACGTGACACGGGCACCGGGGACGGATCCGGCGAACGGGCTCCTGGTGGTGCGGCCCGGGCCGCTGACCACCGTGCAGGACCTCGGGCGGCGCGGTGTCGCCCACCTCGGGGTGCCCCGGGCCGGGGCGCTGGACGAGCCTGCGCTGCGGGCCGCGAACCGGCTGGTCGGCAACGGTCCGGAGGCCGCCGGCCTGGAGACCACGCTCGGCGGGGTCGCGCTGCGCGCCCTCGGGCCGGTGGTCGTCGCCGTCACCGGCGCCCCCTCCCCGGTGCGCGTCGACGGGCGGGCCGCCGCGTGGGGCGCCCCGGTCGCGGTGCCGGCCGGCGCCCTCGTCGAGGTCGGCGCGGCGACCGCCGGCGTGCGCGGATACCTGGCGGTGGCGGGCGGGGTCGCCGTCCCGGCGGTCCTCGGCAGCCGCTCGGCGGACCTGCTCTCCGGGCTCGGCCCGGCCCCGCTGGCCGCCGGGGACCGGCTGCCCGTCGGCCCTCCCCCGACCCCCGGCGCCCGGCCGGACCTGGTGCCGCTGCCCGCTCCCCCGGCCGAACTGGTGCTGCGTCTGCGGCTCGGCCCGCGCGCCGACTGGTTCGCACCGGCGGCCGTCACCCGGCTGGGCTGCGACGGGTACCGCGTCGCGGCCGCCAGCAACCGGATCGGCCTGCGCACCGAGGGCCCGGCCGTCGCCCGCGTCCGGACCGGCGAACTCCCCAGCGAGGGAATGGTGCTGGGCGCCGTGCAGATCCCGCCGGACGGACAGCCGGTGGTCTTCCTGGCCGATCACCCGACCACCGGCGGCTACCCCGTGATCGGGGTCGTCCCGACCGCCGACCTGGCCGCCGCCGCCCAGGCCCGGCCCGGCACGCCGCTGCGCTTCGCACCACTGCGGGAGCGGTGACGCGGGAGCAGTGACGCGGGAGCAGTGACGCGGGGAGGCTGAGGCAGGAGCGGTGAGGCTGGCGCCGAGACGGGGCACTGCCGCAACGGACGGGGGTCCGGTCAGCGCCCCGACAGCAGCTCCGCGAGGACCCGCTGCTCCGGGTCCAATGCCGCCTCGCCCTGCTCGGCCGCCCACACCGCGTTCTGCAGCACCCGCCCGAGCGTCCAGGCCGCGGCCGCCTGCCGGTCGGACGCCAGCGCCTCGGTCAGGAGGTCGAACCGCCGCCGCAGGGCCCGCCGGACATCGCCGGTGGCGACCACGTCGTCCCAGCGGTTGCGCAGCGCCGGGAGCAGCTCGAAGCCGGGGTGTCCGGCGAGCGGCTTGGGGTCGATGGCCAGCCAGTCGCCGCGGTCCGCGCCGTCGAGCGGCGCGAGCACGTTGCCGTAGTGCAGGTCCCAGTGCAGCAGGCGGTCACCGGGTTCGGCGCGGACCTCGCGCAGGGCGGCGGCGCAGCCGGCGAGCAGCCCCCGTTCGACCGGGTCGGCGAGGGCGGCGACCGCGGCCGGGGCCCGGGCGAGTACGTCGTCCGCGACCTCGGCCAGCGTGCGCAGACCCGACGGAGCCTGACGGTGCGTCAGTTCCCGCAGCAGCTCGGCGAGCGCGCGCAGCGCCGCGCGTTCGTCCGGCACGTCGAGCAACGACCGCCCCGCGTCGAGCCGTTCCAGCAGCATCACCCCCGAGTCCTCCGCGTGGCCGAGGAGCCGGACGGCGCCGCGCCCCGCCCAGGTGCGGAGGGCGAGCGGCTCGCCGGCCGTCTCCTCGTCCACCGGCTGGAGCTTGAGCGCCGCGGGGCTGCCGTCGGCCCGCAGCACCGGCAGGACCAGCCCGACCGCGCCGTGTGCCGCCGGGCCGTCCGGGCGCAGCTCCCAGCGGTCCAGCAGGCCGTCCGCGAGGGCCGGGAGTCCGGCGGCCCAGGCCCGCCCGGCCGGCCCGAGGAACCGGTCTAGCGAGGCGGCCAGCGCGGGCGGGGCCTCGATTCCCGTCATCGGTCTCGTCACGCCTTCACGCTACGAGCCCTGAGCCGGGGCCGAGTCCGGGCCCTCAGCGGGGGCCGGGGCCGAGTCCGGGCCCTCAGCCGGGGCCGGGCCCGGCGGCGGGGTCGAGCCCGAGTGCCACCGCGGCCTCGTCGGCGAAGGCCTCCGGGTTGTCGAGCATGATGTTGTGCCCGCAGTCCGGAACGGCCACCACGCGGACACCGGCCGCCCGGAGCCCGTCGGCGTCGCGCGGCTCCCCGTCGGCCTGCGGGTGGAGGTAGGTGCGCGGGAGGTCTAGGCCGACCAGGAGTTCGCGCATCGTGGGGGTGGTCGCCCGGGCCAGGTGGACGGCGCTGCGGTGGAGCGCCTCGGGCCCGGCCAGGCGCATCGTCGACCACCAGGACGGGCCGACCCGCTCGGCGACCAGTTCCCGGCCGCCGGCCAGGAACTGTTCCTCGGTGAAGCCCGCGATCCCGCTGCCGCCGGGCCGCGGGCCGGGGGCGGCGGGGTCCAGGTTGGCGTCGACCAGGAGGAGCCGCGAGACCAGCCGCGGGTGCCGGTGGGCGAGGACCACGGCGACCGCGCCGCCCATGCTGTGGCCGACCACCTCCACACCGGTGAGCCCCTCCGCGGCCAGCGCGGCCGCGACGGCGTCGGCGTGCTGCTCCAGGGTGTAGCCGAAGTCGGCGGGACGGTCGCTGATGCCGAAGCCGAGCAGGTCGAGCAGGAGGGAGCGGCGACCGGCGAGCACCGGGTGGGCCGCCGCGGCCGCGAAGTAGACGGGCGAGCTGGCGCCAAGGCCGTGCAGGTAGAGCCGGGCGGGTTCGGCTCCCGGCAGTTCGACCCAGCGGATCAGGTCGCCGTTCGGGGTGACGGGGGCGTGGCGCAGCACGGGACTCCTCCTTCGACGCGGGACGTCCTTCGACTCGGAACAGCTCCGACGCCGGACGTCGCTCGACGCGGGACGTCGTTCGACTCGGACCATCGAGACCATACCTCGACAACGAGGTACCCTGGAAGCGATATACCTGTGCCCCGAGGGACGGGTCTGAGAGAGTGGCCCCATGCTGAAGCTCGCGATCCTCGGATTCCTCTACGACCGCCCGCTGCACGGCTACCAGCTGCGCCGCCACCTCGCCGCGCTCACCGGACACGTCCGCCCGATCAGCGACGGCACGCTCTACCCGGCGATCAAGCGCCTGGAGTCCGACGGCCTGCTGGTCCGCGTCACCGAGCCCGGCAGCGCCGCCGCCCCGCGGCACACCCTCCACCTCACCGAGGAGGGCCGCGGCGCCCTGCTGGCACGGCTGCGCGAACCCGAGGCGCTGGACATCAGCGACGAGAACCGCTGGTTCACCCTGCTCGCCTTCCTGCGCCACCTCGACGACCCCGCCGCCCAGGCCGCGGTGCTCCACCGACGGCTGGCCTTCCTCACCGAGCCGGCCAGCTTCTTCTACGACGGGGACCGCCCGGTCGGCGCCGAGGAGTTCACCGACCCGTTCCGGCGCGGGCTGCTGCTGATCGCCCGCGCCACCAGCGAGGCCGAACTCGCCTGGCTGCGCGCCACCCTGGCCGAACTCGAGGGTGCACTGACGGACTGACCGAAACCCGCCCCGGCCGGTCGCCCTCCCCTTCCCCCGCCACGCCGCGCGTGCTCCGATGGCCCGATGGGCAACGGCACGGAGAGCGGCGACGGCAGGAACCCGGACGACGACGAGCGGACGAGCGACGTCGGGCAGACCGGCCACGACGGACGGACGGGCCACGACGGGCAGGCGCGCGGTGTCGGCACGCAGGCGGGCGACGCGCGGCGCCCGGGGTACGACGGCACCGGCCCCGGCGCGATCACCCCGGACGGCTGCGCGGTCGAGATGTGGTCACTGCTGCCCGTCCGCGACGAGCCCGACGTGATCGGGGCCGCGGTGCCGGCCGGCGCCACCCTCCTCGAACTGGGCTGCGGCGTAGGCCGGGTGACGCACCCGCTGGCCGACCGGGGCTTCGCCGTGACCGCGGTCGACGAGTCCGCCGAGATGCTGGCGCGGGTGCGCCCGGACGTGCGCACCGTGCGCAGCCCGATCGAGCGACTGGACCTCGGCGAGCGCTTCGACGTGGTGCTGCTCGGCTCCTTCCTGGTGCACGCGGGCGACCCTGCGGTCCGCCAGGGGCTGTTGGAGACCTGCCGCCGCCACGTCGCCGAGGACGGCTGCGTGCTGGTGCAGCGCGAGGGCGAGGACTGGCACCGCACCGTGCCGCGGGAGCGCCGGCTGGGGGACGGGTGGGGCCGGATCCTCTCCGCCACCCCCGTCGGGGACGGCGTCAACTCCGTGCTCGCCGAGTACGAGTTCCCGGGCGGCCGCTGGACGCAGACCTTCCTGGCCCGTCCGCTCAGCACGGCGGCGTTCGAACAGGCCTTGGCGGAGGCCGGCCTGACGGTCGAGCGCTACCTGACCGCGGACCGCACCTGGGTCCTCGCCAGGCCGTCCACCGAGCCTCCGGAGGGTCCGCCGAACAGGTGAACGGCAAGTCGTCACTTTGACCCCGTACCATCGGCCGCGCGCCGGGCCCGCGCGCGACCCGAGGGACGGGCGGGCACGGTCGTCCGCATGCCGGGGGCGAGCGCCGCGGCATGCCCGTACGCCCGTACCGACCTGCGAGGACCCCACATGTACGACGACCCACGGATACCCCGGACGGGTGTCCGGTGATCGACTGGTTCCACGGGGCCGTGCTCGGCCTGATCCAGGGGCTGACCGAGTTCCTGCCCGTCTCCTCCAGCGCCCACCTGCGGGTCTTCTCCGCCCTCCTGGGCTGGGACGACCCGGGCGCGGCCTTCACCGCCGTGACCCAACTCGGCACCGAGACCGCGGTGCTGATCTACTTCCGCCGGGACATCGCCGCCATCGTGCGGACCTGGACGCTGTCGCTGTTCCGCCCGGCGCTGCGCTCCGAGCCGGACGCCCGGATGGGCTGGTTCGTGATCATCGGCACCCTGCCGATCGGGATCCTCGGCAAGCTGTTCCAGGACACCATCGAGACCCACCTGCGCGACCTGCGGATCATCGGCACCACGCTGATCGTGTTCGGCGTGATCCTGGCCCTCGCCGACCGCACCCGCGCGATCCGGCACGCCCGGCCGATCACCGAGCTGACCCTGCCGCACGCGGGCGTCTACGGCCTGGCCCAGGCGCTCGCGCTGATCCCCGGGGTGTCCCGCTCCGGCGGCACGATCAGCGCGGGCCTGCTGCTCGGCTACAGCCGGGAGGCGGCGGCCCGCTACTCCTTCCTGCTGGCGATCCCGGCGGTGCTGGCCTCGGGGGCGCTGGAGCTGTTCAAGATCGGCGAGGGGCCGGCCCCGGCCTGGGGGCCGACCGTCCTGGCCACCCTGATCGCGTTCGCGGTCGGCTACGCGGCGATCGCCTGGTTCCTCAAGTACATCTCGCACCACAGCTTCCTGCCGTTCGTGGTCTACCGGGTGCTGCTCGGCGTCCTGATCATCGGACTGGTGGCCGGCGGCGTCCTGGCCCCGGACGCGGGCGTGGTGAAGTAGAACGGCGTTTCAGAAAAGCACCCGGGAGCGACCCGCGGGCGACCGAACGGGAACGGCTGCGGAGGCCCGGGCGCGGCGGAGGGGGGCCACCGGCACCCGGCACCCGGCACCCGCACCCGCACCCGCACCCGCACCCGCACCCGGGAACGACCGTGGGCCGGACACCGTTTCGAGGTGTCCGGCCCACGGCCCGTCGGACCGGGTGGCTAACCGGCGGTCAGCCGGCCGCGGACGGCGGCGTGGACCTCGGCCTCCTCGGCCGGGTCGGCGGCGAGCCGGCGCAGGCGCTCCAGCACGCGCGCGTCGCCCGTGGTGGCGACGTGGCGCGCGGCGAGCTCGCGGGTGGACTCCTCGCAGTCCCAGAGGCACTCGACGGCGGGGCCCTCCGGGAAGTGCACGTCGGTCGCGGCGAGCGCCCGGGCGGCGCGACCGCGCAGCTCCGAGGAGGCGGCCTCGCCGTAGATGTGGCGCAGGACGGGCACGGCGTCGGCGGCGGCCAGCCGCCCCGCACCGTCGACCAGCGACCCGAGCCCGGTACCGCTGACCCCGCGCACCGAGATCCAGCGGCGCAGCCCGTCGACGACCAGCGGCGCGTCGGCCGGCTCCCCGGCGTCGGCGAGCAGCTTGACGGCGGCCTCGCCGAGCGCGCTGTCGGCGCCGCCGGTGGCCGGGTCGGCCCAGCGGCGGGCCTGCGCCAGCACCTCGGGGCCGCGCATCCGGCCGAGCAGTTCCAGGGCGGCGCGCACGACCCGGTCGTCCACGTCGGCGGCGGCGGCCTCGATCAGCTCGACGGCGGCCGAGTCCCGCTGGTCGACGAGGTAGCGCAGGGCCGCCCGGCGGGCGCCGGGCAGGCCGTCGCGGGCGGTCTCCAGCAGGAGGGGGCGGTCCTCGGGCCGGACGACGGCGGTCAGGCAGCGGGCGGCCGCGGCGGCGCGGCGGTCCACGGCGTCGGGGGCGGACGGGTCGGCGGCGGGCTCGGGCCGGCCCTCGGGGCGGCCGAGGAAGGCGCCGGCGCCGAGGCCGCCGAGGTCGCCCTGGTCGGCCCAGGCCAGCACGTCGGCGGTCGACCAGCCCGGGGTCACGCCGCCGCGGTTGAGCTGGCGCTGCCAGAGGTCGAAGGGGGACTGCTCGCTGGCCGCGGCCACTCTCGGGTGGTAGGCCGCCCACAGCCGCCAGGGCCGGGGCTCGTACGCGTTGCGGATGAACTCGCGCAGCTCGGCGTCGCCCTCGGGGCCCGGCGCGAAGTGGTCCAGCACCGCGGTGCCGAGCAGCAGCAGGCCGCGGTCGTCGTCGCGCAGCGCGAGCTCGTCGAGGGCCCAGGACCAGTTCGCGCCGGTGGCGGCGTACTCGCGCAGCATCAGCAGCGCGTCGCGCCGGCCGTACGCGGCGAGGTGGCCCAGGACGGAGAGGGCGAGGCCGGTGCGGCTCTCGTCGTCGGTCACGAGGTCCTCGGCGGAGTGGAGGTGGTCCTCGATGCCGTCGAGGGGCGCCTCCAGCTCCATGTAGAGGCGGGCGTAGTAGAGGGAGCGGCTCTCGACCTGCCAGTCGGCTCGCGGATCCCTGGTGACGCACTCCTCCAGCGCGGCGACGGCCTCGGTACGGTCGGCGGCCAGCGCGTGGAGCTGCCCGTCACCGCGGCCTCGCTGCAGGAGGCCGAGGAGGCTGGCGCTAGGTGCTATCACTGGCTCGAACATGAGGTCAGCATCCGTTGCGGCGGTCGTAGTGGCAACGGGATTTCCGTCGCCGGGGTCTCTGGTCGGTACTGCGGTGGGCGCCCGGGCGCCGGAATCACCGAAGGTTACCGCCTCGGGCCCCCCGCCGCACACAGGGCGACGAAGGCTCCCGCCAGGGTGGCATATGCCAGAGGAATTTTGCCTGCGTTCTGTCCAAATCGCCCGCAAGGGGCGGGCACGCTGTGCGACAGTCTTCTCACCACCCGAGAGCCCGTGCAGAACGGGCCGCACCCGAGCGATGGGCCGGTCATGAACATGCCCTTAGGCGCCGCCCGCCCGCCGGACACCGCCACGGTGGACGGCGCCCCGGCGGGCACGACGGACCGCACCGCCCACGACGGCGGCTCCGGGGACGCGGGCGACGCGGACAGCGGAACGGACGGCAGAGTGGACGGCACGGCACGGGAGCCGTCCGGCCCCGATCTCGGCCAAGAGGACGTTCCCTCCCCCGACGGCCCCGCCCCGGGCGACCCCGCCCCGGACGGTCGCTCCCCCGACGGCCGTTCCCAGGACGGCCGTTCCCGGGACGGTCGCTCCCCCCGCGGTCGCGAGCGCGACACGGGCCCGCGCGACGTCGTCGGCTCGGCCGAGTGGGACCTCGTCACCGACCGCGTCCACTGGACCGCCGAGGCGTACCTCCTGCTCGGCTGCGACCCGGGCGACGGACCGCTCAGCCTCGACCGGCTGCCCGACCGCCTCCCCGAGGCCGACCGGCCGCTGCTGCGCCGGATGATGACCGACGCCCTGATCCACGGCCGTACCTCCGCCGGCACCCTGCGGATCCACCGGGGAGGCGGCCGGCCCGCCGACGTCGAGTGCGCGGGCGAGCCCGTCCTCGGCGCGGACGGCACCGTCACCGCCCTGCGCATGCTGCTCCGACCGGCGCGCTGACCCGTCCGGCCGGGCCCGGCCCGTCCTTCCCCGCAGGCCCGTCCTTCCGCGCAGACCCGGCCGGGAGCCCCGACGGCCGCTCCCGCCGGGGGCCCGCCGGGTGCCCCTCCGACGACGGCCTCCTCAGGACGGCTTCGGCCGGTTCTTGGCGTCCGCCGCCCGCAGCTCCCGCCCCAGCTCGGCCCGCAGCTCGTCCACCAGCGGCAGCCCCCGGTAGCGCGCGGTCAGCCGGTACATCTCGCGCAGCCGGTCCCAGGTCCGGTGCGAGGAGTTCTGGCCGATCAGGTTCATCACCATCTTCGCCTGGAAGTCCGCCGCGTCCGGTTCGCCGGTGAGCCAGTGCACCGAGGCGAGGGTGATCCGGTCGAACAGCGCCGAGCGCAGCTGCCCGGTGCCCTCCCGCAGGGCGATCACCCGCTCCGCGTGCCGCTGCGCCTGCGGGGCCGCCGAGGGGTCGTGCTCGGCCAGCGTCCGCAGCACCAGCGCCTGCATGCCGCGCAGTTCGGCCTCGTCGAAGACCTGCATCCAGGACGGCGGCGGCTCCGGAGCGTCCTCGGCGAACAGGTCCTCGGCCTCGCCGAGCAGCCGCCAGGTGTCCTGCGAGTGCCCGATCGAGGCGTGCGCCCACGCCTCGACGGTGTTGAGCATCGCCCGCGTTCTCGGCAGCACCCGGCCGCCGGCCGCCTTGGCCGCCCCCATCAGGTCGATCGCGTCGTCGGCCCGGCCCAGGTGGACCATCTGCCGCGCGGCCCGCGAGATCGCCTCGCCGGCCCGCGGCCGGTCGCCGGCCTCCTTGGCCGCCTCCGCCGCGATCATGAAGTACCGCTGCGCGGTGGGCTCCAGGCCGACGTCGTGGGACATCCAGCCCGCGAGCACGGCCAGGTTGGCCGCCACCAGCCACAACCGCTGTTCCACGACCGCGGCGTGCCGGTGCGTCAACAGGCCGCCCACCTCGTTGAGCTGACCGACCACCGCCTTGCGCTGCAGCCCGCCGCCGCGGGCCGCGTCCCAGGCCCGGAAGACCTGCACGGAGTGCTCCAGCGACTCCACCTCGTCGAGCCCGACCGGGCCCGCGTCGTACACGTCCACCACCGGGCGGGCACCGCCGGCGGTGATGACCTGGCGCGGTCCGGGCACCGAGGCCGCGTACGCGACGGCGTCCCCGCCCAGCCAGCCCTTCAGGGAGTCGGCGATGACCGTTCCGGCCGTGAGCGCGGCGCCCGCGCCCACCAATCCACGTCGGTTCAGCATGAGGTCCATTCCCGTGAACTCGGTGAGGACCGCGGCCGTTCGATCCGGCGACCATGGCACTGCTGCGGACGGTGCCGCTCCGGACCTGGTTGGCCGGTGTCGTTCCAGACCGAGGTCCTCAGTGGTGACGACACGGCCGAGCCGCTCCGTGAACACGGCCGCCAGCACCCTCGGGACCGGATCGCGGGGGACCTCCCCCTGCTCGATCCAGCGCCGTACCCTCGACGTGTCGGTGGACAGCTGCTGCTGTCCCATCGCGGCACCCCGACGGTTGACCAGCCGTGCGAGTTCGCCCTTCGACCATCCGGTCAGGACGAACAGGTCGGCGAGTCGGGTGTTGGGTCCCCTGCTCAATGAAGCCCCCAGGATCCTCGGCTGGTTCGAGGCTAGAGGCTCGGGCAAGTGCCAGGCGAGCATTCGCCACCGTTCGCCAGGGCCCGCCAGACTACTAAGCCAGTGCACGGCGGGTGTGTTGTAGGGGTGCGCCACCTCGCCCCAGGGTCGGGCGGCGTCCCACCAGCGTCGGGGCAGTCCCCCGTCCGTGGCACGGGACGCCTCCGGTCCTCACCCGAGGGGGTGGCGCGGCCGGGTGGCGCGGGGGCGCCGGGCACGGCCACGGCAGTCCGACCGACCGCATTCCCCAGGGTGCGGACGGGCGGACCGCCGCAGGAGGGGTCCCCCGACCCCCGCGTCCGTGCCCGGCGCCCGCGCACCACCCACCGCTCCGAGCCAGGGCCGCCGTCACGCCAGGAAGCACGCGGCACCGGCCCTCCCCGCACCGCGGGGCGCACCCCGCCGACGGACAGGAAGGGACCACCCTCACCCCATGTACTCCTCAGCGACGACCCCCACGCCGACCGCGACCCGCACCGCGCTGCGCCCCCCCACCGCAGCCGCCGGCCGTCCCGGCCCCAAGCAGGTGCCCCCGTCGAGCCGCCCGGTGGCTCCGCGCGGCACCGAGGGCCGGTCCACGGACGCCCGGGTCCCGGCCGGCCGTACGGCGCTGGGGCTGCGCGGCCCCGAGACCGCCCCGCCCGCCGGCGGCCGGGTCCCGCTCGCCCGGCAGGCCGACGGCCGGGTGCTGCGCCAGCCGCACCGGCCCGGCCAGGTCGGCGGCCCCGAACGGATCGACCCGTCGGCGCTGCAGACCCCGGCGGTACGGGCCGCCCTGGCGAGCGTCGCGCGGATATGTCCCGCGTTCACCCCGCGCCAGGTGCTGCGCGAGGGGAGCCGCCACATCCTGGTGGCGGGCACCATCGGGCGGGCCCCGGTGGTCGCCAAGTGCCTGGCCCCGCAGGCGGTGCGCAGCGGGCACTTCGAGCAGCTGGTGGCCGACTTCCACCACGAGGTCGCGGTCTACCGGGCGTTCGTCCGGCACCGCCCGCCGGTGCGGCTGCCCCGGCTGGTCGCCGCCGACCACGACCGCTGCGTGCTCGTCATGGAGCGCGTCCCCGGCCGCCCGGCGGCCCGGGAGCGCCACCCCGTCAACGCGCCCACCCCGGGCGAGGTGCGGGCGCTGCTGACCGCCGTCCGGACGCTGAACCTGTGGCGGCCGCCGACCGACGTGTTCCAGCCGCGCATGGACTACCAGTTGGAGGTCGCCCGCTACCACTCGGTGGGCCAGCTCACCGACCGGGACGCCGGCGACCTGCGCGGCCTGCTGCACGGCCTCGGCCACACCCCGCTCCAGCTCTGCCACGGCGACGCCCTGCTCAGCAACATGCTGCTGGCGCCGTCCGGCCCGGTGCTGGTCGACTGGGAGCAGGCCGGCTGGTACCTGCCCGGCTACGACCTGGCGGTGCTGTGGAGCGTGCTCTCCGGCGACACCGCCGCCCGCCGCCAGATCAGCCAACTCGCGCAGAGCGGCGGCACGATGGCCCGGGACGCGTTCCTGGTCAACCTGGTGCTGGTGCTGATGCGGGAGATCCGCCTGTACGACGTGCCGGGCGCCGGCGAGGAGCAGCGGATCATGATCCGTCGGCTCTACGACGACGCCGCGCTCGCCCGGCGGGCCGTCCGCGCGGCGGTCGGCACCCGCTGAGGACGGAGTCTCAGGGCCGGCCCCCGCGCTCCAGCGCGGCCCGGCCCGCGGCCTCCAGGACGGCCTCGTCCGGGGCCAGGTGCACCCGGCTGCTGAGCACGTCCCGCAGGTAGCGCTCCAGCGGGTGACGCCGGCTCAGGCCGGGGTTGCCGGTGAGCGCCACCGCCTGCTGGACCGCCGCGGTGGCGGCCCGGGTGGCCAGCAGGTGGGCGGGGCCGGTCCGGGCGACGGCGTCCGGCTCGCCCCGGTCCACCCGGGGCGCCAGGCCCGCCACCAGCTCCTCGGCGCCGATCAGCTGGGCCTCGATCTCGCCGAGGGCGCAGCGGTAGCGCGGCAGGGTGCCGAGCGGCTCGGTCAGGTTGGCCGGAGTCCGCTGGTTGAGGAAGCCGACCAGCCAGGCCTCGGCGGCGCGGGCGACGCCGATCGCCACCGCGGAGAGCGCCAGGTCGTGCCAGGCCCGGGTGAGTTCGGCGGCCCCGGCCTCCTGGGCGTCCGCCCCCGCCGGCCCGTCCGCCTTCGCCGCCGCGCCCGGCCTCGCGCCCGCTGCACCCGCCCTCGCGCCCATCGGACGCGCCGGACCGAGGCCCAGGGCGAGATCGGCCGGGACCCGGACCCGTTCCAGCACCACGTCGTGGCTGGCGCTGGCCCGCAGACCGAGCTGGTCCCAGGTCGGGTCGATCTCCAGCCCTTCGCTCTCGCCGCGGACCAGGAAGGTCCCGACCCTCGGCTCCGGATCGTCGGTCCGCGCGGTGACCGCCATCCAGGCCAGCGCCTCGGCACCGGTGCAGTACGTCTTCCGGCCCGTCAACGACCAGCCGTCGCCGTCCCGTCGGGCCAGCGTCCCCGGCAGCTCGCCGGGCCGGCCGCCCGGCTCCGCGCTCAGCGTGGTGACCAGCGCGGGCCCGCGCCGGGACTCGACGAGCAGCCGCCGGTAGCCCGCGGTCGGCCAGGCCCCGCGGCGGGCCTGCTCGGCGTGCTGGAGCAGCGTGAAGGCCGTCACCACCGCCACCGAGGCGTCCCCGCGCCCGAGTTGGGCGAGCACCCGGACGACGTCGGCGAGCGTGCCGCCCGGCCCGCCGTAGCGCCGGGAGACCGTCAGGGTCAGCAGCCCGGCCTCGTGCACCGCCTCGATGCCCTGGTACGGGAAGGTCGCGTCGCGGTCGTGCTCCTCGGCGCGGGCCGCGAGCAGGTCGACCACCCGGGGCAGGCCGGCGAGGGCGGCGGTGACCGCCGTGCGGTCGGGCGCGGCGTCGTCGGCGGCGCTGCCGGTCGCGGTCCGGCTGGATGCGGTCCGGCCGGATGCGGGTTGGCCGGTCGCCGGTGCTTCGGGTGCGGCGTCCGCTGCTGCGGTTCGGCCGGATGCGGGTTGGCCGGAATCCGACCGTCCCGCCGTGCCCCGCAACGGGGCGGAGGGGCGGTCCGCAGGCGAACGGTCGGCGGTGGTGGTCGTCATGGCGGTGGGGCCTCCGGGCGGCAGCGTGGGCTCGGCAGGTGCGGGCGGCACGCCGGACGGGCGCGCGGTACCGGCGGGCGGCCCCGGAGGTCAGGTCGCTGCCCGCCCCCGGATGGGGCACCGACCGCACTCGGCCCGGCACCCGCCGCCACGGGGACGAATCCCCCTCAGCGGCCCGGACACACCGCGCTGGCGGTGCGCCGCAGGTCCAGATAGCTGCGGCGGGTCAGCAGCGGGAGACGGCACGACATGTTCGCGACTGTACGAACCGGTGATCGAAACCGTCAAGCGGCGTCCGGGCCCCGGGCAGGGGTCGGTCAGCCCTGCTGGAACATGTCCGAGGGGAGCGGCTTCAGCAGTTGATACAGGTCGTCCGAAATCGGTCGGTCCCAGGACGCGATGGTGACCTGGACGCCGTCGCTGCGCCCGAACTGCGCGCAGAACACCCGCTCCTCGCTGACCTTGACCTTCTTCACGATCAGCAGGTCGTCCCCGAGCATGACCGGGAAGTCCTCGGCCGAGACGAACTCGACCGGCTCGTCGTTCTCCAGCGCCGCGAGCAGCTGCCGCACCTCGAAGGGCACCTCGTCGCCGGTGTCCCGGGCGGGCGAGCCCTCGGGCAGGTTGCCGATGAACATCGCCGGGCCTCTGCCGCCGAACAGGTCGTAGCGCAGGAAAATCCCCTGGCAGGAGCCGTCCGGGCCGGTCATCATGGCCGCACCGAAGTCACCGGGCCAGTCGCCCGGGTCCATCGCGAGCACGTCGAAGTCCGGGCCGGCGGGCTGTCCGGAGCGACGGCGGAGAAAAGACATGGGAACATCGTACGTGCCCGGCACACCACGCTCGCGAGGTGGGTGGGGCACCGGCGGGAGATCGACGCTCAGAGACCAATGTTGACTCTGAGCAACCGTCCGGGCTACGTTCGGTTCAGCACGACAGCCGTTCTGGGTTTCACCCTCCGGGGGGACGGCATGTCGCAACGCGGCCCTACACGCGTATCCCTCACTGTGCACTTTGTCGTGCCGAACTGCCGAGCACCCAGCTTCGTCGTCGCACACAGCACAGCACACAAGCCAACAGTTCCACGTACCACAAGCCAGATCCGCGGGGCCCCGGCCCGTCGCTCCCGTGGATCTGCTCGGGACGCCGCCGCGTGGGGGCGTGCGGGTCCCGAGCAAACGGTGTCGTCGCCGAGTCGCTCTCGGCTTCGGCGCCAGCCTCCCGGCGACTGCCGGCCCTTCGTGGGCCGGGACCGGCCGACGCACCCCCGGTGCGCAGGGGATGACTGGGAGGATGGCCTGGCATTGCTGCCGGGCCGCACAGCAGGCGCCGTGTCTGGCCGCGTGGGGGCGGTGGGCACGGCGTCTGCCTGTGCTCATACTCTGAGCTGCGTTTGTCTAACAGTCAACAGAAATTCTGACGGGGCACGCTCAATAGATCATCACTTGTGATGTTCGGGCCCGAAATCACCTGTGGAGCGACCCCCGCCCGGGGACCGCTCCACAGCTGTCGGACCACGGCCCGGGTGAACGTCGGATGAATCCTTGGCGACGCGGGGGCGACCCCTGCGTGACCTCCGGGCGAATCCCGGGTGACGGCGGCGCCGCCGGCGCCGCCCGGGCGCGGGCCCTCACCGGGCTCCCGCCAGGCCCTCACCGGGCTCCCGACGGGCCTTCACGGATCCCGGCGGGCCCGACGCGCCCTCAGGTGAGGTCGAACTCGCCGTCCCTGGCGCCGAGCACGAAGGCACGCCACTCCCCCGGGGTGAACACCAGCACCGGCCCGTCCTCCTGGCGGCCGTCCCGCATCCCGATGTACCCGTCCACGAACGCGATCTGGACGTCCCCCACACCCTGGCTGCTGCACAGCCACGTCGCCCCGGTGAAGTCCACCTTCGGCTTGCCGCTCGGCGCCGGTCCGGGCTGCACGCCGGCCGCCTCCACGTCGATCCCGCTGTTGACTGCCACGATCCGGTCTCCTCCCGACGGCGGTTCCACGTCCAGCCTAGCCACACCCACCCGCCCCGGTCAGCGGGTTGACGAGGACCGCCCCAGCCGGGAACGGGCGCCGCCGGAGGCCCGCTCAACGCGTGTCCCGCCGGGCGCGGGACACCGGAGCTGCCAGAGTGCTCGACAGGGCGCGCACACGCCCCCGCCGGCCGTCCACGGGCCCGGCGACCGACGGCCCGTCCGCACCTCCGCCCGTGCCTCCGTCCGCGCCTCCGCCCGAACCCGCCCACCGAGACCCCCAGGAGCAGCCGATGAGCCGCCGGGACGGCACCCGCGCCGACGTCATCCCCATCTCGGACGCCCCTTCGGCCCACCCCCCGGCGCCCCGCACCCCGCCCTCGCCGGCCACCCTGCCGCGTCCCACCCCCGGCCGGCCCCCCGCGCACGGGCGGGTCGGGGTCGTCCTGGTGTCGCACAGCCAGGAACTGGCCACCGCCGTCCGCTCCGTGGCGCTCGCGCTGACCGGATCCGACACCCCCGCCCCGGTCGCCGCGACCGGAGGGGATCCGGCCGGGCCGGGCATCAGCGCCGTCCTGGTCGCCGCCGCCACCCGCCGGGTCGACCAGGGGCACGGCGTGGTGGTGCTGGCCGACCTCGGCAGCGCGGTCACCACGGTCCGCGCACTGCTCTCCGACGCCGACGAGCACGGCCTCCCGTTCCCCGTCCGCTTCGCCAACGCCCCGTTCGTCGAGGGGGCGGTGGCCGCCGCCGCGACCGCCACGGCCGGCGGCGACCTCGCCGCCGTGCTGGACGCCGCGGAGGAGGCCTACCGGCAGCACAAGGACTAGGGCAGCCCCAGGGTCCGGCCCCCACCGGGCCGGTGCCACGGCATTCGCCCACGACCCTCTTCCACACGGTGTGACCGGGCCGCTACCATCGGCACGGAGGCGGCGCCGGCCCCGGTGCCGTCTGGGGAAGGGAGGCGGGGATGCCCGGGACCGCCCGCGGCACGCAGGTCAGGGCCGCTCCTTGCCCTCCCAGGCGAAGACCGCCGGCCCCTCGCACTCCAGCGCGTGGCGCAGCCGGTCCTGCTCGACGTCGATCATCGGCGGCAGCGCGTCCAGGGGGAACCAGCCGACCTCCAGCGACTCGTCGTCGTTGACCCTCGCCTCACCACCGACCACCCGACACCGGAAGGTCAGCACCAGGTACTGCGCGACGTCGCCGTTCGGGTACGAGACGGGCGGCGGGACGGTGGCGGAGGCGAGCAGCTCGGGCACGACCGTCACCCCGGTCTCCTCCAGGCACTCCCGCACCACGCCGTCGGCGGGCTGCTCCCCCGGCTCGAGGATGCCGCCGACCGGCGCCCACCTGCCGTCGTCGGCCCGCTTGACGAGCAGCACCCGGTCGCGGTCGTCCAGGACGACGGCGACGACGGAGCTCAGCCAGAGCGGGCGGTGGCCCACGAGGGTGCGGAGGTCGGCGAGGAACGCGGGAATGGCCATGCGCCGCAGCCTACCGAGACGGGGCGTCAGGTCGGCGGCACCGCGGGGCCCCCGGGGCGGTGCGCGGGGGGCGGGCCCGGGCGCAGCAGGGCCAGCACCGTCAGCCCGAGGATCCGCAGGTCCAGCCGGAGCGAGCGGTGCTCGACGTACCAGAGGTCGAGTTCGGCCCAGTCCGCGCGGGCGAGCGGGCGGCCGGCCTGGAGCTGGGCCCACCCGGTCAGCCCCGGGCGGACGTCGAGGCGACCGCGCTCGCGGCGGGAGTAGCAGACCACCTGGTCCGGGCGGGCGGGGCGCGGGCCGATCACCCCCATCTCGCCGCGGGCGACGTTCCACAGTCGCGGCAGCTCGTCCAGGCCGGTCCGGCGGAGCAGTGCGCCGAGCCGTCCGCCCGGACCGGTCCTGCGGGTGCGGAACCGGAGCACCTGGAACTCCCGGCCGTGCCGGCCGGCGCGGGTCTGCCTCAGCAGCACCGGGCCGCGGTCGGTGCAGCGGAGCAGCGCGGCGATCGCCAGGGCCAGCGGGAGCGCGACGATCCCCGCCAGGGCGGCGAGGGCGAGGTCCCCACCGCGTCTCATGAGACGGACACGGCGGCGCGCGGTATCGGGCCCGGCTCCCCGCCCATCGTTCCCCTCCACGGCCTCGTCCGGCACAAGAACGCATTCACTGTAAGTGGGGCCGGTGTGCCGCCACCCGGAAATAGTGAAAGAAGTGGGCAGAACATTGCCCGACAGGCCGAAATTCGGTCGATCTGACCAATATCGCTCGATCTGCGTTCGTAATGCCGAGGGCAATCGAAGTAGTCAGAGCGTGGCGCCCCGCCGGTAGCGCAACAGGCCGAAAGCGATCCGTCCGAGCAGCAGCATCCCGGCCGCCAGGCAACCCGCCACGGCCATCGCCCAGGCCGGGCCGTCGTTGTCCGGCACCACCACGGCCACCACGATGCCCAGCGCCAGGCAGGCCAGACCCACCACGGCCAGCGGGAGCTGGTGGGTGACCAGGGCGCCGCCGCTCCAGGCACGGGCCATCCTGGTCGCGCCGTGCAGGTGGAAGGGATCACGGTCCGCATCTGCCATGAGCCCAAGGTACCCCGGGCCGGTGCCGCGGGCAGCCCGCAGGGAGTGAACATTCGGCCACCCTGCGCCACCGGCCGCCAAGCCGTTCGGGCCCGGTCCGATCCGGCCGCGCACGCGCATTACGGCTCCACAATCAGTCCACGAAAAATCCTCGTCCCCCCGGTACAACCATCCGCTCGGTGCAGCGGTCTCAATGGCATTGAGCGATCCAGGAGCCGTTCACGGGAGGGCGCGAGCCCCCACCGCGAACAGGAATACCCAGGGGGCGGAGCCGCCGTCCCCTGGAGTCGGAGGCCGGGCTCCGCCCTCCGGCGGTACCGCCACGCCGCTCGGCGACCGAGGGGGAACCGTGCCGCAGTCCCAGTCCACCACGTCGATCTCCATGGCCCCCACCAGGCCCGCCCCACGCGTGCGCGCGCTGCCGCCCGCGGCGGCCACCACCACGACCACCGCTGCCACGGCCACCACTGTCACGGCCACCACCGCCGGGCTCCGCCGGCCGCCGGTCGACGGCTGCCGGCCGGACGCACGGGGCGAGTGGCTGCGCTTCGCCCCCGTCCAGCCGCTCTTCCGCGCCCGCGCCGCACAGCGCCTCGCCGTGCTCGCCTACCACGGCGTCACCGACCACCGGTCGTTCGGCGCCCAGCTGGACCGGCTCCGAAGACTCGCCACCCCGGTCTCCCTCAACGCCGTGCTCCAGGCCGTCACCGAACGGCGGCCGCTACCGCCCCGCAGCGTCCTGGTCACCTTCGACGACGCCGACCGCAGCGTCCTCACCCACGCCCTGCCCGCCCTCGACGCCCGCTCCATCCCCGCCACCGCCTTCGTCATCTCCGAGCTCATCGGCACCGAGCGCCCGTTCTGGTGGCACGAGGCCGACTTCCTCGCCCGGCACGGCGGCCGCGCCCGCTCCCTCGACTGCGGACACCCCTCCCAGCTGCTCCCCCGGCTCAAGGCCATGCCCGACCCCGACCGGCGGCGCAGCCTGCACGAACTGCGGGTCAGCGCCCACCGCAGACCGCCCAGCCAGGAACAGCTCACCCCCGCCGACCTGCTCGCCCTGCGCGACGGCGGGGTCGCCATCGGCAACCACACCCAGGGGCACCCCTGTCTCGGCCGCTGCGACGACGCCACCGTCCGCGCCGAGATCACCGGCGCCCACGAGGCCCTCACCCGGTGGCTGGGCGAGCCGCCCATCGCCTTCGCCTACCCGGACGGGGGCCACGACCCGCGTGCGGAAGCCGTCCTGCAGGAGCTCGGCTACCGCCTCGGCTTCCTCTCCGACCACCGCCTCGGCCCCCGCATCCCCTCCCACCCGCTCCAGATCAGCCGCCTCCAGGTCGACTCCACCACCAGCACCCGCCGGTTCGACACCATCCTCTCCGGCCTCGAACCCGCCTACCGCCGCTGGCGCCGTCAGGCCGTGGCCTGACCCCAAGGGGCCAACATGTGCCCCTCCACGGGGGAGGTCGGCCCACCCGACTCCCCCGTGGAGCGGTCAGCGCCACGCCCACCGAGTTCCCGTGACCACCACCTGCACGAAGCACCGAAATGCCGCCATGCGCCTGAGGCAGCGCATCCCGCAGGCACTGCGCTGCAACCGGCGACGCCAGGCGCCCGACCCAAGGCACCCCACACGGGCACGGGGCCACGCAAAGCCGCCACCCCCAGAAGTCGGCCCCGCCGACTTCCCGTGCCGAACCCCCACGCTGCGGCCAACCACCTCCAGCCAAGGTGCCAGGCGCCGAGGCGCCACCCCGCACCCGAGGCGTTACATCCCGCACAGGAAGTCAGCCCCGCCGACTTCCTGCGGAGACGACCTGCGTCGCGGACAACCGCGGAGGGGCATGGGCGCAAGGCACCGCAGGCCGCCATGCGCCCGAGGCAGCGCACCTCGCCCGGGAAGTCCGCCCGACCGACCTCCCACGCAGAGGGATCGAAGCCACTCGGACTCACCGCTCCAGAAGTCGGCCCTGCCGACTTCTCGTGACGAACACCTGCGCTTCGGCCGACCCTCTCGGGCCACGGGCGCGGGGCTCACAGAGGCCGCCTTTCACTCGAGGCGTCAGGTCCCACGCGGGAAGTCGACCCCGCCGACTTCCCGCGTGGGACACCGGCCCCGTGGCCAATCTCCTCCGGCCGCGGACAGCGCCTGAGGCGAGGCGCCGAAGGCCAGCATGGATCGAGGCAGCGGCATCCACCCGGTCGAACTGCCCTGCCAGCGGATGAGGCAGCTCGGACTCACCGCCCCGGAAGTCGGCCCCGCCGACTTCCGGCGACGGGCACCTGCACTGCAGCCGGCCTCCTCGGGCGACTGACAGGCGCGAGCGAGAGGCGCCGCATGCGGCCATGCGCCTGAGGCAGCGCATCCCACGTGGGAAGTCGGTCTGATCGACCTCCCGACGGAGGACACGATGCCACGCCGACTCACCGCCCTGGGAAGTCGACCCCATCGACTTCCCATGCGGGACACCGGTGCTACAGCCAGTCCCTCCGCCCACGAACGGCCGCGGGCTCAAGGCGCTGAAGGCCGCCATGTGCCCCCGGCAGCGCGTCTCGCCCAGGAAGTCGGGCCCGCCGACTTCCCGTGACGAGAGCCTGCGGTGGGGGCAGCCTGCGTCGGCTACGGGCGTGGGCACGCGAAGGGCGCCCGGCGCCCGAGGCATCGCGCTGCGCACGGGAAGTCGGCTCCGTCGACTTCCGGAGGCGAACACCCGCGCTGAAGCCAACCCCTCGGCCCGCAGGGCCCCGGGGAGTCGTGTGGCGGGATCGGCTCGCGGCGCAGGACGTCGGGCCCGCCGACTTCCCGTGACGGGAGGCTGCGGTGGGGGCAGCCTGCGTCGGCTACGGGCGTGGGGAGCGCAGAGGGCGCCTTTCGCCCGAGGCGTCACGTCCCGCACGGGAAGTCGGCCCGGACGACCTCCGGAGACGGAGCCTCGCGCTGCGGCCGGCCTTCTGAGGTGGGACACGTCCCGCGGGCCGCCGGGGCTCAGGCGAAGTGCCGGAGAGCGGGGGCCAAGATTTGTCCCGTGTGAGGCCGGGGCCGCGCGGGGCGGGTCAGGCGGGGAGGGGGTTGGGGAGGGCGCGGCCCTGGGGGTAGAGGGCGGCGGCGGCCGGGAGGGTGGCCGGGGCGCCGGCGTGGAGCACGGTGAGGGTGCCGGAGCCGGTGCGGGTGGGGTCGGCGACCCGCCGCAGGGCCTGGGCGGCGACGGCCTCGGCGGAGCCGTGCAGGACGAGCGCCGGGGAGGCGGTCGGGGCGACGGCTGCGCGGATGCGGTCGGCGACGAGTTCGTAGTGGGTGCAGCCGAGGACCAGCGCGGCGGTGCCCTCGGGCGTCCGGGCCGCGGCGTGGGCGATGGCGGCGGTGATGGCCTCGTCGTCGCCGTGCTCGACGGCGTCGGCGAGCCCGGGGCAGGCGACCTCGGTGACCTCGGCCGTGCCGCCGAAGTCCCGGATCAGGCCGCGCTGGTAGGCGCTGCCGGTGGTGGACGGGGTGGCCCAGATGGCGACCGGGCCGCCGAGCGCGGCGGCCGGCTTGATCGCGGGGACCGTCCCGATGACGGGCAGTGCGGGTTCGAGCTCGGCCCGCAGGGTGGCGAGCGCGTGCACGGAGGCGGTGTTGCAGGCGATGATCAGCACGTCCGGCTCCAGCGCGGCCGCCGCCAGGGCGCAGCCGCGGGCGAGGTCCGTGATCTCCTCGGGGGTGTGCGGCCCCCAGGGCATCGACGCCGGGTCGGAGGAGAGCACCAGATCCGCGTCCGGGCGCAGCTTCCGAAGGGCGGCGGCGGCGGCCAGCAGGCCGATTCCGGAGTCCATCAGTGCGATCTTCACGGGGCAAGACTCTAGTCGATCCACCCGTCCGGGCCGGTTCTGCGGCAGACTGCCGGGGTGACCGTCCTGCTGTGGATCGCCGCGTCCTCCCTGCTGGTCTGGCTCTGGCTGGCGTGCTGCCACGGGTTGTTCTGGCGCACCGACGTGCGGCTGCCGCCGCGTCGTCCGCCGGTGCGATGGCCGGAGGCGGTGGTCGTGGTGCCGGCCCGGGACGAGGCGCAGGTGCTGCCGGTGAGCCTGCCGACGCTGTTGGCGCAGAAGTACCCCGGGCGAGCGCGGGTGATCCTGGTGGACGACCACAGTTCGGACGGCACCGGCGCGCTGGCGGCGGAGCTGCGGACGCTGGACGGACTGGACCTGACCGTGACGACGCCGCCCCCGCTGCCCCCGGACTGGACGGGCAAGCTGTGGGCGCTGCGGCACGGGGTGGAGCTGGCCGGTCCGGACGTGGAGTACCTGTTGCTGACGGACGCCGACATCGCGCACGGCCCGGAGTCGCTGGCGGAGCTGGTGGCGGCGGCGGAGTCCAACGGGCTGGACCTGGTGTCGCAGATGGCGCGCCTGCGGGTGGAGACCGGCTGGGAGCGGCTGATCGTGCCGGCCTTCGTCTACTTCTTCGCCCAGCTGTACCCGTTCCGCCGGAGCAACCGCCCGGGTGGCCGGACGGCCGCCGCGGCGGGCGGCTGTTCGCTGGTACGGCGGGAGGCGCTGGAGCGGGCGGGCGGGGTGGCCGCGATCCGCGGGGCGGTGATCGACGACGTTTCGCTGGCCCGCGCGGTGAAGTCCTCCGGCGGGCGGACCTGGCTGGGGCTGGCCGACGAGGTGGACAGCGTCCGCCCGTACCCGCGGCTGGAGCAGCTGTGGCGGATGGTGTCGCGCAGTGCTTACGCCCAGTTGCGGCACTCGCCGTTGCTGCTGGCCGGGACGGTGCTGGGGCTGGGGCTGGTGTACCTGGTTCCACCGCTGGCGACGGTGGCCGGGCTGGCGGCGGGGGTGCCGGCGGTGGCGGTGGCGGGCGGGGCGGCCTGGGCGCTGATGGCGGGGACGTACCTGCCGATGGTCCGCTACTACCGGCAGCCGGCGGCGGCCGTGCTCCTGCTGCCGTTCACGGCCGCGCTCTACCTGCTGATGACGGT
Source organism: Kitasatospora sp. NPDC004745 (assembly GCF_042873275.1). Taxonomy (NCBI): domain Bacteria; kingdom Bacillati; phylum Actinomycetota; class Actinomycetes; order Kitasatosporales; family Streptomycetaceae; genus Kitasatospora; species Kitasatospora sp. NPDC004745. The sequence continues at coordinate 43,863 of NZ_JBIALK010000035.1, read as the reverse complement.
GGACTCGGCGGTGCAGCACTGGCGGGGCCGGGGCGCGGCGTGGAAGGGCCGGACGTACTCGCAGGCCTGAGCCCCGCCGGCGGTTCCCCGTCGGCCGGACCCGGCGCAAAGCCGGGCGCCGCGGGCCGGTCCGCTCCATACTGCTCGGATGGACCGTCAGACGATCTCGCGCCTCGCCCACGCCCACCACCCGATCGCCGCGCCGATCGCCGACGAGTCGGTGGCCCGGCTGCTGGACCGGGCGACCGCGCGGACGGAGGCCGGCCGCGCGCTGGACCTCGGCTGCGGCGAGGGCGCGTGGCTGGTCCGCGCGCTGGCGGCGCGCCCGGGCTGGCGGGCGGTGGGGGTGGACCTCGACCCGGCCGCACTGACCCGGGCCCGCGAGACGGCGACCGCGCTCGGCGTGGTGCGCCGGCTCGGCCTGCACCACCTGGACGCCCGGGAGTTCACCGCCGTCGAGCCCTTCGACCTGGTGCTGTGCGTCGGCTCCACGCACGCCTTCGGCGGGTTGTCGCCGACCCTGGCGGCGGCCCGTGATCACCTGGCCCCGGGCGGCCTGGTCATGGTCGGCGAGGCGTTCTGGGAGCGCGAGCCGTCCCGGGCGGTGCTGGACGGGCTGGGTGCCGAGCGGGACGACTACGCGGACCTGGCGGCCACCACGGACCGGGTGCTGGCGGACGGCTGGACGCCGGTGTCCGGGTACGTGAGCAGCCCGCAGGAGTGGGACGACTACGAGTTCGCCTGGACGGGTTCGCTGGCCGAGTGGGTGCTGGACCACCCGGAGCACCCGGACGCGCCGGCCGCCCGGGAGGCCGTGGACCGGCACCGCCGGGAGTGGCTGCACGGCTACCGGGGGACGCTGGGCTTCGTCACCTACCTGCTGCGCCGGGGCTGAACGGCCGTCCGGCCGGAACGGCCCATACGGGCCGAACGCCCGCCCGGACGCGCCTACTTCTGCGTGCGGGCCAGGAAGTCGTCGATCAGCGGCGCGATTTCGGGCAGCTTCTCCTCGAGGGCGAAGTGCCCGGTGTCGAGGACGTGGAGTTCGGCCGCGGGCAGGTCGCGCAGGTAGGCGCGGGCGCCGGCCTCGGTGAAGAAGGGGTCGTTGCGGCCCCAGAGCACCAGCGAATCCACCGATCCCGCGTCACCACCGCCTCGTCCACGGTCAGTTGTGCTGGAGCTGCTCCTGCTGCACCAGGTAGTCCAGCACCTCGGGCATCGCGTCGACGCCACCGGCCTTGCTCGGCGAGGTCCGGTACTCGCCCTGGACGACCACCGTCGGCAGCTCGTTGATCCCGTAGCGGATGAACTGGGCCGCGGCGTCGTCCACCGCGCGCCTGACCTCCGGCGAGCGGTACGCCGTGCGGAAGACCTCGGCGTCGGCGCCGTGGCGCACCGCCCAGTCGGTGGCGGTGACCTCGGAGGTGAGGTCGGCCTTGTCGGTGTGCACCGAACGGAAGGCGGCGACCTGCAGGCGCTCGACCAGGCCCAGGCGCTCCAGCGTGTAGTAGAGCCGGGCGTGGCCGCGCTGCACGGCCTCCTCCGGACTGCCCGGCCAGATCGCCGGCACCCGGCGCAGGTCGACGTCCGCGCGGTGCTTCTCGGCCCAGGCCTGAAGGGACTGTTCGAGCTGCTGGGAGTGGCCGCAGTCGTACCAGAAGAACTCGACCGCCTCGGCGCGGGCGCTCTCGCGCACCGGCTGCGGATGGTCGAGCCTCACGAACTGGGCCCCCTCGGAGGGGGGTTGGTGGGACGCCGCGCCGGCCTGGACGGGGAATGCGGCGATCCCCGCGGCGACGGCGAGCAGGACGGCGGACCGCAGCAGCGACTTCGAGTTCACACCGGGCAGTGTGCCGGTGACGGTTCGTTACCGTCGAGTCGGCCCCGGGCCGGCGGCCCGGATTCGCCCGAACGGCGCAGCCCCCACCGCCCGGTCGACGGGAACCGGGCCCGGTCGACGGGAACCGGGCCCGGCCGAGGGGAACCGCCCCGGCCGCCGCCGCCCGCGGAGGGCCGTCCGCCGCCGTCCGCCACCGACCGCCGGGGCCCGCCCCGCCGGCACCGTCAGGAGCCCGGCCCCGATCCCGCCCACACCTCGGCCACCAGCCGCTGCCAGTCGTCCACCACCGCGCCCAGCTCGAAGTTCTCCAGTGCGTGCGCCCGGGCGGCCGCGCCAAGGCCAGCCCGGTTGCAGGCCAGCACCTTGGCCAGCGCCTCGGCGAGGGCCAGCGGGTCACCGGGCGCCACCAGCGCGCCGGTGGCGCCGTCCCGGACCACCTCGCGCACCCAGCCGACGTCGGTGGCCACCGCCGGCACGCCGGCCAGCGCCGCCTCGATCAGCGCGCCCGGCACCCCCTCGCTGTCGCTGGTGAGCAGCAGCGCGTCGGCGGCCCGGTAGAGCGGGGCCGGGTCGGGCAGGGCGCCGAGGAAGTGTGCGCGGGCGGCCGCCGGGTGGCGGGCCAGCGCCTCGCGCAGCGGGCCGTCCCCGGCCACGGCCATCCGCACGTCCGGCAGGCGGTCCAGGACGTCGAGGGCGAGGTCGAGCCGCTTCTCGGGGGCGATCGCCCCGATCCAGGCGACCAGCAGGACGTCCGCGGGCAGGCCGAGCTCGTGCCGGGCCGCACGTCTGTCGTCCCGGCCGCCGGCCGGCGGATAGCTCTCCGCGGCACGGGAGTTGGCGATCACCCGGACCTTGCCCTCGGGCAGCTGGAACTGCTCCTCCAGAACGATCCGGGCCTCGTCGGTGAGGGTGGTGACGGCGGCCGCCCGGTGCATCAGCGCACCCCCGCGCACCCGGCGCAGCCGCGTCGCGGTCCAGTAGCGGGGGTGGCCGACGGAGACGTAGACGTAGGGCGTCCGGGTGCCGGCCAGGGCGAGGGCGCAGGCGGCCAGGGTGTCCGAGCCGTGGGCGAGGACCACGTCGGCGGCGCGGGCGGCGGCGCGCAGCGAGCGCAGGGTGCCGGGCCGCAGGCGCCCGGCGCCGAGGACCGCGGCGTTGGCCGCGCCCGGGAGCCCGGCGCAGGCGCCGGGGAGGATGTCCGGCTCGTCCTCGCCGCCGTCCTCGGCGCGGGGCCCGGGCAGCGCGGGCGCCGCGAACCGCGCGGGCGGCGCGGCGGGCTGCGGGGCGAGGGCGCACAGGGCGGAGGCCTGGCCCCGGCGGCGCAGTTCCCGGTGGAGGTCACGGGCGAGGTTCTGGGCGCCGCCGCGGCGTGGATCACTGATCAGGTGCAGGACACGGGGACGGGCTCCGGCCGGATCGGCCGACGTATGGTCGGGCATGGACCGACCTTGGCACAGCGCCCCGCGCGGTACAGCCCCTTCGCGCAACCTGGTGGTGGCCCGTGCGCCCGCGCGAATACACCTGTCGTGCGCGGGTCGGCCGCGGCCGTGCGCCGGTTGCGACCGCTGTGCGCCCCGTGACACGCACCACCCCCGAGCCGACGGTCGCGTCCGGCCCCCGGCACACCCCGGCACCACCCCGTCCGACCCCGCGGCGTAACCCGGCCACCCCCCAACCTTCGCCCGCACGATGGGAGTTCGCCACCCGGGCGGGCCAAATCGCTGGCGGGCCGGTCGGTCACCTGCGATGCTGATCGCCAGTCAGGGGGCGTCCGGCACGGGAGAACGGGCGCGCCCGCAGCGGGCGGGGGTGGCCGGTGCAGGTACTCGTGTTGCTCGACAGCGTCAACCGGACCGGCGGGGCCGAGCGCGCCCTGGTCGAGATGGCGCCCCACCTGGTGCGCGCCGGCGTCACCCTGGACGTCGCCCATCTGCACGACTCCCCCGGCGGCTGGCAGCCGGAGCTGACGGCGGCGGGCGCCACCGTGTTCGCCGTCGGCCGGCTCAGCCGCGCCGGGACGGCCGCGGCGCTGCGCCGCCTGGTCCGCGAACGCCGGCCCGACCTCCTCCACACCACCCGCCACACCACGGACGTGCTCGGCCGGGCCACCGCGCTGGCCACCCGCACCCCCGTGGTCTCCAGCCTGCTCGACCCGGCGTACGGGCCCGCGCAGCTCAGCACGCACGACGGCGGCCCCTGGCGGACCCGCGCCGGACGGGCCCTCGACACGGCCACCGCCCGGGGCCCCCGCCGCTTCCACGCGCTCACCCGGCACGTCGCCACCACCATGGCGCGGCGGCTGCGGGTGCCCCGGCGGCGCATCGACGTGGTGCCGCGCGGCCTCGACCCGAACCTGTTGGGCACCGCCACCCCCGAGCGGCGGGCCGCCGTCCGCGCCGCGCTGGAACTCGCCCCGGACGCACCGGTGGTGCTCGCCGCCGGGTGCCAGCAGTACCGCAAGGGCCTGGACGTCCTGCTGGCGGCCTGGCCGGCGGTCCGGCGCGAGCAACCGGAGGCCGTGCTGCTGCTGGCGGGGGCGGCCGGCCCGGAGAGCGGACGGCTGCGGACGCTCGCCGAGGCGGCCGGGAACGTCCGTCTGCTCGGGCCGCGCGAGGACGTCGCCGACCTGATGGCCGCCGCCGACGCCGTCGCCGTGCCGTCCCGCTGGGCGGGCCAGGGCGGCACGGCGATCGAGGCGATGGGCATCGGGGTGCCGCTGGTCTGCACGGACGTCCCGGCACTGCGCGAGACGGTCGGCTCGGAGGACTACGCGCGGCTGGTGCCGCCGGAGCAACCCGCCGTTCTGGCGGCCGCGCTCACGGACACCCTGGACGACCGGGCTGCGGCGCGGCAGCGGGCGAAGGCGGCGCGGGCGCGGTTCCTGACGTCCTTCACGCTGCCTCAGGTGTCGGCGCAGATGGTCGAGTTCTACGAGCGGGCCCTGCGGGTGCGGCCGGTCTGAGCCGGGGCACGGGCGCACGCAACCGAGCCGTACGCGGAGCAGGCACGCGATCGGCCCGTACGCGGAGCGACCCCGCGAGGCCCGGGGACGCCCCGCGCGGCGCCGGGCCGGTTACGCGGTTCGGGTGAACGCGGTTGGACCTCGACCCGGCCAGGTCGGCAGGATGTCCGGCCGGGGCCCGGCGCGCCGCCCCATCTCCCCCTGCCCCCTTCGGATTTGGAGTCACCCGGTGTTCAAGGGATTCCGCAGCTTCCTGCTGCGCGGAAACGTGGTGGACCTCGCGGTCGGCATCGTGATCGGCGCGGCCTTCACCGCCGTGGTCACCGGCTTCGTCACCGCCTTCCTCACCCCGCTCATCGGGGTCGCGACCGGGGCCGTCGGCGACTTCACCCAGAAGACCTTCGAGGTGGCCGGCACCCGGTTCCCGTACGGGGTCTTCGTCAACGCGCTGATCGGGTTCGTGCTGGTCGCCGCGGTGATCTACTTCGCCGTGGTGGTGCCGGTCGGCAAGCTGCAGGCGCGGTTCGAATCGGCCAAGCCGGCGCCGGCCGCGAAGGTGGACTGCCCGGAGTGCCTGAGCTCGATCCCGGCCGCGGCCAGCCGCTGCTCCTTCTGCACCTCGGAGGTGTCCGGCCGGCCGGGTCTCCCGGCGCAGACGCAGGCGCTGCAGTCGAGCTGAGTGCGACTCCGGTCGCGCCGGCCCCTGGCTCCCGACCGCGGGGCCGCAGGGCCACCGGGCCGCCGGGCCGCCCACCGGTGGCGGACCGGGCGGGGCGGGGCTGACCACGGCTTTTATAACGGCTGGGCACCGGTTCAGTAGCGTTTGACAGGGACCTTATCCCCGAAACATTCACGAGCCTCCGCCGACCGTCGGCGGGGGCTCGAATGCGCCCGCGCACGCCCTGTCGCCAAAAGTTTCTCCGGCGGGCCAGGAAGCGGCCACCGCCCAGTCACCGCAAGGCTTCCCGGCTCCTCCGTGCGGTCGCCGTTCGATCACCGACGGCGCGCGAAGGTTGTCCGGAACTGAACGCCGGTATGTCCGTTCTTCCTACTTTCGAAACCTTTGTGCGAGCGAAGACTGTGTAAACACTCGAACTGCTCCCCCTCCCACTCTCCTCAGCAGGCGCATTGTGGGCTTACCGTATGCCCCATGACCTCGCCCCGCTCCTACGACGGAGTCGGCTACCCCTCTCCGTCCTTCTCCTCCGGCACGCCGATCTACGACAGCCTCGTGGCTGAGCGCGGCGTCCCCCAGATCGCGCCCATCAACGTGCCGGCAGCCCTGCCGCCGGCGCTGTCGTCCGGTTACGGAGCGGGCCTCGCCCCCTCCTACGAGAACCGGTACGGCAACGGGTACGAGAGTGCCGGCAGCAACCTCCCCGCGCTGCCGCCCGCCCGCCTCGCCCTGGGCCCCGGCCCGAGCAGCGGCCCCTCCGCCGGCCCCGCCACGGCGTACATCCCCGCGCAGCCCGCGCCGGCGTACGCCTCCGCGCCGCAGCCGCCCGTCCCCGGTTACGGCGCCCCCCAGCCGTACCAGCGACCGCAGCCCGCCGCGCCGTCCTTCGCCCAGACCGCCAGCGGCGGCTACCAGCCGACCGGCGGCCAGAGCTTCGGCGGCCAGAACACCTTCATCGGTGGCCAGGGCGGCCAGCAGTCCTTCGGCGCGCAGCCGATCGGCGGCCCGGGCGCGTTCGGGCCCGGCCACCCCGGCGGCCAGCCGCAGGGCGGTCCGCAGAGCTTCGGCGGGCAGCAGTCCTTCACCGGCCCGAACCCGGCCGGCCCCGGCTTCCCGGGTCAGGGCGGCGACCAGGGCTTCGGCGGCGGCCAGCTGCGCCCGGCCATGGCGCCGGTCGCACCCGTCCGCCCGATGCAGCCGCAGCGGCCGGGCCCCTACGGCGACACCGGCCAGGGCCAGTTCCAGCCCGGCGGCTACCAGCAGGGCCAGGGCTACTGAGCCGCTGACACCCCGGGGCCGTCCCCACCCGGCCCCCACCCGCACCATCTGAGCACCACCCGGCGCGATCCCGCGCCGGGCCCACGGAGAACGGGTCATCCACGGACCGCCCGGAACGCCCCCACGGCGTCCCGGGCGGTCCGTGCGCGTACGGGCCCGGAACCGTCCGACCGCCCCTCGCCGGCACCGTCACGGCACGACGGGCCCGGGCCCCGCCCGGAGCAGCTGGGCAGCCACGCCGGACGGCCGCGCTCCCGGCACCCAGGGCGCCCGGAGGATCCGCGCGACCGGCTGGCAGGATGGGGGGATGCAGCTCACCGGACTCCACGTCTACCCCGTCAAGTCCATGTACCGCCTGAGCCCGGCCACCGCCCAGGTCGAACCCTGGGGCCTGGCCGGAGACCGCCGTTGGATGCTCGCCGACGCCACCGGACGGTTCGTCAGCCAGCGCGAGAACACCGCACTCGGCCAGATGCGGGCCGACCTGCTCCCCGACGGCGCGCTCGCCCTCACCGCCCCCGACGGCTCCCGGACCGAGGTCCCCGCCCCCGCCGTCGCGGCCGGCGACCCGCTCGCCGAGGTCGAGGTGTGGGGCACCCGCTTCCACGCCGCCGAGGCCGCCAAGGACGCGCACCGGTGGATCGCCGAACACCTCGGCGACTACCGCCTGGTGCACCTGGACGACCCCCGCTCCCGGCCCGTCGACCCCGACTACTCCGAGCCCGGCACCACCGTCTCGATGGCCGACGGCTTCCCGCTGCTGCTCACCACCACCGCCTCGCTGGACCGCCTCAACGCGCTGATCGCCGCCGAGCACCCCGACGGCCACGAGAACCTGCCGATGGAACGCTTCCGCCCCAACGTCGTGATCGGCGGCGCCGAACCCTGGGCGGAGGACGGCTGGCGCCGGATCCGGATCGGCGACCTCACCTTCCGGGTGGTCAAGCCGTGCGGCCGCTGCGTCATCACCACCACCGACCAGGAGAGCGGGGAGCGGCGCGGGCCCGAACCGTTGCGCACCCTGGCCCGGCACCACCGGCTGCTGAGGTCCGCCGCGTTCGGGCAGAACCTGATCCCCGAGCGGCCGGCCGGCGTGACCGGCGACGTGCTCGGCACGCTGCGCGTCGGCGACGACGTCGAGGTGCTGGAGGACGGGGCGCACTGGCCGGCCGACGCGCGGGGGTGACCGGCTGACGGCTCCCACCGCGCCCCGGGCTCCGGCCGCCGCCGTGATCGGCTCCGGCGCCGGCTCCGGAACCCCGGCTGTGCGCGCTCGTTGAAACATGTGGTCGGAACGTGTGGCAACGGCGCGCACCCCCGGTGCCCCCGCCTCCACGGGCGGCCGGACCACCCGGACGGGCGCGCTACGGTGGGCGGACGGCCCGCGCACCCCGTGCCCGGCCCGTGGCACGCCGGCTCGACGAAGGTGGGGACGACAGACCGTCATGGCAGAGCACAGGGTCCGGGTCACCCAGGACAGCGCATCCCGCTGGCGTCGCCGCGCGGGCGAGTACGACACGCTCACCGAGGCCCTGGCGGCCGCCGAACCCGGCGACACCGTGACCGTCCGGCCGGGCACGTTCCGGGAGAACCTGCTGCTCGACAAGGCGGTGACGATCGTCCCGGCCCAGGGCCCGGGCACCGTGCGGATCGACCCGCCCTCCGGAGTGGCGCTGACCGTCACCGCCGCCGCCACCGTCCGCGACCTCGTCGTCGAGGGCGGTGACGGCTCCACCCCCGCCGTCCTGGTCACCGGGCCGCAGGCCACGCCCGCGTTCTCCGGCTGCCGGATCGAGACCCGATCGGCCACCGGCCTCGAGGTCGCCGACGGCGCCCGGCCCACGCTGCGCGGCTGCGTCGTCACCAACCCCGCCGGCCTCGGCCTGCGGCTGCGCGGCGCCGGCACCGCCGCCGCCTTCGAGGACTGCGAGGTCGCCGCCGCCGGCCAAGCCGGACTCGCCGTCCTCGGCGGTGCCACCGCGGCCCTCGAACGCTGCAAGGTCCACCACGCCTCCGGCGCCGGCGTCCTGCTCTCCGACCCGGGCAGCGCCGCCGAACTGACGGGCTGCGAGATCTACGAGATCCGCGGCAGCGGGGTCCAGGCCGACGCGCAGGCCGGCGGCCGGCTCGTCGACTGCGAGATCCACCGGGTCACCGGGAACGGCCTGACCCTGGACGGGGAGGCCGAACTCGTCCTCACCGGCTGCCGGGTGCACGACCTGCCGGAGAACGGCGCCGACCTGCGCGGCCGTTCGCGCCTCACCCTCGCCCACACCACCGTCCGCGACTTCGGACGCGGAGCGCTCTCGGTGTGGGACCAGGGCACCGAGGCCGTCGCCGAGTCCTGCCAGATCCACGGCTCCAACGGCGAGTACCCGGCCCTGTGGGTCAGCGACGGCGCCCGGCTCACCCTCACCGACTGCTCGCTGCACGACCTCCCGGACGCCCTCTTCGTCCTCGACCGCGACTCCGCCGCCACCGCCGAGGACTGCTCCTTCAGCCGCATCCGCAGCTCCGCGGTCTCGGTCAGCGGCGGCGCGGCCGTGACCCTCACCGGCTGCCGGGTCCAGGAGGCCGGCACCGGCCTGTGGTTCCGTGACCACGGCAGCGGCGGGCTGCTCACCGACTGCGAGATCTCCGACGTCGCCACCGGCGTGATCGTCACCAAGGGCGCCGACCCGGTGCTGCGCGACTGCACCGTCCGGGCCAGCACCGACGCCGGGGTCTACGTCTCGGCGCAGGGACGGGGCACCTTCGAGGACTGCCGGGTCTCGCACGGCAAGGGCTTCGGCTTCCACATCATCGACGGCTGCCGCACCCGGCTCACCCGCTGCCGGGCCGAGCAGAACGAACGGGCCGGCTTCGAGTTCTCCGAACCCGGGCCGGTCGCGGAGGGCTGCACCTCCGACGACGTCGGGCCGGGCCTCGGCGCGGCCGAGGTACCGGCGCCCCGCACCGCCCGGCTCCCCGCGCCCGCGATCCCGTCCGCCGTCGCCGCCGCGGCACCCGCGGCGCCCGCGGCGATCTCCCCGATCCCCGACTGCCGGCCCGCCGACGAGGCGCTCGCCGAACTCGACTCGCTGGTAGGGCTGGCCACCGTCAAGCAGGAGGTGCGCACGCTGATCGACCTCATCTCGGTCGGCAAGCGCCGCCGGCTGGCCGGGCTCAAGGCGCCCTCGCTGCGCCGGCACCTCGTCTTCACCGGCGCCCCCGGCACCGGCAAGACCACCGTCGCCCGGCTGTACGGCGAGATCCTGGCCGCGCTCGGGGTCCTCCAGCGCGGGCACCTGGTCGAGGTCGCCCGGGTCGACCTGGTCGGCGAGCACATCGGCTCCACCGCGATCCGCACCGCCGCCGCCTTCGACCGCGCGCGGGGCGGGGTGCTCTTCATCGACGAGGCGTACGCGCTCGCCCCCGAGGACGGCGCGCGGGACTTCGGGCGGGAGGCCATCGACACCCTGGTCAAGCTGATGGAGGACCACCGGGACGAGGTGGTCGTCATCGTGGCCGGTTACACCGCCGAGATGGAGCGCTTCCTCTCCGCCAACCCCGGTGTCTCGTCGCGTTTCTCACGCACCGTCACGTTTCCCGACTACACGGCGGACGAGCTGCTGGACATCGCCCGGGCCCAGTGCGCCGAGCACGAGTACGAGCTCGCCGAGGAGGCCGAGGGCGCGCTGCTGGACCACTTCGCCCGGCTGGAGCGCGGGCCCAACTTCGGCAACGGGCGCACCGCCCGGCAGGTCTTCGAGACCATGGTCGAGCGGCACGCCGTCCGGGTGGCCCACCTGACCGACCCGTCGACGGAGGAGCTCCAGCTCCTCGTCCCGGCGGACCTGCCGGGCACCCGGCTGCCCTGAGCGCGGCCGGGTGACGGGGGCAGGGTGACGGGGGGTCCGGCGGCCGGGGTCGGGGCCGGGGCCGGAAGGAGGCCTCAGCCGAGCAGCCGCTCGACCAGGAGGTCCACCCGCGCCCGCTCCAACCCGGGCCGCAGCCGTCCGCCGCGCACCAGCGTCACGAGCCCGTGCAGTGACGCCCAGCCCACCTCGGTGAACACCTCCGGGTCCCGCTCCCCCGCCACCTCGGCGAAGGTGCCCGCGAGCGCGGCGAAGGCCTCCTTCAACGGCTCCGGCGAGTCGGGCCGCCCGAACGGCAGGTCGGTGGCGAGGGTGAACATCGCGTCGTAGAGCGCCGGGTTGGCGAGGCCGAAGGCGAGGTACTCGTGCGCCGCCGCCGCGAAGGCCGCCGCCGGCCCGTCGGCCTCGCGCACCACGGCCCGCAACGCTGCGGCGAGTTCCGCGAACCCCTCCAGCGCGACGGCCGCGACGATCTCCGTCTTGCCCGCGAAGTGGCTGTACAGCACCGGCTGGCTGTACTCGATCCGCTCCGCCAGCCGGCGGGTCGTCACCGCCTCCCAGCCCTCGGCCTCGGCCAGCTCCCGCGCGCTGCTGATGATCAGTTGGTGCCGCTCGGCGCGTTCGCGCTCGCGGCGCTGGTGAATCGACATGGACCGATCCTAGCATCGCTAGGCAACAGAGCGCCGAAAGGTTGCGGTGTCGACCCCCGCCCGGGCGGCGCCGGCACGGCTGGCTGGCGCACGCCGCCCCGCCGGGCCGGGCCACCGCTCACCGACCGCCCCAACCCGGCTGCCCGGCACGGCACGGCACCTGACGATCCGTCACCGAGCCTGCGGCATCAGCCCGTCCAGGCCCCGCCGGCGAGGAAGGACTCCAGTGCGGCCCGGTACGGCGCGATGTCGATCCGCTCACCCGCCAGCCAGTCGTCCGAGTAGTACTTGTCCAGGTAGCGGTCGCCCGGGTCGCAGATCAGGCCCACCACGCTGCCGCGCCGCCCCGAGGTCCGCATCTCGGCGACGATCTTCAACGCGCTCCACAGGCCCGTCCCGGTGGACGCCCCCGCCTTCTTCCCGAGCAACTGCTCCAGCAGCCGCACGGCGGCGATCGAGGCGGCGTCCGGCACCTTCATCATCCGGTCCACGGCCCCCGGGACGAAGCTCGGCTCCATCCGCGGCCGCCCGATGCCCTCGATCCGCGACCCGCGGTCGCAGACGGCCTCCGGGTCGTGGTGGACCCAGCCCTCGAAGAAGCAGGAGTTCTCCGGGTCCGCGACGCAGATCCGGGTGTCGTACTGCATGTAGTGCACGTACCGGGCGATGGTCGCCGAGGTGCCGCCCGTCCCGGCGGTGGCGACGATCCAGGCCGGCTCCGGGTGCGGCTCCAGGCGCAGCTGGGCGAAGACCGACTCGGCGATGTTGTTGTTGCCGCGCCAGTCGGTGGCCCGCTCGGCGTAGGTGAACTGGTCCATGTAGTGCCCGCCGGTCTCCTCGGCGAGCCGCGCGGACGCCGCGTAGACCTCGTCCGGCCGCTCGACCAGGTGGCACTCGCCCCCGTGGAACTCGATCAGGTCGATCTTGGCCTGACTGGTGCTCTTGGCCATGACGGCGATGAACGGCACCCCGACGAGCTGGGCGAAGTACGCCTCGGAGACGGCGGTGGATCCGCTCGAGGCCTCGATCACCGGCTTCCCGGGGCGGATCCAGCCGTTGCAGAGCCCGTAGAGGAAGAGCGAGCGGGCGAGGCGGTGCTTGAGGGAGCCGGTCGGGTGGGTGGACTCGTCCTTGAGGTAGAGGTCGATCCCCCACTCGGTGGGCAGCGGGAAGCGCAGCAGGTGGGTGTCGGCGGAGCGGTTGGCGTCGGCCTGGACCTTGCGCACCGCCTCCTTGAGCCAGGCGCGGTACTGCGGGTCGGTGCGGTCGATGTCGATCGTCGGCTCGATCGCGCTCGCGCCGCCCTGACTGCGGACGCCGCCGGCGCCGCCGGACTGGCTGCTCATGGTCTCTCTCTCCACTCGTTGCGCCCCCCGGTGCTCACTACGAGTGTATGAGAGTCACGATAAGTGACAATTTCCGAAGACCCAGCTTCCGCTTATCCCGCCCGCGCTCCCCGTCGAGGAGCCCGGGCTGCCCTCCCGGTCCGCCCCCGCAGCCCGCCGGCACCGGCGTCAGCCCGCCGGCACCGGCGTCAGCCCGCCGGCACCGGTGTCAGCCCGTCGGCACCGGTGTCAGCCCGTCGGCACCGGTGTCAACCCGCCGGCACCGACTGCGGATCCGCCAGGTACGGCCCCCAGCCCAGTTCGGCGGCGCCGGCGAGCGCACCGTGCGCCAGCTCCGCGCCGACGATCGGCACCCGCCCGCTGCGCCCCCACAGGCACCGTTCGGCGACCACGGCGCGCAGCCGCTCGGGCGCGGCCTCCAGCAGGTCGAGGTGGAGCCCGCTGAGCACGACCCGGTCGGGGTTGAGGATGTTGGCGACGCCGGCCAGCCCGAGGCCGAGCCGGTCGATGACGTGCTCCACCGCCGCCCGCGCCCGCTCGTCGGTGGCCGCGGCCCGGCACAGCTCGCGCGCCTGGTCGAGCAGCGGGCGGCCCGGTTCGGGGCTGAGGCCGGCGGCGGCGAACAGCGCGTCCGGGTCGGTCTCGGAGTTGAGGCACCCGCGGTTGCCGCACTGGCAGGGGCGGCCCTGCGGGTCGACGGTCAGGTGGCCGACCTCGAGCGCCAGCCCGGCGCTCCCGGTGTGCAGGTGGCCGTCGATCACCAGCGCGCCGCCGACGCCACGGTGGCCGGAGGTGACCAGCAGCAGGTGGCGGGCGCCGCGCCCGGCACCGTGGCGGTACTCGGCGAGCGCGGCGAGGTTGGCGTCGTTGGCGATCACGGTGGGCAGCGGCCGCAGCGCGTTCGGGCCGTGGTCGGCGCGCCCGACCTCGACGTCGTAGAGGTCCGCGACCGGGGTGCCGCTGGGCCAGGCGAAGTGCAGGGCGGCCAGCGCGGTGCCGTCCGGCTCGGTGACGGGGTTGGGCAGCGCGAGCGCGGCGCCGAGGCAGCGCCGGCTCGTCGCGCGGGCCAGCTCGGCACCGGCCTCGGCGACGGCGCGCAGCATCCGGACCGGGTCGGTGGCGGCGGGCAGCGGCAGGTGGACGGGCGGGTCCAGCAGGCCGCCGAGGCCGGCCAGGGTGACGCTCAGCCCGTCGGCGTGGATCTGCCCGGCGACCACGACCGGCCCCTGCGGGTCGATCGCCAGCCGGTGCGAGGGGCGGCCGCGGCCGCCGCCGGCGGGGCGCGAGTCGACGGTGATCAGGCCGAGCGCCTCGAGTTCGGCCGTGACGGCGCCGGCGGTGGCCCGGGTGACGTCCAGCGCACGGGTCAGCGCCGAGCGGGTGGGCGTCTGGCCGGTGTGGATGAGCGCGAGCGCGGGGCCGAGCAGCGTCCGGCCGCGGTCGGGGGCCGCGCGGCGGTGGGCGTCGCGCTGCGCGTCGGGGTCGACCCCGGCGCCTGGTCGCGGGCTTGAAGGTGAGAGCTGCACGCCCCTATTGTGACTTTGTGCCGCTTCGAAACAAAATCCGTTCACACTCCCGACCCGACCAGGCCTCCTCCCAGTCTCGCAGCACTCCCCCCGGAACGGACAGCCCCTGGGGCCCAGCACGCCTCGCGCTGACCGCCTTCTTCGCCGTCGACGGATTCCTGTTCGCCGCCTGGGTCGTGCGCATCCCGGACGTCCGCAGCCAGGTGAACGCCTCGCACAGCGCCCTCGGCATGGCCCTGCTCTGCCTGTCCGTCGGCGCCGTCCTCACCATGCCGGTGGTCGGTCGGCTCTGCCTCCGGTACGGCTCGCGCCCGGTGACCGTGGCCTCGCTCGCCCTGCTCAGCCTCGCCGTGCCGCTGCCCGCCCACACCCACTCCGTCACCGCGCTCGGCGGCGTCCTGCTGCTCTTCGGCGCCGGGTACGGCGGCGCCAACGTCGCCATGAACAGCGCAGCCGTCGACCTGGTGGCCCAGCTGCGACGGCCCGTCATGCCCAGCTTCCACGCCGGCTACAGCCTCGGCGGCCTGATCGGCGCGGGCGTCGGCGGACTGCTCGCCGGGCCGTTGAGCGCCTCCTGGGCACTGGCCCTGGGCGGCCTGCTCGGTCTCACCGTCACCGCCGCCGCGGGCGTGGTCCTGCTGCGCAGCCCGGCCGCGCCGATGGTCGCGCCCGTGCGGGCCGGTGGGTCCGCCCCGGCGGAGGCCGGGGGCGACACCGTGGGCACCGGTGCCGCAGGAGACGCCGGTGTCGCCGGGGCAGCCGCGGACGGCACCCCGGGCACCGGGGCGGCCGGGACCACCGCCCGGGCGACAGCGGCCGCGCCGCAGGTCCGCCTCCTCGTCCTCCTGCTCGGCCTCACCGCCCTGTGCACCGCCTACGGCGAGGGCGCCGTCGCCGACTGGACCACGCTCCACCTCACCGACGACGTCCACGCCGGCCCCGGTACGGCCGCCGCCGGGTACGCCGCGTACGCGTTCGCGATGACCAGCGGGCGGGTCGCCGGCACCTGGCTGTCCATCCGGCTCGGCCAGACCCGGCTGATGCTGCTCGGCGGACTGGCCGCGGCGGCCGGCATGCTGGTCGCCGCGCTGGCCCCGGTGGTGCCGCTGGCCGTCTGCGGCTTCGTCCTGGTCGGCCTCGGCCTGGCCAACCTCTTTCCGCTCGCCATCGCCCGGGCGGGCGCCGCGGGCGGGCCGCAGGGCGTCGCGTTCGCCTCGACCCTCGGCTACGGCGGGATGCTGATCGGCCCGGTGGTGATCGGCTTCCTGGCCGACGCGATCGGACTGCCGCTGGCGCTGACCACCGTCGCGGTGGCGGCCGGCGCGGCGGCGTTCCTGCCGCTGACCGTCCGCCGGCACTGAACACCCCCCGGGGGATCGTCGGTGATCCCCGACGATCCCCCGGCGGGACGGCCGGCGGGTCTCGGGGTCGGTCGCGGGCCACGAGGTCACCGCCGGGCCCGCAGGTCACCGCCGGACGCGGCGACCTCCCGGCCCGGGGATCGCCGGTGGGACGGGCCCGGCCGGGTACTGGCAGGATGCGGGCCATGACGACCAGCGAACGGATCCAGGTACTGCGGGCGGCCGAGCGCCCGGCCACGGCGTGGCTCAACGGGGGCGGGGTGACCAGGGAGGTCGCCGGACACCCGGCCGGAGCCGGGTTGGACGGCTTCGACTGGCGGGTCAGCCTCGCCGACGTCGCCTCGGCGGGGCCCTTCTCGCCGTTCCCCGGCGTCGACCGAGTGATCACCCTGGTCGAGGGCCCCGGCATGGTGCTGACCGTCGACGGCACCGAGCACGCCGTCGACGCGCCGTTCCGCCCGTTCGCCTTCCCGGGTGAGGCCGAGACGGACTGCCGGCTCCTGGGCGGCCCGGTGGTCGACTTCAACGTGATGACCCGACGCGGCCGGGTCGGCGCCGGCGTCGACCTGTTCACCGCGCCGGGCGCGGTGGACGTCCCGGCGGGCGACAGCGTGCTCGTGGTCTGCCTCGCCGGCTCCGCAGCGGTCGCGGACGTGGCGGCGGTCGCGGCCCCCGCCGACGCCGCGGAGCCGGCGGACGGGACGACGGGTGCCGCCGACGTGGCGCTGGACCGTTTCGACGGCGCGCTGCTCGCCGGGCCCGGCGACTACGAGGTGCGGGTCCCGCACGGCGGTGTCACGGCGGTGGTCTCCTTCCGGCCGTCCCGCTGACCGGCTGACCTGTCCGCCCGCCGACCTACCGATCCGCCGATCCGCCGACCTACCGACCTGCCGACCTGCCGATCCGCCGACCTGCCGGGCAGCGGCTGATCGGCTGATCGGCAGGCCCGTGCCCCGTCCGGCCACGGCGCACCGGCGGGGCCCCGGCCGGGGAGCGGACTCCCCGGCCGGGGCCCCGCCGACGGGCGGCGGCGCTCAGCCGCAGAACACCGGAGTGGCGTGCGCCGGGTCGAGGGCGTTGGTCACCAGGTGCAGCGCCGTCGGCGAGAACGCGATCGCCACGTGCTCGGCCAGCGTGACCGGGCAGTGGTCCTGCAGCACCTCGTTGTCCACGGCCGGGCCGTTCAGGAACTGGGTGCGCCACGGGGTGACGACCTCGTCGTAGACGGTCGAGACGACCGTGTAGCGCACGCCGGGCACGGTGTCCGGGCGGGAGGCCATCACGCGGTTGAAGTCGGAGCCGACCGCCTGGTCGCGGCAGGACTGGCAGACGGTGTAGATCAGGTCCGCGACGCCCGGGAAGTACGGGGCGAGCTTGGTGATCCCGTCGAGCGTGGTGCCGTGGTTGGACGGCGCCAGGCCGACCATCCGCCCGACCTTGGCGGCGCCGCCGAGGAACTTCAGGTAGTAGTTCGGCAGCATGCCGCCCTGCGAGTGGCCGACGATGTCGACCTTGCCCGCTCCCGTCGCCTTCAGCACCAGGTCGACGAACCGGCCGAGTTGGGCCGCCGAGTCGGGCACCGGGCCGAGGCCGCCGATCGGCAGCAGCAGACCGCTGCCGGAGGAGGTGACACCGGGGACGGTCCCGTAGTCGAGGGCGAACACGCAGTACCCGAGGCCCTTGAGCAGCGGGGAGAGCGCGAGCCAGTTCTCGTAGCGGTTGGCGAAGGTGCCGTGCACGAGGACCACCGGGTCGGGGTGGGCCGCGCTCGGCCGGCAGTTCCAGTCGTTGGCACCGGGCGGGGAGGCCACCGAGTCGCCGTCCGGCGGCAGTTCGGCGGCCGACGCGGCGGCGCCGGGGGACGCCACGGCGGCCGGAGCCGCGATCGCCGGAGCCGTCGACGCGCCGACCAGCAGCGCGCCCGCCAGCAGGCTCGTGCCGAAGGCCCCGCCGAGCCTACGGCGCAGGGGAGTTGCGGAGAAGCGGAGAAGTGGGGTTCTCAACTGTTGCCTCCACGGCGGAAGTTTGTTACCAACAGGTAACCCGAGTGGCTCCATCATGCGGTCGCCCCTCCGGCCCGGCCCTTGGGCGTTCCCCAGATCTGGACGGTGTTCTCTGTGACCAGTCACAATGCACCCGATTGCGCGCCCCACCGCGCACCTGACCGCGCCGCCGCCCGCACATCCGGACGCGCGCCCGCCGGCCCGTCCGCTTCCGTTTCCGTTTCCGTTTCCGCAGCCGGCACCGCGCACCCGGGCGAGACCGTGACCGAAACCGCAGCCGCGGCCGAACCCGCAGCCGCAACGTCGGCGGCAGCCTCGCCCGCCCCAGGGACCACGGGGCGGACGGGCGGCCAGGCCCCCGGCTGGCGCGTGCCGGTGATCGGCGGCCGCCCGGCCGACCAGCGACTCCTCGGCGGAGTACGCGAGTTGGCCGTGGCCGTGGTCGCCGCCCTGCTGGACCGGGTGCCCGTCTACCGCCGCCTGCCCCGGGAGCAGCTCACCGGCGAACTCACCCGCGACACCGAGCGCCGGATCCGCGCCCTCGCCCACGCCGTCCGCACCGGACTACCCGCCCCCGACGAGGAGTTCACCGCCGTGCGGGAGGCCGCCACCCGGCGCGCCGAGGAGGGCCTGCCGCTGGACGCCGTCCTGCTCGCCCACCACCTCGGGCTGGAGGTCTGCTGGGAGTTCGCCACCCGGCACGCGCGCGCCGACGACGCCGCCGACCTGCTCGTCCTCAACCGGCTGCTGCTGGACCAGCTCCGCCAGGCCACCACCGCGGCCGGCGCCGGCTACCTCGACGAACACCGGCCGGCCGGCGACCCGCGCGGCGCGGCCCGACAGGCCCTGCTCACGGCGCTGCTCGCCGGCAGCCCCGCCGAAGAGGCCGCCGCCCGGGCCGGACTGCGCCTCCCACCGCGCTACGCCGTCCTCTGCCTCTCCGTCTCCGACCACCCCGACGAGCACACCCCCGGCGTCGAACCGGCCGTCGCCGCCCGCCGCAAACTCCGCCGGCTCACGGCCGAACTCGGCCACCACACCCGGCAGTCGGCGCTGTCCGCGCTCACCTCCTCGGGCGGCCTGGTCCTCGTCCCGATCGGCCCGGACCAGGCCCCACCGACGGCCGGGAGAGCGACCGACGACGGCCCGGCCCCCGAAGCCGGGCCCTGGCCGCACCTCGCCGCCACCGTCGCCGCCGCGGCCCGGGCCGCGGGCGCACCCGTTCTGGCCGGTGCGGCCGCCGCCGCGCCCGCCGAGGTGCCCGACGCGGCCGCCCTCGCCTACGAAGTCCTGGACGTCGCCCGTGCGTTCGGCCGCCCGCCCGGGCTCCACCGGCTCGACGACGTCCTGCTCGAGTACCAGCTCACCCGGCCCAGCCGGGCGCGCGCCCGGCTCGCCGCCCTGCTCGAACCGCTCACCGACGGCGGCGAGTTGCTCACCACGCTGCGCACCCACCTGGCGGGCGGGCTCAACCGCCGGCACACCGCGACCACCCTGCACCTGCACCCGAACACCGTCGACTACCGGCTGCGCCGGATCGCCGCCCTCACCGGCCTCGACCCCGCCCGCCCGGCCGACGTCCTGCGGATCACCGCCGCCATCGCCGCCCGGACCGCCGAACGGGCGGCGCACACGGGGTAGTCGGCCGCCCGCCCGGGCACGACGGGCCGGGCCTCGGCCGGACTCCCGACACCGACAGTCGGCCGGACCCCGGCACCGGCAGTCGGCCCCACACCCACCCGGGCCCAGCGGGCGGGCCGGACACAGCAGGCGCGCAGGAGACGGCGCGCGGGCCGGGCACAGCGGGCGGGCCGGACCACCGGCCCTACGGCTGCTCCCCCGGCAGCCGCAGGTCCCAGCCCACCAGCGCGCGCAGCTGCTCGGCGGTCACGCCGTCCGGCACCGGCTGGGGCGCGTCGTGGCGCAGCGGCGGCTGCCAGCCGTCCTCCGCGGTCCAGCGCCGGACCACCTTGGCCGGGGCCCCGGCCACCACGCTGTGGTCGGGGACGTCACCGCGCACCACGGCGCCCGCGGCGACCACCACGTTGCGGCCGATCCGGGCGCCCGGCAGGATCACCGCGCCGGTGCCGATCCAGCTCCCGGCGCCGATCTCCACCGGCTCGTTGCGCGGCCACTGCTTGCCGATCGGCAGGTCGGTGGCCCGGTACTCGTGCGCCTGGTCGGAGATGTAGACACCGGGACCGGTCCAGACGTCGTCGCCGAGGACGATCGACTGGTGGCCGACGATGTGGCTGTCCCGGCCGATCACGCAGCCGCCGCCGATCCGGACGATCGGCTCGGGCCCGAGGTCCAGGCCCGGCAGGAAGCCCGCGCTGATGGTGACCCGCTCGCCGATGATCGAGAACGGGCCGATGGTGATCCACTGCTCGTTGAACACCGCACCGAGCGGGAACGCCAGCGTCGTGCCGTCCCCCAACTCGCCGAAGCGGTACGGGCCGGGGCTCCGGTTGGTGACCGCACCGGTCCGCTGCACCCAGCGCCAGCCCCGGTGGACGAGTCGGCCGGCGGCACGGCGGCCGCCGGACCGGACGGCGGAGAGGAGCGAACGGGTTATCGGCATGCGATCACGTTACCGGCCCGTAGGGTGCGCCCCGACTCCGGGCGGCCAACATCACACCGCCCCCGCGCCCACCGTGACCTGCGGCGCACCCGACCGGGCCGACCCGCGCCGACGGTCTGTCCGAAATCCGCGGCCCACGGCGGGCTCCGGTGGAACACTCCCCCCATGGAGATCATCGAACACGTGTCCGTGCTGCACCGCGAGGGCACCCTGCTCGCCGACGCCGCCGCCCGGACCGACCCGTCCGCGCCCGTCCCCACCTGCCCGGACTGGCGCCTCGGCGACCTGGTGCGACACGTCGGCCACGTCCACCGCTGGGCCGCCGCCTACCCGTCCCGCGGCCTGCGCGCCCCGCTGGACGAGGCGGGCGAACGGGCCGCCACCGGCCCGGCACCGTCCGACGCCGACCTGGTCGACTGGTTCCGCGAGGGCCACGCCGCGCTGGTCGACGCACTCACCCGGGCCCCGGCCGACCTCGACTGCTGGGCCTTCCTGCCGGCCCCCAGCCCGCTGGCGTTCTGGGCCCGGCGCCAGGCCCACGAGACCGCCGTCCACCGCTTCGACGCCGACGCGGCGGCCGGCGTCGAGGGGCCCCGGGTGGACGCCGCCTTCGCCCTCGACGGCATCGACGAACTGCTCCGCGGCTTCATGGCCCGCAGCGGGAGCAGGCTGCGCAGCGACCAGCCGCGCACCATCCGGGTCCGGGCGACCGACGGCCCCGGCTCCTGGCACCTGACGATCACCCGGGAGCCGCTCGGCGTCACCCTGGGCGACGCCCCCGAACCGGCCGACCTGACCCTGAGCGGCCCCGCCCGCGACCTGTACCTGTTGCTGTGGAACCGGCTGCCGGTCGGTCCCGCCCGAACCGGAGCCGTGACCGGGGCCGGGGCCGTGACCGGGGCCGGATCCTGGGCCGAGACCGGGCCCGTGGCGAAGGTCGAGCTCTCCGGCGACGAGACGCTGCTCGGCCTGTGGCGGGACGCGGCGGCCATCGGCTGGAGCTGACGGCTCCCCGGGCCGGGGGCCGACCCCCGGCCCGGAGGCCGTCCGCCCCGCCCGTCAGCGAACCCAGCGCGCGGGCCGCTTCTCCAGGAACGCCCGCATCCCCTCCTGCGCCTCCTCCGAGCCGAACAGCCGAGCCGACAGCTCCACCAGTTCGTCCGCGTCCCGCTCGAAGGAACGCACCACCTCGGCGTTGGCCAGCCGCTTCGACTCCGCCAGCCCCTGCGGGGAGCCCTGGCGCAGCGCGTCCAGCAGGCCCTTCAGCGCGACCCCGGTGTCCTCGGCGGACTCGGTGGCGCGGGTGATCAGGCCGATCCGGGCGGCCTCGGCGGCGTCGAAGACCTCGCCGGTGAGGTAGTAGCGGGAGGCGGCACGCGGGTCCAGCTTGGGGCGCAGCGGCAGCGAGATCACGGCGGGCGCGAGGCCGAGCCGGACCTCGGTGAACGCGAAGGTCGCGGTCGGGCCGGCGACGGCGAGGTCCGCCGCACCGACCAGGCCCAGACCGCCCGCCCGGACGTGGCCGTCGATGACGGCGATCACCGGCTTGGTGCAGTCGACGATCGCCCGCTGCAGCTCGACCAGGCCCCTCGGGCCGACCGTCGGGTCCGCCCCGGTCGCCTCGGACAGGTCCGCGCCCGCGCAGAACACCTTGCCGGTGTGGCCGAGCACCACGGCCCGGACCTCCGGGTCGGCCGCGGCGGCCGCCAGTCCGGCGCGCAGTCCGGCCATCAGGCGGGTGGAGAGCGCGTTGCGGTTGTGCGGCGAGTCGAGGGTGATCGTGGTGACGGCGTCGGCGGTGGTGACGCGGACGAGGGGCTCTGCGCTGGTCATCGGCGGGGCCTGCCTTCCGGCTGAGGGTGGGTCGGACTGCCGCGCCGCCCGGGGTGCCCGGGCGACGCCCGGACGACTCTGGCACGCCCACCCGCCCCTCGGCCAGAGCCACCCTGCGCCGGATCCCGGCGGAAAACCGGTGGTGGCGACCACCACGCGCACGGCAGCATCGCCGCCATGACCACCGACACCGTGCTCCTGCTCGCCCCGCGCATCAACGAGACGGGGCTCCAGCTGCGCACCGCCGCCGGCCGCCGCGGCCTGCGCGCGGCCGTCGCGCAGGCCTGGCAGGCGCCGCCGGAGCTGCTCGGCTCGGCCGTGCACGTGTACGGCGGGCCGCTGTTCGCGGACGCGGTCGGGCGCGAGCTCGACCTGGCGCTCCTGGAGCCGTCGGCGGACTGGCTGGCCCGTCTGCCGCACGCCCTGACCGGCCGGCAGGTGGCCTGCACCACCCTGGCCGAGGCGCGGCGCCTGCGCCGCCGGGCATTCGTCAAGCCGCCCGCGGACAAGCTGTTCGCCGCCCGGGTCTACCCGGACGGCGGCGCGCTGCCGGGCCCCGAGCTGCTGGACGGGGACACTCCGGTCCTGGTCAGCGAGGTGGTGCGGTTCCGCAGCGAGTACCGGCTGTTCGTCCTGGACGGCACGGTACGAGCCGCCTCGCGCTACGCGGTGGACGGCGACCTGTCCGTCGCACCGCTCGGCACGACGAACGACAGCGGGGCGAACGGCAGCTGGGCGGCCGGCAGCGGGGCGGCCGATGCCGAGGTGGACGCCGCCGAGGCGGCCGACGCCCTCGCCTTCACCGCCGAGGTCCTGGCGGCGTCCGGGCCGGGCGCCGCGCTGCCGAGCGCCGTGGTGGTGGACGTCGGGCTCACGGACGACGGCCGCTGGGCCGTGGTCGAGGCCAACGCGGCGTGGGCCAGCGGGGGTTACGCCGCCGACCCGGAGGGCGTCCTCGACGTGGTGCTCCGTGCCGGCGGCCCGGCCGCACGACTCCCCGGCTCCGACCGGCCGTTCCTGCGCGAGCTGCCCGAGGTCGTCCGCTAGGGCTGGGGACCGCGCCGAGGACCGAGCGCAGGACCGCGAAACCCGGGTGCGGCCCGGTCACCCGCTCGGACAGGATGGTCGCCATGACCACCTCGCATCTCACCCACATCGTCGAGCCGCCCGGAGTCGCCCCCGGGACGGGCTACACCCAGGTCGTCACCGGAACCGGCCGGCTGGTCCTGGTCTCCGGCCAGGTGGCCTTCGACGAGCACCGGAACCTGGTCGGCGCCGGCGACCCCAAGGCGCAGGCGCGCCAGATCTTCGAGAACCTGCGCCGCTGCCTGGCCGCCGCCGGGGCCGACTTCTCCGACGTCGTCAAGTTCACCTACTTCATGACCGATATCGGCCACCTCGCCGCCATCCGCGAGGCCCGTGACGAGTACCTCGGCGCCGTGCTCCCGCCGGCCTCCTCCGCGATGCAGGTCTCGGCGCTGTTCCTGCCCGAGGTGCTGATCGAGATCGAGGCCATGGCGGTCGTCCCGGAGTAGCCGACCACCCCCGTCGGCCGGCTCCCCCGGGCCCCGCACTGCTCGGGCCCCGGCGCCGCGGCTCGGGCCCACATCCGCCGCGCCGTCACAGCAGCCGCCACAGCAGCCGTCACGCCGTCCGTCACGCCGCCGTCACACCGGCAGGACGGACCCGCCCCGCCGCCCGGCCCACCGGACGGCGGGGCCCATCGCCAGGCCCGCCGCCGCCAGCACCCCGCCCAGGACCGCCCAGCCGACCGGGCCGAACCCGATCACCGCCGTGGTGACCAGCGCCGGGCCCGCCATCATCGCGGCCGCCGTCCCGGCGTTGTAGACGCCCTGGTAGGCGCCGTGGTCGCGCTCCCCCGCGAGGTCGTAGCTGAGCGCCCAGCCGCCCGCCTGGCCGAGGACCTCGCCGAGCGACTGCAGCGCCACTCCGCCGAGCACCACCAGGGCCGCGACGACCGCGGGCAGGCCGTGCGCCAGCGCGATCACCAGGCAGGAGGCGGCGAGCAGCAGTCCCGCCCGGCCGCAGAGCCGGGCCGCCGTCGCCCGGTCCTCCGTCCCCCGGGTGGCCCGCACCTGCAGGGCGACCACCAGCAGGGTGTTGACGATCAGGGTGCCCGCGACGGTGATGCGCGGCGCCTCGGTGTCCTGGACGATCCACAGCGGCACGCCGACCTCGAGGACGGCGAACTGCAGGCAGAGCACCGAGTTCAGCACCGTGACCACCAGAAAGGGGCCGTCCCGCAGCGCCGGGTTGCGCCGCCGCGCCCGCCGCCCGTCCGGCTCCCCGCCACCGGCCTGCGGTGCGGTCGGCGCCGGGCGCTCGTGGGCGGGCAGGCGGTGGAACAGCACGGCGACGACCGCGAAGGAGGCGGCGTCGGCGAGGATCGCCGCCAGGTAGACGGGCCGGGTGTCCACCTGGAGCGCGACCGCGCCGACGGCCGTGCCCAGGCAGATGCCGATGTTGGTCACCACCCGCAGGTAGGCCCGGCCCGCGACCCGGCGCTCGGGCGGCAGCACCTCGGCGTACAGGGCGTTGCGCACCGCGGCGGACCCGCGGTCGACGGCCGCGACCCCGCAGGCCAGCGCGACGAAGGCCGGGTAGCTGTGCACCAGCGCGTACCCGGCGGTGCCGACCGCCTCCGCCACCACCAGCACCACCAGCACCGGCCGGGCGCCCCACCGGTCGGCC
The DNA here is from genome assembly GCF_042873275.1 of Kitasatospora sp. NPDC004745. Taxonomy (NCBI): domain Bacteria; kingdom Bacillati; phylum Actinomycetota; class Actinomycetes; order Kitasatosporales; family Streptomycetaceae; genus Kitasatospora; species Kitasatospora sp. NPDC004745. Next base: position 19,238 of record NZ_JBIALK010000035.1, on the reverse strand, counting down.
GCCCGCCCGGCCGGCACGCTGGCCGCCACCCCGCACAGTCCCGCGGCGGTCATCCCGAGCCCGAGCTGGGCGGCGCTCAGACCGAGCACCCGGGTGAAGAAGAGCACCGCGACGGACAGCGAGAGTCCGTTGCCGACGGTGTTGACCAACGTGGCCCCGGCCAGCCGACGGACCATCGGGTCGGGGTGCAGGCGCCGCCGGACGGCCCCCGGCAGGCCGTTCCCGGCGTCCGGGTCTCCCGCGTTTCCAGGCATGGCGAGCGGAGGTGCGGAAGTCTCCGCAGGTGAGGAGGTCATGCCCTGATCACACCGCCTACCGGGGCGCTGCGGACAATCCTTTAGGCTCTGGCTGAATCCTCGTCGTCGAGCGCCGCAGGAAAGCTCCCGTGCACCGTTTCCGGCTCGGCCTGGCCGACCTCGCCACCACCTGGTTCGCGGTGTCCCCGATCCAGGAGGCCTCCCTCAGCCTGCGGATGTGGACCCACCCCGGCGTCTACCCCCTGCAGAGCCGGGCCTTCGAACGCCTCCGGCCCGTCTTCGAGCGGCTGGACTCCGCGCTGCTGCTCTCCCTCGTCGGCGGGAACCGCTGGATCCCGGACTTCCTGACGCCCCGCCCGGAGGCCCCCGCCGCCGACTTCCGCACCGAGCTGGCGGCCGTCCGCGGGCTGCCGCCGGAGCAGCTGCGCACCGAACTCGAACAGACCTTCCTGCCGCACGGACGCCCCCTGCCCGCCCGGCTGGCCGCCGGACTGGCCGACCCGGCCCGGCTGCTGGCGCGGATCGCCGACGCACTGGAGGAGTACTGGGAGGTCTGCCTGGCCCCGCACTGGTGGCCGCAGGCCCGTAGCGTCCTGGACGCCGACCTCGTCTACCGGGCCCGGCTGCTCTCGCAGTACGGCGCGGCGGCGCTCTTCGCCGACCTGGACCACCGGCTGCACTGGGAGGACGGCGTCCTGTCGATCAACCGTCGCTGGACGGACTGGGACGGCGAGACGGCAGTGGACGGGCGCGGCCTCGTGCTCATCCCGACCTTCTTCGCCCGCGGCGCCATCACCATGATCAGCAACGACCGTGCGCCGCAGATCAGCTACCCGGCCCGGGGGCAGGCGGGCATGGACGGCGCCGGCGCCCCGGTCCCGCCGCAGGCCCTGGAGGCGCTGATCGGCGCGCCGAAGGCCCGGCTGCTGACCCTGCTCGCCGAGCCCGCCTCCACCACCGACCTCGCCTACCGGCTCGGGGTCACCCCGGGTGCGGTCAGCCAGCACCTGTCCGTCCTGGCCGCCACCGGGCTGGTCACCCGGGCACGCCACGGCCGCTCGGTGCTGTACCGGCGCAGCGCGCTCGGGGACGAGCTGACGGGGGCGAACCGGTGACCCGGCCCGCCACCCTGCACCCCAACTCACCAGTGGTACAGACCTGTTGACGCATTGGTCCAGTCCTCCTACAGTGCCCCATGCCGCGTCACCCCACGGCGCGGGCACCCATCGCACACGCACCACACCCGCGGTTCTGCGTCACCCTGTCCAACCCCCACAGTCACAGGGAGAACCATGTCCGCTCGATCCCGGGCCGGGCGCCCGCGCGTGCGCAGCAGACTGCTGGCACTGCTCTCCGCCCTGCTCCTCCCGGTCGCCGCGATCACCGCGCTGGCCGCCCCGGCGCACGCCGCCGGAAAGCTCACCGCCACCTTCACCACCGCCGACAACGGCTCCTGGTGGCAGGGCACCTACATCGTCCACAACGACAACGCCACCGCCGTCACCGGCTGGACCCTGGAGTTCGACCTGCCGGCCGGAGTCTCCATCGGCAACAGCTACAACGGCACCGCCACCGTCAACGGCCGGCACGTCACCGCGACCAACGCCTTCTACAACGCCACCGTCAACGCCCACGGCACCACCGAGCCGTACAGCTTCTGGTTCGTCGGCACCGGGCCCGTCGCCGCGCCGGCCAACTGCCGCGTCAACGGCGACAAGTGCGACGGCAGCGCCGACGTCCCGCCGTCCGCCCCCGGCGCACCGGCGGTCACCTCCAGCACCGCGCACACGCTCGCCCTGTCCTGGGCGGCCGCCACCGGCGGGGACTTCCCGGTCGCCTCCTACGACGTGCTGAGCGGCACCACCGTGCTCGGTTCGAGCACGACCACGAGCGCCCTGCTCACCGGCCTCACCCCGGCCACCAGCTACACCCTGACCGTCCGCGCCAAGGACGCCCGCGGCAACACCGGCCCGCTCAGCACCGCCGTCACCGCCGCGACCTTCGACCCGTCGAGCGATCCGACCCCGCCCACGGCGCCGACCGCCCTGCGCTCCACGGCGGTCGGTTCGACGGACGTCACGCTCGCCTGGAACGCCGCGACCGACAACGTCCGGGTCGCCGCGTACGACGTCTACCAGGGCGGCACGCCGGTGGCGACGGTCGGCGGCGGCACGCTGACCGCGACCGTCGGCAGCCTCTCGCCGTCCACCGCCTACACGTTCACCGTCAAGGCCCGCGACCCCGCCGACAACGCCTCGCCGGCCTCCGCACCGCTCACCGTGACCACCTCGGACCTGGTCGGCGCGGGAAAGTACGCCAGGGTCGGCTACTTCGTGCAGTGGGGCATCTACGGCCGCCAGTACTTCGTCAAGAACCTCGACACCTCGGGCAGCGCGGCCAAGCTGGACGTCGTCAACTACGCCTTCGAGAACATCGATCCGGTCAACCTGACCTGCCTGGCGGGCGTCACCAAGGGCACCACCGCCAACCCGCAGGACCCGGACCAGGGCACCGGCGCCGGTGACGCCGACGCCGACTACGCCCGCCCGATGAGCGCCGCCCAGTCGGTGGACGGCGTGGCCGACGACGGCTGGGGCAAACTCCGCGGCAACCTCAACCAGTTGAAGAAGCTCAAGGCCAAGTACCCGAACCTCAAGGTGGTCGTCTCGCTCGGCGGCTGGACGTACTCCAAGTACTTCTCGGACGCCGCCGCCACCGACGCCTCCCGCCAGAAGTTCGTCAAGTCCTGCGTCGACACCTGGATCAAGGGCAACCTGCCGGTCTACAACGGCGCCGGCGGCGACGGCGTCGCGGCCGGGATCTTCGACGGCATCGACCTCGACTGGGAGTGGCCCGGCTCCGGCGACGGCCACGCCGGCAACCACTGGAGCGCCGCCGACAAGGGCAACCTGACCCTGCTGCTGGCCGAGTTCCGCAAGCAGCTGGACGCGCTGGGCGGCTCGCACAAGCTGCTCACCGCCTTCACCCCGGCCGACCCGGCGAAGGTCGCCGCGGGATGGGACCTGACGAAGATCTTCGGCTCGCTGGACATCGCCAACGTCCAGGGGTACGACTTCCACGGCTCCGGCAGCGACAACTCCTGGGAACCCGGCCGCACCGGCCACCAGGCCAACCTCTACACCGACCCGAACGACCCGTACACCACCCACTTCAGCGTGGACGCGGCGGTCCGGACGTACCTGGACGCCGGGGTCAACCCGCGCAAGCTCACCATCGGCTTCCCGTTCTACGGGCGCGGCTGGCAGGGCGTGGCGGACGGCGGCGCCAAGGGCGTCTGGCAGTCCGCGAACGGTGCCGCCCCCGGCCAGTTCGCGGAGGAGGCCGGTACCCGCGGCTACCAGAACCTGCTCACCGGAGTGCCCGGGCTCACCGTCTACCACGATCCCAAGTCGGTCTCGACGTACGGCTACACGGGAGCCGGCGGGCAGTGGTGGAGCTTCGACGACGCCTGGTCGATCGGCCAGAAGGCGGCCTACCTCAAGTCGAAGAACCTGCTCGGCGGAATGATCTGGGAGATGTCCGGCGACACCCCGTCCGGCACGCTCATCGGCGCCCTCGACGCCGGTCTCAAGTAGCCCGGTCCGAAAGGCCGGTGACACCGAAGGGCCCGTGCCACCGAAGGGCCCGTGCCACCCGAGAGGCCGGTGCCCCTCCCCGCGGGGAGGGGCACCGGCCCCGGGTCCGCCGCTACCGCGAGGCCAGCGCCGACAGCTTCCGCGCGGCGCGGTACTGCCGCAGCACCTGGGCGAAGGTGGTGTGCCCCTGGGTGGTCCGGGCGAAGGCCCGCCAGGCCGGCGGCACCAGGCAGACCGCCGCGTGGAACAGGTACGGCCGCCGCTCGAACGCCGCCAGCAGCTGCTTGCCGGCCCGCATCTCCACGCCCAGCCCGGCCTTGACGGCGAACGCGTAGTTCAGCGCCTCGCGCCGCACCGACGCGGCGTTGCCCGCCTCGGCGACCTTCACCGCCCACTCGCCGGCCAGCCGGCCCGAGCGCAGCGCGTACGAGATGCCCTCGCGGGTCCACGGCTCCAGCAGGCCGGCCGCGTCGCCCGCGACCAGCACCCGGCCGCGGGAGAGCGGCGAGTCCTCGGCCCGGCAGCGGGTCAGGTGGCCGGACTCGACGGTCGGGGTGAAGCCGGACAGCCCCAGCCGCCGGATGTAGTCGGCGAGGTACTGCTTGGTCCGCTCGCCGTCACCGCGCGCCGAGATGACGCCGACGGTCAGACTGCTCGACTCCGTCTTGGGGAACACCCAGCCGTAACTGCCGGGCAGCGGGCCCCAGTCGAGGTGGATCCGGCCGGACCAGTCCGCGGCGACCTGCGGCGGCACCGGGATCTCCGCCTCCAGGCCGAGGTCGATCTGGTCGAAGGTGACGCCGACGTGCCGGGCGATCCGGCTCGCGCTGCCGTCCGCGCCGACCACGGCGCGCGCCTCGAAGCTCCGCCCGTCGGCGGCCGTCACCAGCGCCGTCCGGTGCTCTCCGCCCCGCTGCTCGACACCGGTGACGGTCACTCCGGTGACCAGCACCGCCCCGGCCTGCTTGGCCGCCTGCACCAGGCGCAGGTCGAACTCGTCCCGGTTCACCAGGCCGAAGAGCATCCGCTGGGAACGACGCGTCCGGGTGAACCGGCCCTGGTACGCGAAGGTGACGGCGTGCACCCGGTCCTGCAGGGGCAGCCGGAAGTCCGGCGGCAGGCTGTCCCGGGACGGGCCGATGATGCCACCGCCACAGGTCTTGTAGCGGGGGTGCTCGGCCTTGTCGAGGAGCAGCACCCGGCGGCCCTGGACGGCGGCGGCGTGCGCGGCCGAGGCCCCGGCCGGCCCGGCACCGACCACCACGACGTCCCAGACGCCCTCCAGGGCGTCGGACTGCGGCCGCCCGTCGCGCGGCTCGGCCGTCACGGCGGGCTCACCGGCGGGCGTCGCGTCGGGCCTCTCCTCGGACGGCACGGCGGGCTTCGCGTCAGGCGCCGCGTCGGCTCTCCCCCCGGCTCTCGTCCGGTCGGCCGCACCGGCCGCATCGGGCGCCGCCTGGGGCGCCGGTCCTGACGCCTCGCCCGAGGGCTGACCTGACGGCTGCCCGGACACCTCGGCGTCGAGCGGCGAGGACCCGGTGTCGAGCGGGCTACGGGAATCGGAGCTTCCGGAGTCAGTCACGACGAGCAATCCTATGCGTCCGCCGGGCCCGCCGGTGGCCGCGCCGCCCCGAACTCCGGGCCGGGCCGCGCAGCACGCCTCCGGGGCCCCGCGGAACCGGCGGACCGGCCCGCGCGCCGGGCCACCCCGCCGAGCCCGTCCACCAGACCGCCCCGCCCGACTCCGCCTATGATCGGCGGTACCCCAACCACTCCCCTCCGTCCGCGGCACCCCGCGGCCGGAGCCGCCCCCACGGAGTCCCCGAATGTCACAGCCCCTGGTCGACGCCGTCCGGTCCCTGATGGACCGTGCCCGCACCGACCTCGCCGAACTGGTCGCGTTCCCCTCGGTCGCCGACCCGCGCCAGTTCCCCGTCGAGGAGTGCGAGAAGGCCGCCCGCTGGGTCGCCGACGCCTTCGCCGCCGAGGGCCTGACCGGCATCCGGCTGCTGGACACCCCGGACGGCACCCAGTCCGTCTACGGCGAGCTGCCCGGCCCCGAGGGCGCGCCGACCGTCCTGCTCTACTCGCACTACGACGTCCAGCCGCCGCTCGACGAGGACGCCTGGCTCAGCCCCGCGTTCGAGCTGACCGAGCGGGACGGCCGCTGGTACGGGCGCGGCGCCGCGGACTGCAAGGGCAACATCCTGATGCACCTGACCGCCCTGCGGGCGCTGCGCCGGGTGTACGGCGACGGCTACCCGGTCGGCCTGAAGGTCATCGTCGAGGGTTCGGAGGAGCAGGGCACCGGCGGTCTGGAGCGCTACGCCGAGGCCCACCCCGAGCTGCTCGCCGCCGACGCCATCATCATCGGCGACACCGGCAACTTCGCCCCCGGCCTGCCCACCGTGACCGCCTCGCTGCGCGGCATGACCGTCGTCGAGGTCGCCGTCAGCACGCTGGCCGGCAACCTGCACTCCGGAGCCTTCGGCGGCGCCGCCCCGGACGCACTGCAGGTGCTGGTGCGGATGCTCGCCTCGCTGCACGACGAGCACGGCGACGTCGCGGTGGCCGGCCTGACCACCGACCAGACCTGGACCGGCGTCCAGTACGCGGAGGAGCAGTTCCGCTCGGACGCCAGGGTCCTCGACGGGGTCGCCCTGACCGGCACGGGCACGATCGCCGACCGCCTCTGGGCGCGGCCGTCCGTCACCGTCCTCGGCATCGACGCCCCGCCGGTGATCGGCGCCACCTCCTCGGTGCAGGCGGCCGCCAAGGCGCTGGTCAGCCTGCGCGTCGCCCCGGGCAGCGACGCCGACGCCGCCCAGGAGGCGCTGGTCGCCCACCTGGAGGCGCAGGTGCCGCTGGGTGCCCGGGTGACCATCGAGCGCCAGGGCAACGGCTCCCCGTTCACCGCGGACACCACCGGCCCCGCGTACGAGGCGATGGGCGAGGCGATGGCGGAGGCCTTCGGCACCGCGATGGTCGCCTCCGGCGAGGGCGGCTCGATCCCGCTCTGCAACACGCTGCGCTCGCTGTACCCGCAGGCCGAGATCGTGCTCATCGGCGTGGAGGAGCCGACCACCCAGATCCACGCGGTCAACGAGAGCGTCGACCCGCTGGAGCTGGAGCGGATGGCCCTCACCGAGGCCCTGTTCCTGCGCCGTTACGCCGAGCTGCGCTCCGTCTGACGCGCGCCGCTGCGGGAGCCGGGGCCGCCGCCCCGGCCACCGGGCCCGCCCGGCCGCCCGCCGCTGAGCCGGCGGGCGGCGGCGGTCACCGCCGCGTAGCCGAGCGCGCCCACGGCGAGCCCGGCGCCGGCACCGAAGCAGACCTCCGGGACGAGGTTGCGCCGCAGCGGGGCGAGCCGGTGCAGCACCCCGACCGCCGTCGCCGCGCCGAGCGCCGCGACGGCGGTCCGGCGGGTCCGGGGCGCGAGCGCGACGGCCGGGCGCACCGGCTCGACCGCCCGCACCGCACGCGCCGCCCAGCCGGCCATCGCGGCCAGCGCGAGGGCCGAACTGCCGTACTGCAGCGCGGAGTAGAGCGGGACACCGGCCACCTGGCGGTTCAGCTCCGGCAACAGCCGCACGCCCAGTCGGCCCTCGTGGGTGAAGGCGTCCCAGCCGACGTGGGTGGCGGCGCCGATCGCCGCCGACGCGGCGAACCAGGCCGCGCCCGCCCCGTCAGCGCCGGGCCGCCGCACCGTCAGCGCCTCGGCCGCGCGCGCCCACCGGTCGGGGAGCAGAGCGACCAGCGGGGCGCGCAGCAGCCCGTGCCAGCCGGCCACCAGCACCCCGGCGATCGCCACGTCCAGCGTGGGCACGGCCCACCAGCTGTGCGTCAGACCGCCGTGCCGGTACACCCCGGGAAGCAGCGACTCGGCGAAGAACGGCACGTCGGGCGCCATCGACCCGGCGACCAGGGCCGAGGCCACCAGCGGCCCGCGCTGCCCGGCGGCGCGCAGCAGGGGCAGGACGGCGGCGGGGTGGCTCAGTGTGAACGGCATGCCCCCATCCTCCCGCCCGCGCCCGGCCGCCGGCCAACGCCCCCGGTCGTGGGCCACCACGCCGCGTCCGACGGCCCCCGGGCCGTCCGGCGTCGCCCCGCGGACGCGGGTGTGAACACAGGTCCCGGCCCGGCGTGGACCGTCGGGCCCGCGCTACGCCGCGTCCGCCGTGCTGGTCAGGCCGAGGGCCACCCGGCGGCCGGCCTCCAGGTAGCGCAGCTCACCGCTGCGGCGGGCGTCCAGGGCGGCGGCGAGGCGGCGGCAGCGGCTCGGGGGCAGCAGGTCGGCGGCCTCGGCCAGGGTGACGAAGCGCCAGCCGCGCAGCTCCTCCGGCTGGAGCAGCAGGCTCTGGCGGGCGGCGGAGTCGAGCTGGCCGCCGTCGTACATCAGGCGCAGACCGCCGCGGCGCGGTCCGGTGCGCGGCTCCCAGTCGACGGCGAGCAGGCGCAGGACGGACGGGTCCAGCCGCAGACCGAGCTCCTCCGCGGTCTCGCGCAGGGCGGCGTCGGTGGGGGCCTCGCCGCGTTCGACCACGCCTCCGGGGAAGTCCCAGTCGGGCTTGTAGACCGGGTCGACCAGGAGGACGCGGTCCTGCTCGTCGAAGAGCAGCACGGCGGAGGCCACGGTGTCCCCGGTCGGGTCCGGGGTCTGGACGATCGGGCAGCGCGCGGCACCGACCCGGACCAGCTCGGCGATCCGGTGCGCGGTCTCGCGCGGGGTGAGTTCGCTGGTGTCGAGCATCCGGGCGTCCTCGACCAGCCAGCGCCGGGCGGCCCGGTACCGGGCCACGTGCTCCAGGCACCAGGTGCGGACCCGCTCGCTGGCCTGCGGATCGTCCGGGCACTCGTCGCGACGGGCGATGCGGTCGCGCAGGATCGTTTCTTCTGGGTCCAGGACGAAATGGTGCACCGCGATGCCGTTCGAGGCGAGGTCACCGAAGATCTCGTCCCGGTAGTCCTCTCTGAGCAGGGTCATCGGGACCACCAGCGGGCCCGCGACCTCGCCGAGCAGCGCGGCCGCCGTCTCGGGGACGAGCCGGCGCCACGCCGCCAGGTCCTGGAAGTCGGACACCGTCGCCAGCCGGTCGGCCGGGAGCATCCGCCGCAGGCCGAAGCCCACCAGCTCGGGATCGAAGAGCACGCTCCCGGGCAGCAGTTCCACCAGCTCTCGGCAGGCACTCGTCTTGCCCGCCCCGAATGTGCCATTGACCCAGACGATCACAACGTCCCCTGCCCTCGACTTGCCCCGATGCCGTTCGCACCGGGCAGCGCCCCCGTCGGCCGAACCAGCGCCACCCGTGGTGGTACCCGCGCCACGCCGCTCCCCATGCCTCCCCCGCGCGCCCGCCGTGTCCGCCCCGGTCCGCCCCCTTGACGGCGGCATGTGCCCGGGCGAGCGGCCATCCGCCCAGCCACCCCAGTCCGTCCGGCCCCAGGAGGGACGGCACACGGCCGCCGCGCGCCCCGCCCGCGCGCCCGGGGCGCCCTCCTGCGCCGGCCACGCGCGCCCGGGCCGCCGTCCCGCGCCGCCTGGGCACGCCCGGGGTGCCGTCTTGCGCCGCGCACGCCCCGGCACGTACAGAGGGACGATGAAGCTGCTTCCCGTCGGCCGCGTCGTCGTCATCGGCTCCGTCAACACCGACCGCATCCTCCGCTGCCCCGTGCTGCCCGCCCCCGGCGAGACCGTCCTCGCCGCCGACGCCACCCGGGGGTTCGGCGGCAAGGGGGCGAACCAGGCCGTCGCGGCGGCCCGGATGGGGGCCGCGACGCACCTGGTGGCCAAGGTCGGCGGGGACGCCGACGGCCGGGCGGCGCTGGCCGATCTGCAGGGCGCGGAGGTCGAGACGGGCGCCGTGCTCACGCACCCCGACGCGCCCACCGGCGAGGCGATCGTCATGGTCGACCCGGGCGGCGAGAACAGCATCGTCGTCGTCCCGGGCGCCAACGCCCACCTGACCGCCGCCGAGGTCACCGCCGCGCTCGCCGCGCTCCGCCCGCGCCCCCTCGACGTGGTCCTCACCAGCGGCGAGGTCCCCGCGGAGTGCATCCGGGCGACGGCGGCCGCGCTCGCCGGGACCGACACCCGCTGGGTGCACAACGCCGCGCCCGCCGGCGCGCTGCCCGACACCGGCCCCGCCGGGCGCCGGCCCCTGATCGTCGCCAACGCCGTCGAGGCCCGCCAGCTCACCGGCGCCCCGACCGTCGAGGAGGCCGCCCGGATCCTCGCCGGTACGGGCCACCGTCCCGGTCGGGACGGCCGAGGCGGCACGGACGGCACGGGCAGCACGGACGGCACGGGCAGCGCGGCGGCACGGAGCGGCCGGGTCGCCGGCGCCGTGCTCACCCTGGGCGCCGACGGCGCACTGGTCGCCGCGGACGGGCGGCTGACCCGGCTGCCCGCACCCGCCGTCCGGGTCGTCGACACGACGGGTGCCGGCGACGTCTTCTGCGGCGCCCTCGCCGCCGGACTCGCCCGCGGAACGGCCCTGCCCGAAGCCGCCGCCGCGGCCGTGGCCGCCGGGGCGTTCGCCGTCACCGCCCTCGGCGCCCGCGGTGCCCTACCCCGCCCCGCCGATCTCGGCCCCACCGCCCCAGGAGCCACCGACCTCTGACCCACCGACGACAGCCCCACCGGCCACCACCCGCCGCAGCGGTGACCCCCGCAGCGCCGAGCAGCGCCCCGGGAGTGACCCGGACCAGGACGCGCCAGGGGCACCCGGGCCGCGAACGCCCGGGCACCCCTGCCCCTCACCGGGCCGCCGGAGCTACGGCCGCCCCATGAACGCCGGGTAGTAGCCGCTGCTGATCCCCGAGATCCGGATCGTCGTCCCCGGCCGGGCCGCCTCGACGTACTGGTTGTCGCCCAGGTAGATCGCCACGTGCTGGATGCCCCGCGCCGTCCCGTCGGGGGACCAGAAGAGCAGGTCGCCCCGGCGCAACTGGCTCGCCTTGACCGGCGTGGTGGCCGCGTACTGGTCGTTGGCCACCCGCGGCAGGTCGATGCCGCCGCGCCGGAAGGACTGCTGCACCAGGCCGGAGCAGTCGTAGCCGTTCGGCCCGTTGCCCGCGGTCACGAAGGGCTTGCCCAGCTGCGCGAGGGCGAACTGCACCGCGTCCTCGACGTCCCGGTCGCCCGCCACCGCGTCGGAGGAGGACCCCACCGAGCCCGACGCACTCGGCGAGGACGAGGAGGACGAGGCCGACCCGCCCCCGGTCCGCGCCAGGTAGATGTCGTAGTGGGTGGTCCAGCGCCACTCGCCCTTGCTGTTCTTGAACCAGTACCGCGACCCGTCCCAGCCCTGCTTGATCCCGCCGGACCCGGTGGACTTCGCCGCCGACGAGGAGCCGCCGCCCGTGCGCGCCGCGTACACGTCGTAGTGCGAGGTCCAGCGCCACTGCCCCTGGCTGTTCTTGAACCAGTACCGCGAGCCGTCCCAGCCGGCGTGCGCCGGTGCCGGCTCGGCGGCCGCGGGGCTCACGCTGGTGCCGAGGCCGATCACGCCCGCACCGGCCGCGATCACGGCCACCATGCCTATCCCCCGGCGGACCCGCGACGCGCGGGCCGGACGGGCGGGGCGGGCGGCGGCCCGCTGGTCGGCGGTGGCGGCGGCGGTGCGCTGCCCGGTCGGTTCGTCGGCGGCACCCGGCGCGCCGGTGTTGACGGAGCTCATCCTGCTGACTTCCTTCACTGCTGCGAACCCGCCGCCACGGGGGCGGCTGCGGAAACGGCTGCGGACACGCGGTGCGTCCCGGCGAGGCACGCACCGACCGGCAGTCCCCGTCCGACATGCCGCGGCCTCCGGCCGTGCGACCGGAAGCCGCGGCATGTCGCCCAGGGATTCAGTTCTGCCTGCGTGTCACGTTAGGCACGCGTCCGCTCACAGCGCGCAGTGGAGTGCGCCAATGGAAGGGTTCACGGCGGGTGAGCACCGACGGTGCATCAGGGTGAACACCCGTCATCGGACGCCGTCCGACGCCCCCTCAGTCGCGTCCGGCGGCCTGCGCGAGCAGCTGCTTCTTCAGCACCTTCCCCAAGGCGTTCCTGGGCAGTTCGGGCACCAGCACGACCCGGCGGGGGCGCTTGTGCGCCGAGAGCCGCTCCGCCACGAAGGCCGTCAGCTGGTCACCCGTCACGGCGCCGTCCGGGATGACGAACGCGACGATCGCCTGCCCGAGGTCCTCGTCCGGCGCGCCGACCACCGCCGCGTCGGCGACCGCCGGGTGGTCGCGCAGTGCGGCCTCCACCTCTCCGGCGCCGATCCGGTAGCCGCCGCTCTTGATCAGGTCGACGGAGGCGCGGCCGACGATCCGGTGGAAGCCGTCCTCCCCGATCACGGCGACGTCGCCGGTGCGGAACCAGCCGTCGGGCGTCCAGGCCTCGGCGTCCGCGTCGAGCCGGTTGAGGTAGCCGCTGAACAGCGTCGGGCCGGCGACCTGCAGTTCCCCGACGCTCTCCCCGTCCCTGGGCACGGGCGCGCCGTCCTCGCCGACCAGCCGGGTGCGGACCCCGTCCAGCGGCAGGCCGACGCTGCCGGGCCGGCGCTCGCCGTCCGCCCGGGTGCTGACGGTGATCAGCGACTCGGTCATCCCGTACCGCTCGATCGGGGCGTGCCCGGTCAGCGCCGCCAGCTTCTCGAACACCGGCACCGGCAGCGGCGCGCTGCCGGAGACCAGCAGCCGGGCCCCGGAGAGCCGGGCCGCCGCCTCCGGATCGCCCGCCAGCCGGGACCAGACGGTCGGCACGCCGAAGTAGAGGCTGCCGCCCGCGGCGGCGTACCCGGCCGGGGTGGGCCGCCCGGTGTGCACGAGCCGGCTGCCGGTGCGCAGTGCGCCGAGCACCCCCAGCAGCAGGCCGTGCACGTGGAACAGCGGCAGACCGTGCACGAGCGTGTCGTCGGCGGTCCACTGCCAGGCGGCGGCGAGCGCGTCCAGGTCGGCGGCGATCGCCGCGCGGGGGATCACGGCCCCCTTGGGAGCCCCGGTGGTGCCCGAGGTGTAGAGGACGAAGCCGGTGGCGTCCGCGGGGGGTTCGGCGTGGCGGGCGGTGGACCGCTCCGCGGGGTCCACCGGCAGGAGCTCCACGCCCCCGCGGCCCGCCGCCGCGTCCGCCACGCCGTCGACCTCCTCGCCCACGGCGTGCGCGAGCAGCGCCGCGCCCGAGTCGCGCAGGATGTGCTCGCGCTCCTTCGGCCCGGAGTCGGGCGGCAGCGGCACCACGGGCACGCCCGCCAACAGGCCGCCGACCACGGCCACCACCGTCTCGGCGGTGGGCCGGGCCAGCACGGCGAGCGCGGGGGCGCCGGCCACCCGGTCGGCGACGGCGGACGCCGCGCCCAGCAGCTCCTCCCGGGACAGCGCCCGCCCGTCGATCCGCAGCGCGTCGGCCGCGTCCCCGAAGCCGCCCTGAAGTGCGGTCAGCAGTGCCATGCTTCCGTCCCCTCGCCCTCGTCCTCGTCCCGGCGCGGCCGCTCCGCGCCGTCGTCCCGCGGTCTCGCGCCGACTCTACGGTCCGCGGCCGCCGGGCCCGCGGCGCACCCGGCGCTTCGCCGCGCGTGCACCGGGCCGCGCCGCGCACGACGGAGGGCGTGGCACCGAGCACCCGGCGCCACGCCCTCCAGTCCTCCCCGCGGGGATCAGCCCTTGCGGGCCTTCACCTCGGCGGTGAGCTGCGGCAGCACGGCGAAGAGGTCGCCGACCACGCCGTAGTCGACCAGCTCGAAGATCGGGGCCTCGGGGTCCTTGTTGACGGCCACGATGGTCTTCGAGGTCTGCATGCCGGCCCGGTGCTGGATCGCACCGGAGATGCCCGCCGCGATGTACAGCTGCGGCGAGACCTGCTTGCCGGTCTGGCCGACCTGGTTGCTGTGCGGGTACCAGCCGGCGTCGACCGCGGCACGGGAGGCGCCGACGGCCGCGCCCAGCGCGTCCGCGAGCTCCTCGACCACGCCGAAGCCCGAGGCCTCGCCGACACCGCGGCCGCCGGAGACGACGATCGCGGCCTCCGTCAGTTCCGGACGGCCGGAGGAGACGCGCGGGGTGCGCGAGGTGACCTTGGCGGCGTTGCCGGTGAACTCCACCGACACGTTCTCCACCGCACCGGCGGCCGCGGCGGCCTCGGGGGCCACCGCGTTCGGCTTGACGGTGATGACCGGGGCGCCCTTGGTGACCTTCGACTTCACCTGGAAGGACGCGGCGAACACCGACTGGGTGGCGACCGGACCGCCGTCGCCGGCCTCCAGGTCGACGGCGTCGGTGATGATGCCGGAGCCCAGCCGCAGCGCGACGCGAGCGGCGACCTCCTTGCCCTCGCCGGAGGAGGTGACCAGGACGGCGGCGACGCCGTTGGCCTTGGCGATCTGGGCCAGGGCGTCCACCTTGGGGACGACCAGCTGGTCGGTGAACTCGGCGCCGTCGGCGACGTACACCTTCGCGGCGCCGAACTCGGCGGCCTTGGCGGCGATGTCGGCCGCGGCGCCGCCGGCGCCCAGCACGACCGCGGACGGCTCGCCGATCCGGCGGGCCAGGGTCAGCAGTTCGAGGGCCGGCTTGCGGACCACACCGTCGGCGTGGTCCACCAGAACCAGGATCTCAGCCATGATTCGTTGCTCCTGATCGATCGTTGGATGCGCGAACGGGTGGGACTAGATGAACTTCTGGTCGGCGAGGAAGCCGGCGAGCGCCTTGCCGCCCTCGCCCTCGTCCTTGACGACGGTGCCCGCGCTGCGCGCCGGACGCGCCGCCACCGACTCGACCGCCGTCCACGAACCCGCCAGACCGACCTCGTCCGCCTCGATCCCCAGGTCGTCCAGGTCCAGCGACTGCACCGGCTTCTTCTTCGCCGCCATGATCCCCTTGAACGACGGGTAACGGGCCTCACCCGACTGGTCCGTCACCGAGACCACCGCCGGCAGCGCCGCCTCGACCAGCTCGGTCGCCGCGTCACCGTCACGACGCCCGCGCACCACACCGCCCTCGACCGACACCTCGGACAGCAGCGTCACCTGCGGCACACCCAGACGCTCCGCCAGCAGCGCCGGCAGCACACCCATCGTGCCGTCCGTCGACGCCATGCCACCGATCACCAGGTCGAAACCGACCTGCTCCAGCGCCTTCGCCAGGATCGCCGACGTCCCGATCACGTCCGTGCCGTGGATGTCGTCGTCGTTCACGTGCACGGCCTTGTCCGCACCCATCGACAGCGCCTTGCGCAGCGCGTCCTTCGCGTCGTCCGGCCCGACCGTCAGCACCGTCACCTCGGCGCCCTCGTTCGCCTCCGCGATCCGCAGCGCCTGCTCCACGCCGTACTCGTCCAGCTCCGACAGCAGGCCGTCCACGCCCTCCCGGTCGGTGGTGTGGTCGTCCGAGAACCGACGGTCACCCGTCGCGTCCGGCACGTGCTTCACGCAGACAACGATCCTCAAGCTCACGGCCTGTCTCCTGTACTGGTCTCGTCCGGCGGCTGCGGCTGTGCAAGCGGGTGCGAACTTGGCACGCACCCGCTCCGGGCAGCGTGTTCCCGTGCCGGTCCGGAACTCTCTGGCAGCATACTCGCCAGTAGCTCAGTGGTCACTACTGGCCAGTAGCTTAGGCCGGACGGCTGCACTTCCGCCTGCGCCCATCCTGCCCCAGCCCACCCCTGACACCACCCGACGGGGCGGCACATCCGCGACCGGATTCGCTCCGCCCCTCACACCGCCCGGCCGAGCGCCGCGATCACGTCCGCCTTGCGCGGCAGCCCCGCGGCCCGGCGCACCACCCGCCCGTCCGCGTCCAGCACCAGGACGGTCGGCGTGCGCAGGACCTCCAGCCGACGGACCAGTTCCAAGCGGTCCTCGGCGTCGAGCTCGACGTGCACCACCCCGTCGACCATGCCGGCCACCTCCGCGAGGACCCGGCGGGTGGCCCGGCAGGGCTGGCAGAACGCCGTCGAGAACTGCACCAGCGTCGCCCGTTCCCCGAGCGCCCCGCCGAGCTCCGCCTCCGACAGCCGTACCGCCCCGTCCCCGGTCCGCACCCGCACACTCCCGTCGCTCCCGGCCCTCAGCAGGCCGGACCCGGTCGCCGCCGTCGGCACGACGACGCACCTCACCGATCCCGTCGCCCCCCAGTCTGCGCCAGCGCCCCCGGGGTCCGGAAAGGAGGTCGACCGCCCCGCGGGGCGCGCGTACGATCGGCGGGTGGACTCCGACCGCGCCGCCCCACCGCTGCCGACCTCCCGCCGCGTCGTCGACCTGGGCCGGGCCACCACCACCCGCTGTCGCTGACGCGCCCCGCCGCCGCCCGTCGCGACCCTCCCGGAGCCCCCGTGCAGATAGACCCCCGCGGTCCCCGTTTCGCCGCCGCCCTCACCTTCGTCGTCCTGGCCGCCTCCCTGATCACCGGCAGCCCCGTCCTGCTCGCCGCCCAGGGGCTCGTCTTCGCCGCCGGCGCGATCGGCGGCCCGCGGCTCTCCCCTTACGGCTGGCTGTTCCGGACGGTGCTGCTCCCCCGGCTGGATCCGCCGTCCGAGACCGAGGACGAGCGGCCGCCCCGGTTCGCCCAGGGCGTCGGCCTCGTCTTCGCCGCCGTCGGCACGCTCGGCTACCTCACCGGGGTGGTCTGGCTCGGCGTGCTGACCACCGCCTTCGCCCTCGTCGCGGCCTTCCTCAACGCCGCGTTCGGCTACTGTCCCGGCTCCGAGATCTACCCGCTGGTCCGCCGGGCCCAGGGCCGGCTCGGCGCCGGGGCCTGACCGGGCCGCCCGGGACGGGAAAAGTTCCCGTCCGTTCTCATCACGGAGATCACACCGCGAAAATCCGCTTGACCGGACGCCTCAGGTGACAGCAGGCACTCGTTCGGGGGATCATCTCCGTGAATCACCCGTGACCGCCGCGGCGTGCCGCGCTCCGGTCGGCCCCCTCCCGACGGCGCGGGTACCGTCGTACCGGGCCCCGGCCCGTGGAAGTCAGGACTGACCGTGGCAGAGTTCGTGTACCCGCCGGTGATCGGCGCCGCACTCACCGCCTTCCGCGCGCTCGACGTGCGGATCAGGATCGTGGGTGCCGAGCACATCCCCGCCGACGGCGGTGCCGTGCTCGTCAGCAATCACATCAGCTACCTGGACTTCCTCTTCGCCGGCCTGGGCGCCTACCGCGGAGGCAAGCGCAAGACCCGCTTCATGGCCAAGGACGACGTCTTCAAGCACGCGGTCTCCGGTCCGCTGATGCGCGGGATGAAGCACATCCCCGTCGACCGCACCGACGGCCAGCCCGCCTACGAGGCCGCCGTGCGCGCGCTCCGGGCCGGCGAGGTCGTCGGGGTGTTCCCCGAGGCGACCATCAGCCGTTCGTTCATGCTGAAGAAGTTCAAGACCGGCGCCGCCCGCATGGCCGCCGACTCCGGCACCCCCCTGCTGCCCGTGATCCTCTGGGGCACCCAGCAGCTCTGGACCAAGGGCCGCCCGAAGACCCTGACCAAGCGCCATGTCCCGGTCACCATCATGATCGGCGAACCGATTCACCTCGGGCCGAACGACAAGCCCGTGATGGTCACCAGACGCCTGCGCGCCGCCATGGCGGAGATGCTCGACCAGGCCCAGCGCGAGTACCCCGGCAAGCCCTCAGGACCGGACGACACCTGGTGGCTGCCCACGCACCTCGACGGCACCGCGCCCACCCTGGAGGTCGCCGAGGCCGAGGACGAGGCGGAGGCGGCGGCCAAGGCCGAGCGCCGAGCCGCCCGGGGCTGACCGCCCTCCGCTCCACGGCCCTCCCTCCACCGCCTCCCCTCCGACCGACTTCCTACTCCGTGTGGCGGAGCGTGCGCGCAGTGTCGCGTGTCGCTCGGCCATCGGCGCCCTCCGTCTGACACAGTGACAGCTCCCTTCTGGGGCCCTCGTCCTGAATCGGCGACGGAGCGAACGTCGGAGCGGCCGGAAGGTCGGAGACGGAGATGACACGGATGGCCGGCACACGACAGTCGCCCACCCCCAAGGCCCGCACCCGCGCAACCGCCGGTGCGGGCCTTCTGCTGCTGGGCACCCTGCTCACCGGATGCGGGGCCGAACCCGGAGACATCCCGCTCTCCGAGATCCAGGCGGACACCCCCGCCGCCACCCCCGAACCGACCGCCCCGGCCACCCCCGGCGTGGTGGGCGCCGCCGCGGAAGCACCCGCGGTCACCGCCCACAACGGTCTGATCGTCGGCCGCGCCTTCGTCGACGCCACCCGCACCACCACCGCAATCGTCACCCTGGCCCCTGACGGAACCGCCCCTCACCAGGTCACCCAGCCGCCGGAGCGCGCCCGCGACGACCGCCCCGACTGGTCTCCGGACGGCGCCGTCATCTCCTTCGACCGGACCGACCCGCAGAGCGGCACCGCCCGGCTCTGGACGGTCGCGGCCAGCGGCGAGGGCGCCCACCAGATCGGCCAGCTCTGCGAGAGCGGCACCGCCGACTGCGCCAACGAGGACGAGCGCGCACCCGCGTACTCGCCGGACGGCAAGCAGCTCGCCTTCAGCCGCTCCTGGGGCGCCCTCGACCAGGCCAACGGCAACCAGGTCCAGTACTCGGACCTCTACCTGATGAGCCCGGACGGCACCGACGTCCAGCGGCTCACCTTCCTCACCAACGACAAGCCGTACTCCGGCCAGGTCAGCAACCCCAGCTGGTCCCCCGACGGCAAGCAGCTCACCTTCGAGTACCGCACCAGCGCCACCGGCCAGCCCGCCAACAGCCGCGCCGTCTACGTGGTCGGCGCGGACGGCACCGGGCTCCGGCAGCTCACCCCCTGGGAACTGCGCGCCGGTGACCGCGCCAGCTGGTCCCCCGACGGCACCCAGATCGTCTTCACCACCTACCCGGCCGGCCCCGACAACACCCCCGGCGGCGGCATCTACACCGTCCACCCCGACGGCTCGGCGATCGGGGCGCTCACCCCCGCCCCGTCCAACGTCTCCTACGGCACCGCCTCGTACGCGCCCGACGGCAAGTCCATCGTCTTCGCCCAGGCACCGTCCGGCGGCGGGTCCGACCTCTACAGCATGCGACCGGACGGCACCGGCGTCACCCGGCTCACCAACACCGCGGAGGTGTGGCTCAGCCGGCCGGCCTGGGGCACCGCAGCGGTGGCCGTGCCGGCCCGGCCCGAGGAGCAGGACGCCGCTCAGGTGCAGGCCCAGGCCCAGGCGCAGGCACCGAGCCAGCCGCAGCCGTCGGCTCAGGCACAGCCGTCGGCTCAGGCTCAGGAGGAGTCGCAGCCCGACAACGGGTGAGGCTCCCCCGGCCCCGGAATCCTCCGGGAAACGCAAAGAACCCCCGCCGGATATCCCGGCGGGGGTTCTTCGTGAATGATTGTTCGGCGGCGTCCTACTCTCCCACAGGGTCCCCCCTGCAGTA
>NZ_JBIALK010000034.1:0-84038 GCF_042873275.1 Kitasatospora sp. NPDC004745 | reverse complement strand
GGCCGGCCTCACCAAGTAACACCCCCCCAAGCACCACCGCCACGGCGCCGCCGCACCCCCACCACGAGGGGCGCGACGGCGCCGTTCGCACGCCCTGGACATCCCCGGGACGCTCCCGGACACCCCTCCCCGGATGCCCGCCCCGGCACCGGCCCGCTAACGAGGCGGCGTCGGCGCGGCGGCGAGCCGGTCACGAACGGACCGCCGCACGAACGGGATCGGTACCGTCGAGGTGCGGGACCGGTTCGGGACCGCAGGCGACTTCGATCGGGGGGACGATGCGCCGGACCGCCGTACCGCTCGCGCTCGCCGTGCTGCTCGGGCTGGCCGGCTGCGACCCCAGGACCGACCCCGGCCGGAGCCTCCCGCCGGACGACCGGCCCGGCTACGCCGTCCCGACCCCGAGCCCGCCCGGCACCGTGATGCCCGAGCTGCGGGGACAGAGCGTGCTGGCCGCCCGCTCCCTGCTGCCGCTCTGGTACCCGGTGACCGTGCGGGACGCCGACCAGCGGGGCCGGGTCGTGGTGGTGCAGTGGCAGTGGCGGGTCTGCGCCCAGGATCCCGCGGCGGGGACGGCGCTGACCGGTCAGGTGGTCGCCCTGCGGGCGATGCTCGCCGAGGAGTCCTGCCCGTAGGCGCGGCGGCCGGCACCCCGTCGAGCCCGACCGGCACCACCCCGACCGGCACCACCCCGGACGGTCCGCAGCCCGGCCGACGGCCCCGCGACCGGGCCCGCCTCCTCGCGCTCGCTCCGGGCCGGCGCCGCCCGTGCGAAATCCGCTCGCGCCGGCCCGGAGCCGTGTGGCAGCGTGCACCCGGTCCGTCCGCACCCGCCCCGCCCGCACGCCCCGCGCCGAGGAGCCACCCGATGTCGCTGCCGCCCCGACTCGTCCCCCTGCTGACGGAGTTCGACTTCGCCCGCACCCGCCTCACCGAGCGGCTGGCCGGACCGACCCTGGACAGCGGGAACGGCACCCCGGTCGCCGTCAGCCCGCTCACCGACGAGGAGTACCTCTGGGAGCCGGTGCCCGGCTGCTGGTCGGTGCGCCGGCACGCGGACGGGCCGGGCGAGGGCGCGACGGTCCTGGTCGGCGCCGGCGCCTGGGGGCGGGACACCACCCCCTGGCCGCACCCGGAGCCGGCCCCTTTCACCACCCTGGCCTGGAGGTTGAGCCACCTCACCGAGCTGTTGCTGCTGCGCGCCGACCACACCGCCGGCACCCGTTCGCTCACCCGGGACGACTTCCGCCCGAGCGGGGACGCCGCGTCCGCGGTCGCTGCCTTCGACGCCGCGGCCACGGCCTGGCGGGCGGCCCTGCTCACCGCCGACGAGACCGCGCTCGACACCGTGGGGTACTGCACCTACCCGCACGGCGGCGACGCGGAGGAGCCGTTCTGGGAGATCGTCTGGTGGGTCAACCAGGAACTGCTGCACCACGGCGCCGAGATCGCCCTCCTGCGCGACCTGCACCGCTGGTCGCCGCGGCACTGACGAGCCGCCGGGGCCACCCGGCCCGCCCGGGCCCGCTCAGCGCGGCGGGCGGGCCGGGAGCGGCAGCGGCAGGGCGGGCAGACCGTCGATGCTGGTGCCGACGTACGGCTTGCCCTCGCAGTAGGTGTTGAACTCCTCCTCGTCCTTGCGGCCGAAGTACTGCTCGTGCAGGTCGCGGTCGGCGCGGTAGTCCATCAGCGGAACGGCGAACCCGCAGGAGTCGCTGACCCGTTCGGCCCGCACCAGCACGATCGCCCGCAGCCCGGCCCCGTCGGCCTCCGGCGCGAAGCGGCCCAGCAGACCGGCGAAGCGCGGGTCGTCACGGAACACCGGCTCGCCCCGGCCGTGCACCCGCACCACGGTGGGCGGGCCGTCGAAGGCGCACCACATCAGGGTGATCCGGCCGTTCTCCCGCAGATGGGCGACCGTCTCGGCGGTGGACCCGCCGAAGTCCAGGTAGGCGAGCGTGAGTTCGTCGACGACCACGAGGGTGCCGGAGCGGCCCTTGGGTGAGACGTTCACGTGCCCGTCCTCGGCCAGCGGCGCGGTCGCGACGAAGTAGACGGGCTGCCGCTCGATGAACTCGCGCAGCCGGCCGGTGATGCTCTCGTACTGCTTTCCCATGCCCGCCAGTCTGCCCGCATCTCGCCAGTCAAGAAAGCGTGATCCACCACACGAGACGATCACCCGGCGACCGGGGCGCCCGTAGGATGGCACGTGCACATGCCACCTGCTCGTCCTGACAAGGGAGTTGAGATGGCTCACGACGCCCCGGCCGCCCCCGACCCCGGCGACGCCACCACCTACGGAACGGCCCTCGGCGCGCCCGCCGGACCGCTGCGCCCGTTCGTCCTCGGCTACCGCGGCTACCGGCTGACGCTCCACCGGCCGCGGCGGCGCTTGGAGGTGCCCACGGACGTGGTCACCCTGGCGCTCACCTTCGAGGGGTCGATGCGGCTCACCGACGCCGTCGATCCGGGGCCCGGCCACTCCTTCGCCTCGGTCGCCGCCGGGCTGCGCCGCACCGCCACCATCGCCGAACACTCCGGTGTGCTGCACGGGTTGGCCGTCTCGCTGACCCCCCAGGGCGCGTTCCGCGTGTTCGGGCCGATGGCCGGCGACCTGGGCGGCCAGTGGGCCGAGGCCGGGGACGTCCTGGGCCCGCGGCTGCGCCGGCTGTCCACCCGGCTGGCCGACGCCCCGACCTGGCCGGCGCGGTTCGCCCTGCTGGACGCCTACTTCGCCGCACGGCTCGCCGACGGCCCGCGCTGGGAGCCGTCCGTCCAGTGGGCCTGGCACCAACTGCGGCGCTCGCACGGCCTGGTGCCCGTCCACGCCCTGGTCGCGGGCACCGGCTGGAGCCGCCGCCGGCTGGAGCTGCGGTTCCGCCAGCACCTCGGGGTGGCGCCCAAGCAGGCCGCGACCATCCTGCGCCTCCAGCGCACGCTCGCCGTCCTCGCCCGGCACTCGGCGGCCGAGCGGCCCCTCGGGAACCGGCCGGACGGCGGGAACCGGCTGGACGGCGCCCGGATCGCCACCCTCTGCGGCTACTACGACCAGTCCCACCTCGACCGGGCCTTCCGCGGCATGGTGGGCTGCTCGCCCCGCGAGTTCCTCGCCTCCCGCACCTCCGCCGCCACCCTGCCCGAACCGGCCGACCGGGTCGCCGGCCGGGTGACGAGCGCCGTCCTCAACCCCGGCGGCTGAGCCCGTCCGGAACCGGGGGGACGCGCCGCGTGCGCACTTTTACAAGACGGGCGCCCCCGCCGTCCGGCACCCTCGGAACGCCCGGCCGGTACGGGGGGACCGGCCGGTCACCGGGCGCCGCAGCGGCCGGCGGGCCGCTGCGGCCGCAACGGCGGCGGCAGCGGGACCCGCGACAGTGCCGGGAGCAGCGACGGCGGGCCGCCGTGCGTCACCTGCGCACGGAGCCCGCCGCCGGAGCGCGCGGCGGCGCGGACGCGCCGCCCGCCGGTCAGCGCTTCATGTAGACGCTGTCCATGAACTCGATGATCTGCTGGTCGGTCAGCCGCTGACCGTTGCGGTGCCCCATCGCGAGGTCGGCCTCGCTGATCATGCCCACCAGCCGCTCGCCGTCGATCACCGGGATCCGGCGGATCTGGTGCTGTTCCATCTTCCGGAGCACCATCTCCATGCTGTCGTCGGCGCGCACGCAGTGCAGGTGGCCGGACAGCTCCATGGCCGTCATGGAGGACGGGTCCTTGCCCTCCGCGAGACATCGCACCACGATGTCACGGTCGGTGATGATGCCCTTCAGCTTCTGGTCGTCACCGCAGATCGGCAACGCGCCCACGTTGCTGTCGCGCATCATCCGGGCGGCCTCGTCGAGCGTCTGGTGGGCGCCGATGCACTGGGCACCGGTGTGCATGATCTCTCGGGCAGTGGTCACGGGGACTCCTTCGTCGATGTCTCCCCCCGGTGATCCCCCCAGCGGCGGTCCCCCCGAGCGGTCGACCTCACCACTCGCGGAGTGACCGCGCCCTCACCATAGGCAACACCCCGCCCACCCGCGACCGCGGCCGCCGATACTGGAGACGTGACCACGGAAGCCCCCGGAGCGACCGGCACACCGGTCGACGAAGCCGTCCGCGCCCGGCCGGCGACCGCGCTGCGCCCCTACGTGGCCTGGTACTCCGGCTACCGCCAGCGCGGCGTCCCGCCCGCCGTGCACCGCGGACTGCCGTCCCCGTACCTGACGTTCATCCTCACCCTGGACGAGCCGCTGGTGGTCGCCGGCCACCCCGACCCGGCGCAGCCGCCCGGCACGTACCCGACGCTGCTCGGCGGCCTGCACACCGGCCCGGCGCTGATCACCCACGACGGCCGGCAGTCCGGCGTGCAGATCGCCGTGCACCCGCTCGCCGCCAGGGCGCTGTTCGGGTTGCCGGCCGGGGAGCTGGCCGGGATCGACGTCCCCGCGGAGCAGGTGCTGGGGCGGCTCGGCCCACTGCTGCACGAGCGGCTGCGGGCCGCCGGCAGCTGGGACGAACGGTTCGCCGTGCTGGACGCCGCGCTGCTGCGGGCCGCCCGCCCCTCCGGGCGGGTGCCGCCCGAGGTGGCCTGGGCCTGGCGGGCGCTGCGGCGCAGCGACGGCGCCCTGGCCGTCGCGGAGCTGGCCCGGGAGACCGGCTGGAGCGCCCGGCACCTGCAGGAGCGGTTCCGGCGGGAGACCGGCCTGACGCCGAAGGCGGCCGCCCGGGTGATCCGCTTCGACCGGGCCCGGCGGCTGCTGGCCGCCACCGCGCCGTCCCCCCGGCTCGCCGAACTGGCCGTCCGGTGCGGCTACTTCGACCAGGCGCACCTGGCCCGTGAGTTCCGGGCACTGGCCGGCGCCGCGCCCAGCGCCTGGCTGGCGGCGGAGGGACCGCAGGACGGGAAGTTCCGAAACGTCCAAGGCGGGGCGGACACGGCGGCCGCAGAGTGGGAGTCGTGAGCAGCCCCCCAGCGACCCCCGAGGAGCACGCGATGGACGACAGGACCCCCACCCCGCAGGTCTGGCCCAGCCTGCGCGCCACCGACGCCCGGGCCCTGATCCGCTTCCTGGTCGAGGCCTTCGGCTTCCAGGAGGTCGTCGTCCACGGCGAGGACGGGTTCGTCGCGCACGCCGAACTGGCCTGGCCCGAGGGCGGCGGCGTGATGCTCGGCTCCGACCGGGAGGCGCCCGAGGGCGCCGAGCCCTGGCCGGGCCGGCCGGGCACCTTCACCGCGTACGTGGTCACCGTCGACCCGGACGGCGTGCACGACCGCGCCGTCGCCGCCGGGGCCCGGATCACCACCGCGCTGACCGAGACCGACTACGGCTCGCGCGACTTCGCCGCCGCCGACCCGGAGGGCAACCGCTGGTACTTCGGCACCTATCCGGGCGCGCCGCGGCCCGCCGCGCCCTCGGCGGGGTGAGGAGACCGTGGCGGCGCCGGTGGACCGGCTGCGGGCCCTCTGCCTGGCCCTGCCGGAGGTCGAGGAGCGGGTCAGCCACGGGGAGCCGAGCTGGTTCACCGGCTCCGGCCGCCGGGCCCGCCTCTTCGTGATGCTCGCCGACCACCACCACGACGACCGGCTGTCCTTCTGGTGCGCGGCGCCCGGCGGCGCCCAGGCCCGGCTGGTCGCCGAGGACCCGGACCGCTACTTCCGCCCGCCCTACGTCGGGCACCGGGGGTGGCTCGGCGTGCACCTGGACGGGCCGCCGCCCGACTGGGCCCGGATCGAGGACCTCGTCGCGGACGCCCACGCCCTGGTGGGCCCGGACCGCTGACCGCCCACGCCCCGGGCGGTCCGGGCGCCCCGGGCGTCCGGGCGACGGCGGCCGGGGCGCGCGACGGTCCGGGCGGCGGCCGTGCGCCGCGGCCGCCGCCCGGGCAGACTGGCTGCGGGGGCCACCCGCAGGCTCCGGAGAGCGCCCATGCCCCAGCTCACGGTGGACGGGCGCACCCTCGCGCTCTCCCACCTCGACAAGGTGTACTACCCGCGCACCGGCACCCTCAAGGGCGAGGTGCTGCGCTACTACGCCGCCGTCCACGACGCCCTCCTGCCGCACCTGCGCGACCGCCCGGTCTCCTTCCTGCGCTGCCCGGACGGCGTCGAGGCCGAGGTGTTCATCGCCAAGAACCCGCCCGCCGGGACGCCGGGCTGGGTGCGCACCGTCGAGGTCCCGAGCAGCGGCGGCGACCTGCGCCAGGTGGTGCTCGACGACGGCGCCGCCCTGCTCTGGGCCGCCAACCTGGGCTGCCTGGAACTGCACGTCCCGCAGTGGCACGCGGCCGCGCCGGGGCTCGCCGACCGGCTGGTCCTGGACCTCGACCCGGGCGAGGGCGCGTCCGTCCTCACCTGCCGGACGGTCGCCGGGCTGCTGCGCGAACGGCTCGCCGCCGACGGCCTGACGGCCTGGGTGAAGACCTCCGGCTCCAAGGGGCTGCACCTGCTGGTCCCGCTCGAGCCCACCCCGAGCACCCGGGTCTCCGGCTACGCGAGGGCGCTCGCCGCGGCCCTGGAGGCCGAGCACCCCGACCTGGTCGTGCACACCATGGCCAAGGCCCGGCGCACCGGGCGGGTGCTCGTCGACTGGTCGCAGAACAACGCCAAGAAGACCACCGCCGCGCCCTACACCCTGCGGGCCCGGCCGCTGCCGACCGTCTCCACCCCGCTCTCCTGGGCCGAACTGGAGCGGGCCGGCACCGAGGACGACCTCGTGTTCACCCTCGCCGAGGTCCCCGGACGGCTGGCCGCCCACGGCGATCTGTTCGCCCCGCTGCTCGATCCGGGGCAGGCCCGGCCGCTCCCGGCCGACCCGGTGGGGGCGGGCTCCACGGCGACGTCCACGGCGACGTCCGCCGTGAAGGGCGCGGCGAGGGCGGGGCCGGAGGCGGGAGCACAGGCGGGCCCGGAGGCGGCGCCGCCCGCCGCGGCCGCGCCCCGCACCCGGCAGGTCCTGCACCCGCCCGTCGAGGTGATGCGCCCGGCCGCCGTCACAGCCGTCCCGCCCGCCGACGGCCTGGGCGGCGCCGGCGTGCAGTACGAGCTGAAGCTGGACGGCTTCCGCTGCCTCGCCTTCGCCCGCGGCGACCGCCCGCCGTTCCTCCAGTCCCGTACCGGCCGCGACCTCGCCCCCGAGTTCCCGCCGATCGCCGCCGCCGTCGCCGGGCTGCCCGAGGGGCTGGTGCTGGACGCCGAACTCGTAGCCTGGCGCGACGGCCGCTTCGCCTTCGGGGAGCTCCTGCACACCCGCCAGGCCCGGGCCGCCTCCCCGGAGGTCGCCCTCGGCCTGATCGCCTTCGACCTGCTGGCCCTGCCCGGTCGTGACGTGCGGCGGCTGCCGCTCGCCGACCGCCGCCGCCTGCTGCTCGCCGCCCTCGCCGACGTCCCGCCACCGATCAGCCCCGTGCTGGCCACCACCGACCGGGCCGAGGCGCTGGAGTGGATGGAACGCCTCGCCGACACCGGCGTCGAGGGCCTGGTCTGCAAGGCCGCCGGCTCGCCCTACCGTCCGCGCGGCGGCGGCCGGGCCTGGGTCAAGTACCGGCGCAGCGACACCGTGGACGCCACCGTCCGGGCACTCACCGGCCCGGCCGCCCGGCCGCGCGCGCTCGTCCTCGAACTCGACGACGGCCGGGTCCTGCTCAGCTCCCCCGGGCTGACCCCGGTGCAGGCCCGCGAGGTCGCCGCGGTGGCCGCGCCGCTGCTCGGCCCCGCCACCACCGACCCAGACCTCGGCCCGGTCCACCCCCTCACCGGCCCGCTGCGCGCCGAACTCACGCTCACCGGCCGGCCGCCCACCGCCACCTTCGTCCGTCTCCGCGGCGACTGAGGCGGGAGCCGGAGCGGGGGGCCGGAGGCGGGGGCCGGAGCGGGCGGGGGCCGGAGCGCGGCCGGGTTCGCCCCCGGCCGGACCCGCGGCGCACGCGCCCGCCCGCGCTCAGGCTCCGCGTCGTTTCGCCGCGTGGGCGAACGCGGTGACGAAGGCGTCCTCGAACACCGGCAGATCGGCCGGGTCCCGGCTGGTCACCAGCGGCCCCGGGCCGTCCCGGCAGAGGTGCACCTCCTCGTCGACCCAGGTCGCCCCCGCGTTGCGCAGATCGGTGCGCAGACTCGGCCCGGAGGTGAGGGTGCGGCCACGGACGGCGTCGGCCTCGATCAGGGTCCAGGCGGCGTGGCCGATCGCCGCGACCGGGCGGCCCGCCGCGCACCAGGCGCGCACGAAGGCCACCGCGGGCCCGTCCAGGCGCAGCAGGTCGGACCCGGCGACCCCACCGGGCAGGACCAGCCCGTCGAATGCCTCCGCGTCCGCCTCGGCGACGGACCCGTCCACCCCGAAGGTGTCACCGAACGCGGCGCCCGAGGCCTCACCGAAGGCCTCGCCCAGGGCGAGCCGCCGGACGGCCTGGACCCGGCCGGGTGCGGTGGAGAGCAGGCGCGGCACACCGCCGGACTCGGCCACCGCCTGCCAGGGCGACGTCAGTTCGACCTGCTCGACACCGAACGGCGCCACCAGGAAGGCGATCGTCCGGCCGGTGAGCGTGGTGGACGGCCAGCCCATGAGGTCAGCGCGGCTCGCGGCCCGCGAGCTCGACGGCGACCGGCGGAGCGGAGCTGAGCCGGGCGCGCGGACAGTCCAGGTGGACGGCCAGCTCCAAGTGGTCGATCCTGGCCACCAGGCCGACCGGGACCACCACCCGGGCACCGGGCACCCAGGGCCCGGCGTCGACCAGCAGGTGGTCCCCCGAGTCCTGTTCGACCGTGCCGAGCGGACCGTCGACGGCCTGCACCTCGTACCCCGTCAGGCTCAGCTCGGCCGCGTGGTGGGGACCGGGGCGGTACTCCCACAGCTCGGTGCCCATCACGCCTCCGGCTGGTCCCAGGGCCGCCGTTCGCGGCGCTCGTCCCGGTCGGGGGGCCGTGCGGCGGAGCCGTCTCCGGGTTCGCGGCCCGCGGCCCGGCGGCGCAGCAGCGCCGCGACGGCCATCGCGACCGCCACCGAGGCCGTCCACACCACGCCGAGGGCGATCAGCACGGCGGCAGTCGGGGTCCGCACGCCGACGGTGAGGCAGATCGCGGCCATCAGCAGCGCGGTCGTCACCACCCCGGCGGAGACCCGGCGGGCCACGCCGCGCAGCACGCCGCGGAACCGGCTCGGCCGTTTGGCACCCATGGTGCTCAACTTCCGGTCGAGGCGCGCGTCCTGGCGCAGATCGGACTCGATCTCCTCGAGGAGCCGCCGCTCCCATCCGCTCAACGCGGGTCCGTCCATCTCGGTCACCTCCGACAACTCCGGTGACGTGCTCGCACCCGGGCGGTTGCCCGGTTCGGGCCGGCGTTAACCGCCTCGGGGACCGCCTGTTCCCGCGCCCACCGGGCCGAAGGCCCGCGGGCGGGCGAGCAGGCTGTCGTCCAGGACTCGCAGCAGGGCGGCGGCGTCGCGGTGGACCTCGGCCGCACCCGCCGCCCGCAGCAGGGGGCCGGCGTCCACGCCGGCCTCCAGGGCGATGCACGGGACCCCGGCCCGCCGCGCCGCCAGCACCTCGTGTACGGTCCCGGCCACCGCCACCGCGTGTGAAGGCCTGCCGCCGACCAGCTCGAGCGCGGCCCTGACCGGGTCGTCGCCCGGGGCGGCCACGGTCAGGGCGGGAGCCCCGGCCGGCCCGGGAGCGGTCAGCACGACCGTCCAGCCACGGGCGGCGCACTCGCGCAGCAGCTCGGCGCAACCGGGCGGCGCTGGCCGCCAGGCGGTACCGAAGACAGCCGCCGAGATCACCGTCATGGCCCACCGCTTTCCCGTTCGAGGCCACGCACCGTACGCGCCCTTCCAGGTTAGGCCGCTCCCCGGCCGAGCGCGCCCTGCCGACCGTCGGCCCCTCCCCGGGCGGGCCGGAAATCCGCTTGGCCACGGACCGTCGGGCCGCGATACTCCGGGGACCCGCTGCCGGGGTCCGCGGGGGGCGATCCGCAGGAGGGGGACGGGATGACGGTGTTCGCGTGCACGCGGTGCGGGACGGCACTGACCACACCGGTGTCCCGGGTCGCGCTGCCCGCGCACGCCCGTCGCGAGGGCGGGGACCGCTTCCTCCCGCCCCTGCTGGAGCCGGGCACGTACGCCGTCGATCCGCTCTGGTGCGCGCCCCCGTGGCGGCCCTGGGAGGAGATCGGGGAGGCCGCGGCGGCCGCACTCGGCGTCCACGCGCCGCTGCCCGGGCTGTCCGTCGGCCCGGCCGGCGCGGTCGTGGTGGCGCCGGGCGACACCCGGGGCACCGTCCTGCTCCCGGAGCGCTGCGAGGGCTGCTGCGCCTCCGCCGGCGGCCTCGGGCCGAACCTGGCCTGCGCGGGCTGCGGGCGGGAGGTCGGGACCAGGATCGACGACTGCTACCGGTGGCAGTCCGTGTGGTTCCTCGCGGCGGCCGTGCGCAGGACACCGGCCGACGGCCTGTTCGACGACCGGGTCGACGGGCCGTCGGACGAGGCGCTGGACGAGCCGCTGGACGGGCCGGTCCCCTCAGCCGTGGAGGGCTGGACGGTACCGGCCCTGCCGCCGGTGGAGGCCCCCGGGTGGTGGAGCTCGCAGTGGGAGGCGGCGGTGGGCACGGCGCTGGCCGATCTGCTGGCCGCCTCGGGAGGCGCACCGGTGTCCGTGCCCGACGGCCTGCTCACGGCGACGTTCGGCCGCACGCTCGACGCGCTGCTGCCGGCCGGGCCGCCGGCCCGGACCCTGGCACTGGCCCTGGCCGGTCCCGGGCTGCCGCCCGCGCCCGGCGCCGACCTCCTGCTGGTCCCCCGGCACCCCCGGACGGGCACCGGGTGGCGGCCCGGGACCGCCGCGGGGTCGCCGCCCGCCGGCGGAGCCGCCACCGTCCCGCTGGACGCCGCGGTGTGGAGCTACCTGGCCTTCCCGGAGCCGCGGACGACGGCCCGGCTGCCCGCCGGGGTCGAGCGCGACGACCCGCTGCCGCTCCGGCCGTACAGGCCGTTCGCCCCCGACCGGGCGGCGCTGCTCGACCGGCTGGCCCGCCTGCCGGCCGTCCGACAGCCGTGGCTGCGGGCGATCCACGACCGGCTCCGCGGCGGCTGAGGGCTGTCTCTCCGGTCATCTGCGGAGCCGGCTGAGGATGGCTGCGAGGTGGAGTGCGGCCTGGCAGGCGATGGCGAGCTGGTCAGTGCGCATGGCCAGGCCCCACCACTGTTCCGAGCGGTTGATGCACCGTTCCGGTCTGGAACGGCCCCAGCTCCTCCGGCGGGTCCCGCCAGGGCGAGCACGGGCGGTACTTCCACGCGATCGCCCCACGTGCGCCGGAGCGGTCCGCGGGGCCCGCGTCAGCCGGGCCGCCCGGGCTCCGGGTCGGTGGCGAGGCGGGCGTGCAGGTGCTCGTCGAAGTACTCGCCGCCCTCGTAGCGGTAGGACGCGCGCAGGGTGCCCTCGTAGCGGAAGCCGGCGCGGGTGGCGACCCGGCAGGAGGCGTCGTTGCCGACGGCGTGGCAGAGCTCGATGCGGCGCGCGGCGGCGGTGTCCACGCCCCAGCGGGTGACGGCGGTGGTGGCGCGGGTGGCGATGCCCCGGCCGCGGGCGGCGGCGAGCAGCCAGTAGCCGACCATGGCGAGGCCGTCCTCGCGGTTGGTCCAGCGCAGCGCGACGTTGCCGAGCAGCCTGCCGTCGGCAGCGTCGGTGACGGCGAAGGCGGCGGTGCCGCCCTCGGCCCAGCCGGTGTCGCAGCGCTCCAGGTAGGCCTCGGCGGCGGCCCGGTCGTCGGCGCGGAACGGGTTCCAGCGGGCGATCTCCCGGTCGGCCGCGGCCGCGGTCAGGGCGGGGAGGACCCCGCCGGGCAGCTCGAGGGTGCGGCCCCAGGGGCGCAGCAGGACGTCGCCGAGGTCGAGGGTGGCCGGGCGGAAGGTGCGGTGGCCACCGACCGGGGCCGGGGCGGTCGGTCGGGCTGCGGCCTGGACCGGCTGGGCGGGCTGGGCCTGCCGGCCCGGCTGGGCGGGCGTCTCGGTGCTGCTCATCCGACCTTCCTATCCCGCCCCTTCCCGGGCCCGCCAGCGAATTTCCCCGCGGGAGACGACCCGCCCCCGGCACCCCGGGGGTGCGAGGATCGACACGTGATCGAGCTGCTGACGGCCCACACGTCCGGGTTGGGGCGTGCCGCGCTGGACGAGGCGCGGACCCTGCTGGTCGAGGTGTTCGGGGTGGTCTTCGAGGGGGGTCTGACCGCGGAGGACTGGGAGCACGCGCTGGGCGGGATGCACGTGCTGCTGCGGGAGGACGGGGTGCTGGTGGGGCACGCCGCGGTGGTCCAGCGGCGGATGCTGCACGGCGGGCGGGCGCTGCGCGCCGGGTACGTGGAGGCGGTCGGCGTGCGGGCGGACCGGCGCGGGCTCGGGTACGGCGCGGCGCTGATGGACGCGGCGGAGCGGGTGGTCCGGGGCGGGTACGAGCTGGGCGTGCTGTGCGCCGCGGACGGCGCGGCGGGCTTCTACGGGGGGCGGGGCTGGCTGCCGTGGCAGGGGCCGCTGGCGGCGCTGACGCCGACCGGCCCGGTCGCGACGCCGGAGGAGGAGGGCAGCGTGTTCGTGCTGCCGGGGCCGGTCGCGCCGGACGTCTCCGGCCGGCTGACGTGCGACTGGCGCGACGGCGACCTGTGGTGACCCGCGCCGTGGCCGCTCGAAGGACCGGCCGCGGCGCGGATCACCGGGCCGGCCACCACCGGACCGCGGATCACCGGACCGCGGGTCACCCGGGCGCCGCCCTCACCTGCCGGGCGCGACCCGCCCGACCAGGTGGAGCAGCCGGTCGAGGGCGTCCTTGGAGTTGGGCTCGGTGAGGTTGACCATCAGCCGGAAGGCCACCTTCAGCAGGGACGGGTGGCCGAGTCCGGCGGCGCCGGCGGCACCGAGCAGCCGGGGCCGGCCCAGGAGGTCGGCGGCGAGGCGCCCGAGTGCGAAGTATCCCGCGTAGGCGGACCGCAGGGCCTGCGGGTAGGCGCGCAGGGCGAGCTCGCGGCCGCGGTCGGTCCGCCGGGCGAGGGCCTGGACGACGGTCTCGGCGGCGAAGCGCCCGGACTCCATCGCGTAGGCGATGCCCTCGCCGGTGCCGGGGCTGACCGTGCCGCCCGCGTCGCCGACGAGCAACAGACCGTCGGCGTAGTGGGGTTGGCGGTTGAGCCCCATCGGGAGGGCGGAGCCCCGGACGGGTTCGGTGACGGCTTCGGGGGTGTAGGCGTACTCGGGCGGCAGGTCGTCGCACCAGCGGCGCAGGAGGTCCCGCCAGTCGAGGTCGATGTGCGCGGTGTCGAGGACGCCGAGGCCGACGTTGGCGGTGCCGTCGCCCATGCCGAACACCCAGGCGTAGCCGGGCAGGAGCCGGCGGCCCGGGTCGCCCGGGTCGCGCAGGTCCAGCCAGGCCTCCAGGTAGCGGTCCTCGTGGCGGGGGGTGGTGAAGTAGGTGCGGTAGGCGACGCCCATGGCGCGGTCCGTCCGGCGGTAGCGCTTCATGGCGACGGAGAGCCGGGTGGAGTTGCCGTCGGCGGCGACCACGACCGGTGCCCGGTAGCTGACCGGTTCGCGTTCCTCGCCGAGCCGGGCGGTGACACCGGTGATCCGGCCGGTCCGTTCGTCGACCAACGGGCCCGCCACGTTGGCCCGTTCGACCAGCCGGGCGCCGGCCGAGGCGGCCCGGCGGGCGAGCAGTTCGTCGAAGTCGGCGCGCCGCCGGACCAGGCCGTAGCCGGGGAAGGCGGACAGCTCGGGCCAGTCGAACTCGATCGAGCGCCGGCCGGAGACCAGCCGCAGGCCCCGGTTGTGCAGCCAGCCGGCCTCCTCGGAGACGTCGATGCCGAGGTCGGTCAACTGTTTGACGGCGCGCGGGGTGAGGCCGTCCCCGCAGACCTTCTCGCGCGGGAAGGCGGACTTCTCCAGCAGCAGGACGTCCAGGCCGGTACGGGCCAGGTGGTAGGCGGCGGTGGAGCCGGCCGGGCCGGCGCCGACCACGATGACGTCGGCGTCCTCCCCGGTCCGGGCGGACCGGCCGCCGTCTCCGGTCACCTGCTGCTCTGGGCCGGGCATCGCGCACTCCCACGGGTCGGATCGGGTGTGGAACTCGACGGAATCGGAGGGACTCAGACGGACGATAGAGAACCCCGGTGCCCGCCCGCCGCCCCGACACGCGGGCCCGCCCCGATGACCGGTCAATACCGGCCATCGGGGCGGGCCCGGCCCACCCGGTGGGTCAGAGCCCGCCGTTGACCACCGCGCTGGAGACGGCGCCCGGGCTCACGTTCCACTTGGCGAGGATCTTGTCGTACGCGCCGCCGCGGATCACCTGGTCGAGGGCCTTGGAGATCACGTCCCGCAGCGCGGTGTTGTCCTTGGCCACGGTGATGCCGTACGGGCCGGACTGCAGGAAGTGGGTGTTGGCGAGGACGAACTTGCCGACCCGCTCCGGCGTGGTGGTGTTGTACTGGGCGACCGGGTAGTCGTTCAGGTCGGCGATCGCGGTGCCGGAGGCGACCTCGGCGAGCGCCTGGTCGTCGTTGTCGAAGCGGTGCACCTGGAGCACCTTGCCGGTGCGCGGGCAGGCGCCCATCTGGCGGGTGGCGAACTCGTCCTGCAGGGTGCCGCGCTGGACGGCGACGGTCCGCCCGCAGAGGCTGTCGACGGTGCTGAGCGGCACCTGGTTGCCGGCCTTGACGACCATGGACGTCCCGGTCGTGAAGTAGTCGACGAAGTCGACTCCGGGGTCGGCCTGGTGGCCGTCGTCGGCGGCCCCGAGCTGGCGCTGCTTGGTGTCGATCACGGCGGACATGACCAGGTCGATGCTCCTGCTCTGGACGGCCGGGATGAGCTTGTCGAACGGCATGTCGACGAACTCGACGCGCAGGCCGAGGTAGTCGCCGATGGCGGCGGCGATCTCGGGGTCGAGCCCGGCGGGCTTGGCGTCGTTGTCGCGGAAGTCGACCGGTGGGTAGTGGAGGTAGGAGCCGATCTTCAGGACCCCGGCGTCCTTGACCGCCTTGGGGATCCGGTCGCGCAGGTCGGCCTGGCTGCCGGGGACGGACCCGGCGCCGCTGCCGCAGCCGGTCAGCAGTAGTCCGCCGGCGCCGAGCAGGGCGGCGGCGCGGGCCGGGAGCACGGGGGTGCCGGAGCGGCGGTCGGCGGGGCGGCGGTCCGCGGAGCTCCGGGCGCCGGAGCGGCGGTCGCCGGAGCTCCGGACGATCGGTCTTTGGCCGGGAGTGGGGGCGGAGCAGGGGGTGTGGTCGGGGGTGCGGTGCATCGCGATGCGTCTTCTTCGCAGTGAGAGTGCGGGCAGGGAGACGCCGCGCCGGAGTGGCTGCCGGGGTACGCAGTGCGGACCTCGTCGCCGTGTGCCCAGATCGGGCCGCCGGGGGTGCGGGGCGGCCGGTCGGCGGAGGTCCGCCGTCGGGGGCGGTCGGGGTCATCCTCGCACCCCGCGCCGGGCGCCCCGTCGCCGGGTCGGTGGGCGGCCGGTCGGCCTGCCCTCACGCGGGGGCCGGGGCGTCCGGCGGACCTCAGGCCTCGACCCGGTACC
Organism: Kitasatospora sp. NPDC004745; assembly: GCF_042873275.1. Taxonomy (NCBI): domain Bacteria; kingdom Bacillati; phylum Actinomycetota; class Actinomycetes; order Kitasatosporales; family Streptomycetaceae; genus Kitasatospora; species Kitasatospora sp. NPDC004745. The sequence continues at coordinate 68,505 of NZ_JBIALK010000034.1, read as the reverse complement.
AGCCGTTGCCGCTGCGGAACCAGAGCGTCCCGTCCCGGCCGTGGGCGGGCCCCGGGTCGATCCCGCCGGGCAGCTGCAGCCGCTGTCCGCCGGTCCGCTTCCACTGCTTGCCGACCAGCAGGTGCCGGGTCAGCTCGCCGCTCCTGGAGAGGAAGACGCCCTCGCGGCCGCGGACGGCGAATCCGGCCGGCAGCCGCACGGGGCAGGGCACCGTCGTGGCCGAGCCGTCCACCGGGTCGATCTGGGTGAGGTAGCTGCCCGAGGAGCTCGGGTACCAGGCCAGCCAGGCGTGGCGGCCTTCGGTGGCGCCGGCGAGGCCCTCCAGCGGGTAGTCCGGCAGGCGGTCCTGCGGGCGGTCCCGGGGGCTCCACACCGGCCGGCCCCTGGTGTCGGCGGCCCGCAGCCCCGGGATCGCCATCGGGTGGTCGCCGTAGATGCCCTCGTCCCCGTACGCCATCCAGATCCGGCCGTCCCGGTCGGTCACCAGCGCGCGGACGTCGTCGCCGAGGAGCAGTTCGCGGCTCGGCGACCCGTCGGCGCCGTACACCACGCCGTTGGGCAGCCAGTCCTCGCCGTCCCGGCCCGGCCGGGCGTCGGTCAGGAGGATCCGGTGGCCCGGCAGGAGCGCCAGGTGGTCCGGCGAGGCCCCGACGCCGGTGAGCGGCACCCGCCACTCGCCGTGCCGGCCCAGCACCACGACCTCGCCGTCGAACGGCAGCCTGATGAACGGCCAGGCCCCGGGCGGCGTCGCGTACTGCTCCGGCACCACCAGGACGGCCAGTTCGCCGTCCGGCCCGACCGTCCAGGTCAGGGCCCGGCGGCCGGCCCGGCGTTCCTCCTCGGGCAGCCGCCAGACCTCGACCGGGTGCCGGTTCGTCGCCACCGGGCCTCAGACCCGCGCCGCGAACGCGGAGGACAGCAGCGGACGGACGCTCATCGGGCGGGTCACCTCTGGCAGTCGGGAGGAGGGTCGGCAGGTCAGCGGGACGGGAGCCACTGTACCGGGGGGTGCGTCACCGGTCCGACGGCCCTTAGAGTCGGGCCCATGGCCTCGAACGACCGCAGCCGTGCGGCAACCACGCTCGACCCCGCAAAGATGATCGCCGACGCCCGCCGGGCGCTCTTCACCATGGTCGGTGTGCTGGCGGCGATCTGGCTGATCCAGCTCGTGAACTGGATGGACGACTACCACCTCGGCCGGCAGTTCGGCGTCGTGCCGCAGGATCCGAGCCGGCTGCCGAACATCGTCACCGCGCCGTTCCTGCACTGGAACTGGGCGCACCTGGAGGCCAACTCGGGCCCGCTGTTCGTGTTCGGCTTCCTGGCGGCCTACCGCGGCGTGAAGAAGTTCCTCGGCCTGACCCTGCTGGTCGCGCTGACCAGCGAACTGACCGCCTGGGTCTTCGACAGCCCGGACTCGGTCGGCGCCGGGGCGAGCGGCGTGGTGTTCGGCTACTTCGGCTACGTGGTGCTGCGCGGGGTCGTGGACCGCAACCTGGTCGACACGCTGATCGGCGTCGTCCTCGGCGCCTCGTTCGCCTACATGGTGACCGCCGCCCTGCCCGGCGTCGCCCCGGGCATCAGCTGGTCCGCCCACCTGGGCGGTCTGGTCGGCGGCCTGGCCGGCGCCTGGATCTTCCGCGACCGCGCCCCGCGAACGGCGACCACACCCGTGCCCGCGCCCGCGTCGGCCTCCGGGGTCGGGTCCGGGGCCGCCACCGGGCGGGCCGCCGCCGCTCCGGGCAGCCCCAACGCCGCCCTGCTCAAGGAGCTGGACGACCTCGGCCTCTAGGCCGCGACTGACAAGTCCCGCCCGGTCGTCAGGGGTTGACCGCCAGCACCACGTAGGCGGCCAGCACCGCGAGGTGGACCGCGCCCTGCAACGGGGTGGCCCGGCCCGGGACGACGGTCAGGGTGCCGAGCACCACGGTCAGCGTCAGCAGCACCAGGTGCGCGGGGCCGAGGCCGAGGACGAGCGGGCCGGTGAGCCAGTACGAGGCGATGGCGACGGCCGGGATGGTGAGGCCGATGCTGGCGAGCGCCGAGCCGAGGGCCAGGTTGAGGCTGGTCTGCACCCGGTTGCGCAGGGCCGCGCGCAGCGCCGCGATGGTCTCCGGGAGCAGCACCATCAGGGCGATCACCACGCCGACCACCGAGTGCGGCAGCCCGGCGTCGTCCACCGCGGACTCGATGGTCGGTGAGACGCCCTTGGCGAGCCCGACGACGGAGACCAGGGCGACGCCGAGCAGCAGCAGGCTGACGCCGGCGGCGGCGGGGGTCGGCGGGTGGGCGTGGTCCTCCTCCTCCAGCACCCGGCCCTCGGGGGTGACGGGCAGGAAGTAGTCCCGGTGCCGGACGGTCTGGGTGGCCACGAACAGCCCGTACACCACGATCGAGGCGGTGCTCGCGTAGATCAGCTGGGTGGTCGAGAACTGCGGCCCGGGGGTGCTGGTGGTGAAGGTCGGCAGCACCAGGCTGAGCGTCGCCAGGGTGGCGATGCAGGCCAGCGCCGCGCCGGTGCCCTCGGCGTTGAAGACGGCGGTGCGGTGCTTGACCGCGGCGACCAGGATGGACAGCCCGAGGATGCCGTTGCAGGTGATCATCACGGCGGCGAAGACGGTGTCACGGGCCAGGGTGGCGGACTTGTCCCCGCCGTCGGCCATCAGCGTGACGATCAGCGCGACCTCGATCACGGTGACCGCGACGGCGAGCACCAGGGATCCGAAGGGCTCCCCCGACCAGTGCGCGATGACCTCGGCGTGGTGCACGGCGGCCAGGACGGCGGCCACCAGGAAGCAGGCGACCACACCCACCACCCAGCCGGGCAGGTCCCGGTGCCAGGTCAGGGCGAGGACGACGAACGACACCACCGGAACGACGACGGTCCATCGCGCGGAGGCCGCGCGGAGCTTCGTGATCATGCGCCGAGGATCCCAGACCGGGGGCCCGTCACCCGGGTGCCCGCGCCGGGGTACGGGGGGATGTGACCCGGTTCATCCCGCTTCGTCCGTTCACCCGCCGTAGTCGGCCAGGTACCGGAGCACCTTGTCGACGTGCGGGCGGACGCGCTCGGGGACGCCGCCGGCGGTGGCCACCGTCTTGTCGCTGGTCCGGTAGGCCGCGGCGACCAGCGCCGGCAGGTCGCGGGTGTAGCCGCGGTGCTTGAGCTGCTGGTCCAGCCAGCAGACGTAGTTGCCCATGGCCGCGATGGCGTCCCCCGGGTCGAGGTACGACTTCGGGCCGGGGTGGTTCGCGGCCTTCGCCCACGCCTCGAAGACCGCGGGCGTCCACATCGCGATGCCGTACTCGCCGGTCTCCGGTCGCGCCGCGTTCGGGTCGAAGCCGCTCTCGGCCTTCAGCATGGCGGCCAGCAGCGCCGGGGTGATCTCCGGTTCGGGGCAGCGCCGGGCGGCGTCCTCGATCATGCCCCGGTAGGCCGCCGGCACGTCGGAGCCGACCGGGATCGCCCCGGGGGGCGGCGTGGCCCGGTGGGCGGCCGGGGCGAGCGGCTCCGGCGCCCCGGTCAGCGCGAGCACCGCCGCGGCACAGGCCAGCAGGCCGGCGAGGGCGCGCAGGGCGGCGCGGCGGCGGACGGGCGGACGGGCGGCGGCCCGGGCGACCAGCGCCGCGAGGTCGGTGCGGGCCCGCTCCTCCCTCCCGGGCGCCAGGCAGGCGGTGACCACGGCCCGCCACGGCCGGGGCAGCGACGCGTCCAGCCGCAGCGGCGCCGCACCGCGCGCGTACGCCTGGGCGGCCAGCGAGCGGGCCCGGGCGGTGGCGCCCAGGAAGGGGTGCAGGCCGCCGGTGAGCAGCTGGTGGGCGATCACCCCGAAGGCCCAGACGTCGGCGCTGGGGCGCAACACGACGCCGCGCGCCCCGGTGCGCTGGGACCACCACTCGGGCGGGACGTGGTCGGGCGAGCCGAGCGGCGGGGCGTAGGCGTGGGTGCCCTCGAGTTCGGCGGTGAGGCCGAAGTCGGCGATCTTGGCGGTGCCGTCGGCGAGCAGCAGGATGTTGGCCGGTTTGAGGTCCCCGTGCACCCAGCCGGCGCGGTGCATGTGGGTCAGTCCGGCGCAGACCTCGGCCAGCAGGCGCTCGGCCCCGGGGACGGGGACGCCGGGGCGGGCGGTGGCCAGCACGTCCTGCAGGCTGCGGGCGGCACGCTCCATCACCAGGGCGACGGCGCCGTCGAGGCCGGGGTGGTCGGGGTCGTCGACGACCGCGACCGCGAGGGTGCGGATCAGGTGGGGGTGGTCGGCGCGGCGGCTGAAGCGCAGCTCGCTGCGGGCGATCTGGGCCATGGTCCGGCGCTGGCCCGGGCTGAGCCGGGCGGGGCTGAGCAGTTTGACGGCGGCCGGGGTGCCGTCGGGGCCCTCCGCGGCGTAGACGCTGCCCCAGGCGCCGGCGCCGAGCAGGGCGCCGGTGCGGTAGCCGGCGAACCGGTAGCCGGCCGGGACTTCGAAGGTCGGGGCGTCGTACGGCTGGGGGTCGCAGGGCTGGGCGCCGCGGGGCTGGGCGTCGGGCGGGCCTCCCTCGGGCGGCGGCGGGTCGGTCCTCACGGCGGGTCGGTCCTCAGGGGCGCCGGGGCGGGAGCAGGGCCAGGTGCTCCTCCCGGACGAGGTCGAACTTCAGTGCCAGGGCCGCGAGTTCCTCGCGCTTGCCGCCGCCCGGCGCCTCCTCGTAGGGCTCGCGCAGGCGCAGTTTCGTCCACACCAGGTAGTCGATGTGGTAGTTGACCGCCGAGCGGGTCAGTCCGCGGCAGGAGGGCAGCGCACGCAGCCGGGCCAGCACGTCGGTCACCCCGGGGACGGCGGCGGCGGAGGGTGAGCGCAGCCTGGGCTCGCAGAGCGCGAGCAGCACCAGGAAGTACTTGGCGGTCGGGTCGAGGGCGAACGGGCTGACAGTGCGTTCGCCCTCGGAGCCGCCGGCGTCCTCGACTCCGCCGCCCGCCGACCGTCCGGGGGCGGCGCCGCCCGGGCCGGGGGCCAGGTAGGCGTGCTGCGGGGCGAAGACCTTGAACGAGACGGGTTCGCCGAGCGCGGGAAGCAGCACCCGGGAGAACTCGAACGGGACGGGTGCGCCGAGCCGCCCCGGCGCCACCTTGACGTGCTCGCCCGCGCCCTCCAGGTTCTCCACGACGTAGGTGGCCGTGGTGCTGAAGTTGGAGAGCAGCCAGTAGTCCTCGGCGGCGGTGACCTCTCCCGCGCGGCGCGAGACACCCTGGTCCGTGAGCGGGATGGGGGCCGGCCGGCCCGGCTCGCCGCGCCCGAAAACCGCGGTCTCACCAGGCCCCATCCGCAGCAGTTCGGGGGCCCGGCCGGGCGCCACCACCGGTGCCGGGTCGGGAAGTTGGACGATGACCGTGTCCACGCAGACACCTCCGTCGGTCGGGTCGATGGTATCCGCCCTTTCCGCTCCGATGGCAGTTCGCCACCCGGACGGGTGAAGGGGCCGGACCACCGCGACGGGCGGGGCGCCGACGAACTGATCGTTCGTCAGTCGGCGATCTGTCCGCGTGCTGAACACTGCGAGAACGGTTGCAGCACGTAGTTGAATGGTCACCTTGAGTGTGACGTAACACACACGAAACATGTTCACGTTCTGTGCAAGACTCATCCCAAGGAGTGAGACACCCTTAATTTCCAAGGAGGTTCATATCATGCGCGCTCGGATCGCAGCCGTGATGGTGGCGACGGCAGGGATCGCGGGTCTCTCGGCCGGACCGGCCCTGGCGACCCCGATGACGGCCGAGACCGGCACCGTGGCCTGCGCCGCCGTGCTCAACCAGCCGTGCATCTCGCACCAGGCCGACGGTGAGGGCTTCGTCGGCACGGCCCAGGTGTCGGCCGCCCCGGGGCAGTTGACGGTCCTCCGGGTCGAGGTCCGCACCCAGAAGGCCTGGGGCAGCCCGTGGGAGACGGCCACGTCGACCACCACGGTCCGCCTCGGCTCGGTGAAGGCGACCACCCCGCGCGTCGTCACCAACGACCTGAAGATGATCTGCGCCACCGCCGGCCCCGCGCTGGACGCCGCGCAGCAGGTCACCACCTGTACCAACCCGTTCTGATCCTTCGCCAACCCCCGTTTGGCGAAAGGGATCCGGAACGCGGGGGCGGCACTCGGCCACCCCACGGGCCTCAGGGCCGGCCACCGTACGCGGTGGCCGGCCCGTTCGGCGTTCCGGCCCGTTCGGCGTTCCGGCCCACTCGGCGTTCCGGATCGTACGGCGCTCCGACCCGCCCCCGGGCCCGTGCGCGTCAGCGCTTGCGGAGCCAGTCCGCGAAGGCCGCCAGGGCCGGGGCCGGGTCGCGGCGGCCGAGGCCGATCCGGAAGCGGTCGGCCGGCGTGGGCGTCAGCTCGGAGCGGAAGATCCCGGCGGGCAGCAGCAGGACGCCCGCCTGCTCGACCAGCGCCGTGCAGAACTCCTCGACCCCGTCCGCGCCGAGGTAGCGCGGGTAGGCGACACAGCCGCCGTCCGGGGCGCGCCACTCGAAGAGGTCGGCGAACTCGGCGAAGAAGGCGTCGAACTGCGGGACGTTCTCCGCGATGATCGCGCGGTTGCGCTCCAGGATCCGCTCCCGGTTGTTCAGCGCGATCCGGGCCAGCACCTCGCTCGGGGCGGAGTTGCAGATCGTGGTGTAGTGCTTGGCCCGCTCCAGCCGGGAGCGCAACTCCGTGTCCCGGCAGGCGATCCAGCCGATCCGCAGGCCGGGCAGGCCGAGCGCCTTGGAGGTGACGTTGAGCGAGAGGGCGCGCTCGGAGAGGTCGGCGGCCTGCGGCAGGGCGCGGGCCCGGTCGCGCTCGAGGCCGCGGTAGACCTCGTCGGAGAAGAGCCGGATGCCGCGTTCCTCGCACAGCTGCGCCAGCCGCGTGAAGTCGGCGGCGTCGATCACCTTCCCGGTGGGGTTGTTGGGGAAGTTGACCGACACCACCCGGGTGTTCGGGCGCAGCGCGGCCTCGACGGCGTCCAGGTCGAGCGCCCAGTCCCGCGCCGCGTCGAGGGCGACCCCGGTCACCTCGCAGAGGGAGAGCGGGATGGTCTCGGCGGACTGGTAGTTGGGGGTGAGCACCACGGCGTGGTCGCCCGGTTCGAGGAGCACCTGCATGGCGAGGTTGAGCCCCTCCTGGGCTCCCCCGAAGCAGATCACGTCGTCGGCGTCCACCTGCTCGTACGTCCCGGCGATCGCCCGGCGCAGCCCCGGGTCGCCGTAGGTCTCGGTGTAGCCGAGGGCGAGGGTGTCCCACGCCTCCCGGTCCTCGGGGCCGGCCAGGGCGAGCAGCTCGGCCATCGTCATGGTCTGGGCGTCGGAGGCGGTGAGGTGGTGCCGCGCGGTGAACTCCCATTGGGAGAAGTGGGTCTCGAGTCGGAAGTCGGGGAGCCTGGTCATGGCTGGTCACTCGCTCTCGTGCGGTCGTGCGCTGGTGCGGGGGTGTCCCCGGGTCCGGCGTTCCCGGGTCCGGCGTCACGGGGTTCGGCGTCACGGGGTTCGGCGTTCCGGGATTCGGTGTTCCTGAGTTCGGCGAGCAGGGTGTACACGGTCGAGCGGGACACCCGGAGCGCGGCGGCGACGGCGGGGGCGGCCCGGCGGACGGCGAGGACCCCGGCCTGGTCGAGTTCGTGCAGCACCGCGAGCCGGTCCTCGCGCCCGAAGCGCTCGAGCGGGCGGCCGTGCGCACGCACGTATCCGCCGATCACGTCGTTCATCCGTTCCGTCCAGTCCCGTTCGAACAGCGGCTCGGGGCGGGGGGCGGTGGGTGCGGCGAAGCCGGCCAGCAGGGCGGCGGCCTGTTCCAGCGGGCCCCGGTCGAGGTTGACGCAGAGCACCGCCGAGGGCCGCCCGGCGTCGTCGCGCAGCACGGCGCTGACGGAGGAGAGCCGGCGGCCGTCGGGCAGCAGCTTCTCGTAGGGGCCGTAGACGTCGGGGGCGGACGGGTCGAGGGCGTCGAGTTCGCCGAGCAGCGACGGGTCCCCGGGGGCGCGGGTGGTCATCGGGTTCCACACGGCCAGCACCCGGTCCGCGGCGGCGTCGTGCAGCACCACCTCGGCGTAGGGGCCGAGCAGCAGGGCCACGGCGCGGCAGGCGGGGGCCCAGGTGCGGATCCGCGGGTCGGCGGCGTCGGCGGCTGCAGCGGGTTCGGCGGTCATGTTCGGACTGTACGTCCAGTCCGGACGTTTCGTCCAGGCGTGCGGGCACGGGCCCCGGGGGGGTGCGGCGGTGGCGGGAACGGCGGAGGGCCCCGCCCGTGGGTACGGGCGGGGCCCTCCGCGCTTCGACGGCAGCCGGTCAGCGGCTACGGGTCGGCGGCAGCCGGCCGGTGGCCGGCGGTCAACGGCAAGGCGGTCAACGGCAGGTGATCAGCAGACCGAGGACGGCGGTGCAGCTACGGGTGTCCCGGCTGGTGGCCGGGGACGGGTCGGCGGGCACGCCGGCGGTGCGGGCCACCGTGACGTCGAAGGTGCGGACCAGGCTGAGCAGGCCGACCGAGACCGAGAAGTGCCGGGTGGTGCTCGCGCCCTTGGCCAGCGGAGCGGTCACCGCGCAGGTGAGCTTGGTGCCCGCGATGGTGCAGTCGCTCGAGGTCGCGGCGAGGCCGACGGGGAGGTCGGCGGAGACGGTGGCCGAGGTCAGCGGGTCGGGGCCCTGACCGGTCAGGGTGACGGTGTAGTCGACCCGGCTGCCGAGCAGACCGCTCACCGGGGTCGCGGTGAGGGCGACACCGAGGTGGGCGCTGGGGGCCGTGTAGGTGAACCGGTCGCCGGCGACGGCGGCGCTGGTGCCGCCGGGCGTGGTGACCCGGACGTCCACCGGACCGGTCACCGTGGTGGCGGGGGCGGTGGCGGTGCAGCTGGTCCTGGTGCAGCTGAACCTGGTGGCGGCACCGGCCGCGCCGAAGGTCACCGCGGTGGCGCCGTTGAGGTCGGTGCCGGTCACGGTCACGGCGGTGCCGCCGACCCCGGAGCCGCCGGCCGGGCTGATCGCGGTGACGGCCGGCACCGGCAGCGGGAAGTTCAGCACGTCGACGGCGCTGCCGTTGAAGTCGGCCAGGTAGCCGTGCCGCCCGTCGGGGGCGACGGCCAGGGTGTAGGGGTTCGCCCCGACCGGCACGGTCGCGGTGACGGTCCGGCTCGCGGTGTCCACCACGCTCACGGTGTCGTCGTCGTAGTTGGACACGTACGCGGCGGTGCCGTCCGGGGAGATCGCGACGGCGTACGGGCCGGAGCCGACCGCCACCGTTCCGGTCAGCGTGTTGGCGGCGGTGTCGAGGACGGCGGCGGTGGCGTCGTCGGCGTCGGCCGCCCAGAGCCGGGTGCCGTCCGGGCTGAGGGCGAGCCCGAAGACGCTGTGGCCGACGGGGACGGTGGCACTCACCGTGCCGGTCGCGGTGTCGACCACGTTCACCGCCTTGGCGCCGGAGGCCGCGACGTAGAGGCGCTTGCCGTCGGCGGAGAGGGCGAGTCCGTGCGGTTCCGCGCCGACCGGGACGGTCGAGGTGACGGTGGCGGTGGCGGTGTCCAGCACGCTGACGGTGCCGGCCCCGGCGTTGCTGACGTAGGCGCGCGTGCCGTCGGCGGACAGGGCCAGGCCCCACGGCTGGGCGCCGACCGGGACGGTGGCGGTGACGGTGTTGCCCGTGGTGTCCACCACGCTGACGGTGCCGTCGAGGTGGTGGGTCAGGTAGGCGCGGTGCCCGTCCGGGGAGACCGCGACCGCGTAGGAGCCGCTGCCCGCGGTGAACGTGCCGGACACCGCCCTGGTCGCGGTGTCCAGCACGCTCACCGTACCGGTGCTCTGGCTGGTGACGTAGGCCCGGCCGCCGTCCGGCGTGAGCGCGACGCCCGCCGGGTAGTCCGCCACCGCCACGTGGGCGGCGACGGTCGGCGGCGGCGTCACGGCCTCGGCGGTGACGGGCTGCGACAGCAGCGCGGCCGTGGCCGCGGTTATCGCGGCCACGGCCGTCCAGGTGCGCCGGGGTGCACGGGCTGTTCTCACGGGTCTCTCCAGGATGGTCGGTCAAGGAAACACAACGCCGGTCGCTCCGGCGCCCCCCGCGGTTCCGGAACCGCACGAAGCGTAGAAGCACCCCTGACCGACCGTCAGGGGCTGATCGGTAATGTCGCCAACTGTTCAGATTCGATCGATTCGACACACCCGATCCGATCCCGACCCGATCCTGAACCGTTCCCGATCCGATCCCGGCGCGATCCCGATCCGCCCCCGCCTGATCCCGCTCCGCCGTCGACCCGGTCGGGATCGTGCAGAAAATTGGAGTTCCGGAATCGCATTCGCTAGCGTTCCGCACGTGAGGCTGACCAAGAGCACCGACATCGCCCTCCGGATCGCCATGCGACTGGCCGTCCTGGGCGAGGAGGCCAACCCGACCACCCGCGAGGTGGCCGAGTCGGTCGGGGTGCCCTACACCCACGCGGCGAAGGTGGTCAGCCGGCTGCAGCACCTCGGGGTCCTGGAGGCCCGACGCGGGCGCGGCGGCGGGCTGATGCTCACCTTCGCCGGACGCACCGGCTCGCTCGGACTCCTGCTGCGCGAGCTGGAGGGGGTCGGCGACGTGGTCGGCTGCGAGGACGACCCGCCGTGCCCGCTGCGGGCCGCCTGCCGGCTCCGCGGTGCGTTGCGGACGGCGCAGGAGGCCTTCTTCGCCACCCTCGACCCGCTCAGCATCGACGACCTGGTGGCCTCCCCCACCGGGCCGGTCCTGCTCGGCCTCACCAGCAGACCCACCGACTGATCCGCCCCGGGCCCCGCGCACCCGCGCTCGGCCTTTAATACGCATCTCAGATACCAGTTCGGAGCCCGACTGATGCTGTCCGCCAAGTCCGCCGAGGTCGTCGAGGCCACCCTGCCCGCCGTGGGCGGTGCCATCGGGGACATCACCCCGCTCTTCTACGAGCGGATGTTCGCCGCCCACCCCGAGCTGCTGCGCGACCTGTTCAACCGGGGCAACCAGGCCAACGGCACCCAGCGGCAGGCCCTCGCCGGATCGATAGCCGCCTTCGCGACCGCCCTGATCGCCCACCCGGACCAGCGGCCCGACGCGATGCTCGCCCGGATCGCGCACAAGCACGTGTCCGTCGGCATCCGCAACGACCAGTACCGGATCGTCCACGAGCACCTGTTCGCCGCGATCGTCGACGTGCTCGGCGAGGCCGTCACCCCGGAGGTCGCCGCCGCCTGGGACGAGGTGTACTGGCTGATGGCGAACGCCCTGGTGGCCGTCGAGGACCGGCTGCGCGCCGAGGCCGCCGCCGGCGGCGACCCGGCCGACCTCTGGCGCCCCTACACCGTCGTCGCCCGCTACCAGGAGACCGACACCGTCACCACCTTCCTGGTCCGCCCCGCCGGCGGCCGGCCCGCGCCCGCCGCCCGCCCCGGCCAGTACGTCTCGGTCCGCACCGAACTCGCCGACGGCGCCCACCAGATCCGCCAGTACAGCCTCTCCGGCACCGCCGACGGCGCGCTGCGCTTCAGCGTCAAGCGCGAGCCCGGCGGCGAGGTCTCCGCCCACCTGCAGGACCACCTGCACACCGGCGGCACCGTCGAACTCTCCCCGCCGCTCGGCGACATCGCCCTCGCCGACGGCGACGGGCCGGTGCTGCTCGCCTCCGCCGGCATCGGCAACACCCCGATGACCGCGATGCTCCACCACCTCGCCGCCACCGGCTCCCCCCGCACCGTCGTGTCGGTGCACGGCGACCGCGACCAGCTCAGCCACGCCTTCCGCGCCGACCTCGCCCAGCTCACCGCCAAGCTGCCGAACGCCACCGCCCACGTCTTCTACGAGCAGCCGCTCGGCGAGTGGCCGGCCGAGCGCACCGGGCTGGTCGACCTCTCCACCGTCGAGGTCCCGGCCGGCACCACCGCCTACCTGTGCGGACCGCTGCCCTTCCTGCGCACCGTCCGCGAGCAGCTGCTGGCGGCGGGCGTCCCCGCCGCCGACATCCACTACGAGGTGTTCGGTCCGGACCTCTGGCTCGTCTGAGGCCCCGCCGCACGCGGCCCGCTCGGGACGGATCCCGGGCGGGCCGCCGCCGCGCCGCCGGCCGGGCCGCACCCGGAGGCCGGGCCGCCCGCGGCCGCCGCCGCAGTCGGTCGACGGCGCCCGCGATCACTCCGGGCGGAGCTCCAGCGTGCAGCACTTCGCCCCGCCGCCGCCCTTCAGCAGCTCCGAGACGTCCACCGGCACCGGTTCGTAGCCGGCCTCGGCGAGCCGCCCGGCCAGGTTCTTCGCGGTCTCGGGCAGCAGCACCCGGCGGCCGTCCGAGACGGCGTTGAGGCCGAACACCTCGGCGTCGGCCCGGTCGGCGAGGATCGCGTCCGGGTACAGGGTGCGCAGCACGGCCCGGCTGTCCGCGTCGAAGGCCTCCGGGTAGTACATGACGTGGTCGTCGGCGAGCACCGCCAGCGCCGTGTCCAGGTGGTAGAAGCGCGGGTCGACCAGGGTCAGGCTGACCACCGGGACCCCGAACAGCGCGCCCGCCTCGGCGTGCGCGGCCCGCGAGGTGCGGAAGCCCGAGCCGGCGAGCACCCGGCGGCCGACCACCAGGTGGTCGCCCTCGCCCTCGTTGACGTGCCCGGCGCGGCGCACCTCCTGGTAGCCGTTCGCCCGGAACCAGGCCTGGTAGGCCGTGGACTCGGCGGCCCGCTCCGGGTACCGGAAGGTCGCGACCAGGGCCCGGCCGTCCAGCACGGTCGCGCCGTTGGCGGCGTACACCATGTCGGGCAGGCCGGGCACCGGGTCGATCAGCTCGACGGTGTGGCCGAGGCGCCGGTACAACCGGTGGAGCCGCTCCCACTGGCGCAGCGCGAGCGCGGTGTCGGTGGGCTGCGCCGGGTCCATCCACGGGTTGATGGCGTAGTCCACGGTGAAGTGCGTCGGCCGGCACATCAGGTAGCGCCGCGGCCGGGCGGTGCGCTCCGGGGTCTGGGTGGGCATTCCTCCACCGTCCTTGGGTGCGGGGGGTTCGGGGCGGTCCGTGGTTCGGAAGACCGTTCGACAGGCGGCTGCCCCGGCGGCGCCGTTCGCACACCCGCGCGGACGCCCCCGGCTGGCGCAACCCCCCGCGCACCCGGCGCGAGCCCCGGCGCACGGGCCGCGGTGAAGGGGACGCGGTGAAGGGGCCGTCGCGCACGGGCCGCGGCGAACGGGCCGCGACGCGTCAGGTGCCGCGGGCGGACGCACCCCGCCCCGCCCCACCTCCCCAACCGCGCGACCTCCGCACCGCGCGACCTCCACGCTCTGCACCGCTCTACCAGCGCACCGCGGCGAAGTCCACCGGGGCGGGCCGCAGCGACCGGCAGCGCTCGGCGAGCGCGCGCAGCCGCCGGTCCGCCTCCGCGGCGGGCATCCGGCGCCGCTCACCGTGGCCTGGCAGCAGCCACTCGAAGTGCAGCGCGCCCAGGCTGCGGTCCAGCGAGGCGGAGAGCTCCTCGATCGAGTACCAGGTGATGCTCTCGTGCACCTCCACGTCGCCCGTGGTGCGGGACCAGTAGAGGGTGTCACCGGTGAAGCAGTACCGGTCGTCCACCGCGTAGAGCACGCTGCCCCGGGTGTGGCCGGGGAAGGGACGGGCGGTGACGCCCGGGGCGATCTCCACCGGGTCGAGGCCGCGCAGCACCCGGTCGGCGTCGGGCGCGGCGTCCAGGTCCCCCTCGTGGATCCAGAGCCGGGCACCGAGGCGGTCGGCGTACCGGCGGCCGTGCGCCGCGTGGTCCCGGTGCGTCAGGAGTACGTCGGTGACGGGGCCGAGTGCCTCGTAGCGCGCGGCCAGCGCCTCGGCGAAGCGGGGCGTGTCCACCATCAGCCACCCCGTGGGGCGGCGGCACAGGTAGGAGTTGGCGCCCGCGGTGTGGCGGGAGTTGTGGCCGAGCAGCAGCACCTCCTCGTCGAGGGCGAGCGGGAAGGGGTCGCCCGCCGGGTCGAGCGGGCCGGCTGCCGGGCGGACGGAACGGGTGGGGCAGGCGTGGGCGGCCGCCAGGAGGCTGCGGTGCTCGGCCTCGTCGCGCGGCTGGCGGACCAGTTCGGAGCGCCCGCGGTGCTCGCGGATCAGCCCGGGGGCGAGCTGCCGGGCGACGTCGCAGTTGGTGCAGCGGTCGTCGACGGTCCAGTCTCCGGGCAGGCCGGAGGAGGCGTTCGGAGTCATGGGTGGCTTCCCCTCGTCACGGGACGGCGGCCGGCGACAGGGCCCGGCGGCCGGCGCGATCGCGCTCCTCGAGGATGGTCCGGGCACGCCAGGAAGCGGAAGGGGGCGCGGATCTTGTGCTTTCCGGTGACCGGCGCTCTGGCCGGCGCTCTCACCGGCGCGGGGGGGTACGTGGCCCATCTCACGCGCCTCCCCGGTCACCTACGGTGGCGTAGGTCACTTGAGAAGGTGAACTATCTACTTCATGCCGAACCTCCAGGAGACCCTTGACCTCAGTTCGTACGCCGCCCTCGGGGACAGCTTCACCGAGGGCCTGAACGACCCCGGAGCGGACGGCGCCTTCGCCGGCTGGGCCGACCGCCTCGCCAAACTGCTCGCCGACGCCCGCCCGCCGGGCGGCTTCCGCTACGCCAACCTGGCGGTCCGCGGCCGGCTGCTCGACCAGATCGCCGCCGAACAGGTGCCGCAGGTCCAGCGGCTCCAGCCGGACCTCGCCACCTTCTGCGCCGGCGGCAACGACATCCTCCGCCCGGGCAGCGACCCGGACGAGGTGGCCGAGCGCTTCGAGGCGGCCGTCGTCCGACTCACCGAGGCGGCGGGGACGGTGCTGATCTGCACCGGCTTCGACACCCGGGACGTGCCGCTGCTGAAGCACCTGCGCGGCAAGATCGCCACCTACAACGGGCACATGCGGGCGGTCGCCGACCGCAACGGCTGCCAGGTCGCCGACCTGTGGTCGCTGCGCGCCGTGCAGGACCGGCGTGCCTGGAGCGAGGACCGCCTGCACCTGTCCCCGGAGGGCCACCAGCGGGTCGCCCTGCTCGCCGCCCGCTCGCTGGGGCTGCGCACCGAGCAGGACCCGGAGGCGCCCTGGCCCACCGTCCAGGAGCTGTCCGCCGCCGACCAGCGGCGCGAGAACATCCAGTGGGCCCGCGAGTACCTGCTGCCCTGGGTCGGGCGGCGCCTGCGCGGCGAGTCCTCGGGCGACAACGTCGAGGCCAAGCGGCCCGACCTGCTGCCGCTCTGACCCTGCGTCAGACCCGGTCGGGTGCTGCGGGCCGCTCGGTCCGCAGCACCCGGCGTCCCCGGTGCACCCGGCGCCCCCGGAGCGCGCTCAGCGCCCGGTGGACCAGCGCGGCGGACAGCGCGCCGACCAGGTACCAGAACAGGTCCGGCGGGTTGAAGGTCGACCCCAGCACCAGACGGGCCGGCGTGCTGCGCCGGCCGAGCTCCTCGGGCACGCCGGTGAGCTGCAGGAACTCCACCGCCCAGCTCACCACGGAGGCCGTCACGGCCGCCCGCCACGGCCGCACCCGCGGCGCGACCAGCACCACCAGCGCGTACACCAGCACCGTGTAGAGCGCGTCCCCGGCGGCCTTCGCGGGCTCCCCGCCGAGCAGCGCCCGCGCCCCCAGCCCGGCCGCCACCGTCAGCCCCGCCGCCGCGCCGGCCGCAGCCCGCACCCACCCGTGCCCCCGAAGACCGTCCATCCGGCCCACCCTACGGGCCGCCCGCCCCGCCCCTCGACCCCGCTCCCCCGCACGCCGTCAGCACCCCCGCCACGCCCCGGCCACCACCCCTCCACCCACCGGCCCCCTCCCCCCAGGAACCACTGCCCCACCCCGGACGTCACTCCCCCTGCACGCCGTCCGCGCAGGTCGCGGACGGGTGGGACGAGAAGGGCGGGCCGGGAGCGGTGACGCAGGTGATAGACGCGGTGGACGGGGTGGGGCTGCCGGGGCGGCGGGCGTTCGCGGTGGCCGGGTTCGCGTCGGGGCAGGACGGCCGGGCCCGCGAGCGCGGGAAGGCGCTGCGGACCAAGGTGCCGCGGGAGCAGCACGCCGAGCTGGTGCCCGTGGCGGGGCGGCCGACGGCCGTCGAGGCGATCGAGGCGTCCAACGCGGGCCGGATCGGCGCGCTGGTGCCGATCCGGGTCGGCCGGATGGCCGCCACGCCGTTCGCGTTCCTGCGCGGTTCGGCCGGTCTGATGGCCGCCGACCTGGTCGGCACGCCGGACACCGGGGTGTCCGCCCAGCTGTGCGGGGACGCGCACGCCGCCAACTTCGGGCTCTACGGCGACGCCCGCGGTCAACTCGTGATGGACATCAACGACTTCGACGAGACCGTGCCCGGCCCGTGGGAGTGGGACCTCAAGCGGCTGGCCGCCAGCCTGGTGCTGGCCGGCCGGGAGACCGGCGCCGGCGAGGGCACCGCGCGCGCCGCCGCCCAGCACGCGGCCGGTTCCTACCGCCGGACCATGCGCACCCTGGCCAAGCTGCCCGCGCTGGACGCCTGGAACGCCGTCGCGGACGAGCAGCTGGTGTCCTTCGCCGACGCGCACGACCTGGCCGACGTGCTGCGCAAGGTCGGCACGAAGGCGCTCGGCAACACCAGTGCCAGATTCGCCGCCCGCAGCACCGAGCGGACGGACGACGGCGGTTGGCGCTTCACCGCCGCTCCGCCGGTGCTCACCGAGGTGTCCGACGCGACCGCCCGGGCCGTCGCCGCCTCGCTCGGCCCCTACGTGTCCACGCTGCCCGCGGAGGTGCGCACCCTGCTGTCCCGCTACCGGGTGCAGGACGTGGCGTTCCGGGTGGTGGGCACCGGCAGCGTCGGCACCCGCTCGTACGTGGTGCTGCTGACCGACCACCGCGACCAGCCGCTGGTGCTCCAGGTGAAGGAGGCCCGGCCCTCCGTGCTGCTGCCCCACCTGCAGCCGGCCGGCCACCCGGTGCCCGGCCGGGACGGGCACGAGGGCCGCCGGGTGGTGCTCGGCCAGAAGCACATGCAGGTGGTCAGCGACACCCTGCTCGGCTGGACGACGGTGGACGGGCTCCCGTACCAGGTGCGGCAGTTCCGCAACCGCAAGGGCAGCGTCGACCCCGCCGCGCTGCTGCCGAACCAGCTGGACGACTACGCGCGGATCACCGGGGCCCTGCTGGCCCGGGCGCACGCGCACACCGCGGACCCGGCGCTGCTGGCCGGCTACTGCGGCAAGAGCGAGGCACTGGACGAGGCGGTCGCCGCCTTCGCCGTCGCCTACGCGGACCGGACCGAGGCCGACCACGCCGACCTGGTCGCCGCCGTGCGCGCGGGGCGGCTCCCGGCCGAACACGGCGTCTGACGCCCGCTCCGCCGCCCGCGCCCCTCGCCTGCTGACGGCGTCCCGCTGGTGCCGCCCGTCGAGGCCGCCGAAGCCGTCCGGCGCCTCAGCGGGCGAGGAACGGCGCGACCGCCGCGACGAACTCGGCGGGCCGGGCGGCGTGCACCAGGTGCCCGGCCTCGACGGTGACCGACCGGCAGTCGGGGATCCGCCCGGCGAGCTCGACCAGCCCCTCCTGCGGGACGTGGCTGGTCGGGCCGCCGCCGACCACCAGGGTGCGGGCGGTGATCCGGGACAGCCCCTCCCGCCAGGCCGGGTCCGGGCTGTCGATCTGGGCCTTCACGGCGCCGACCACCGCCCAGTCGAAGTGCACCGGGCCGTCCGGCCCGTCCGGCACCGCGGAGGCCGGCCGCGGGTACGGCGCCGGCACGTCCTCCAGGACCAGCCTGGCGACCCGCTCCGGCCGGTGCTGCGCCAGCAGGTGGGCGACCACGCCGCCCATCGAGTGGCCGACGAGGTCGACCCGCGCGAGCCCGAGCGCGTCGAGGAGGGCGAGCACGTCGTCGCGCATCTCCGGCAGCCCGTACCCGGCGGTGCGGCCGCTGTCGCCGTGACCGCGCAGGTCCGGGGCGTACACGCGGTGGCCCGGCGCCAGTGCCGGCAGGACGACGTCCCAGTCGGAGGCGCGCTCACCGAGCGCGTGCAGCAGCACCAGCGGCGGGCCGTCCACGGGCCCGCTGGTACGGCAGGCGAGTGCCACCTCGGGCAGGTTCACGATCCGGACTTCGTTCATGCCCGCCACCGTACGGGCCGACCGGCCGTCAGCCGACGGCCGTTCGCCCTCGGCGCACCCCGCGTGGTTCCGGCCGCGACCTGCGGAGTCAGCTGTCGGACCCTCCACTTAGGGTGGGTGCAGGTCGACGGTCAATCGGTGATCCGTCGGTGATCAAGGGGGCAGGGCCGTGCGGATCGAACGTCACCGGGTGGACGCGTCGCGGGTGGCTGAGGCGCGCGACGGCTTCGTGAACCGGATCGGGAGGCAGGTCCACTCCTACTCCCGCGCCGGCCTGATGACCACCACCGAGTGGCAGCTGATCGCCGACTCCTTCCTCGACTACCTCGGCGCCCTCTCCACCACCCGGCCCGACCTGGACTCCGCCGAGGCCAAGGCCGTCCTCAAGGACGCCACCGAGGCCGCCGCCGGCGCCGTCTCCTTCGCCGCCTACTACCCGGTCGACGGCTTCCACGTCTTCCTCGACTACCCGAACTTCGGGATGAGCTACGACCGCGAGCACGGGCTCGCGCGCGACCCCCGGCACCTGGTCACCGCCCGGGAGTGGCTGGACGCCTTCTGCCTCGCGATCGTCTCCGACAAGGTCTCCCACCACGGCGAGGCCTTCGGCTGGGCCCGGCAGCTGATGCCGGACGAACCGGTCACCCCCGCCCTCGAACTCGTCGACGGCTTCTTGGCCCACTACTTCGAGGAGGGCGGCTCCCCAGACTCTGCCGACTCCGCCGATGCCGACTCCGCCGACTCCGACTCCGCCGGCGGGGCGCAGCCCGGTCTGCGCGCCCTGCGCGCCCTCACCGACGGGGACCGCGCGGCCTTCGACGCCGCGCTGCTCGCGCTCCTCCAGGACGGCCCGCACGGCACCCGGCCCGCCGACCTCCTGCCGCTCGTCCCGATCGCCCTCGCCGCCCTCGGGTACCGCACCCACGGATGGACCCCGGCCGTCGACACCGACTACCTCCCCCACGCCCTGGTCACCGGCTTCGAGACACCCGGCCCGCGCGTCCACGGCCTCGGCCGGGACCGGCGCCCCGACGCGGTGGCCCGGCTCGCCGCCGGGCCCGTCGACCTCGACCGTCCGATCCCGGCCCTACCCCTCAGCCCGGACAGCGAGGCGCGGTTCGAGCAGCGCGTCCAGCGGGCGATCACTCCGAAGGAGGGCGAGCCGCTGGACGCGTGGGAGCTCACCGGCGCCCTGCGCTACCAGACCTGGCTCCTCGCGGCACGCGCCTCGGAGTCCGCCGACGCCACCGACGCCCAGCTCGCCGACCTGCGGCTCGGCTCCGGACTCGGGGCCGCCGCGTTCCGGGCCGCCCTCGCCGAACCGGGCACCGAGGCCGAGGTGACGGTCGACGGGCGGACGCTCCGCTTCCCCGCCAGCCGGTGCAGCGACTTCGGGCCGGCCTTCTGGGAGACGGCCCTGTCCTACGCGCTGATCACCGGCAGCTCCGAGGACCTCGAACCGCTCGTCCTGGCCGGCCCCACGATCGCCGCCGAGGACCGCTCCCCGTTCGCCTCGTACCGCACCGCCCTGCACGACCACCTGCGCGGCGCGGACCCGCTCCCGGCCACCCGGCGCGCCCTGGAGGAGGTGGAGCGCAGCAGGGAGCAGGGCTTCCTCCCTCCCCCGGTCGTCCTGTTCTCCCAGCTCGTCGAGGGCGACGAGAGCAGCTTCAACCTCGCCCTGCTCGACGCGCTGGAAGCCCACCGCGATCACCACTCCGTCGCCGACCGGGCCACCGAGGCCGGTGCCGCGCTCAGCCTCGGGGTCCTCGCCCTCGCCTGCCACGCCCGGCGCAGCCGCGGCTGGTCGATACGCGTCCGGTCGCCCTACCTCCCGCCGCGCCTGCTGACGGCGGCCGGGGCCGGGGCCGGGGCCGTCTGACGCCCCGGGCCGGGCCGGGCCGGGCACACCGTCAGCGTCCGAGGCCGGGCAGGAACAGCGGAGAATCCGCCGGGGCCACGGCGTTCAGGGGGCCGGGCGCAGGTCGTCCTGGTCCTTGAGGACGGTCACCTGCTCGCCCGAGTCGACGTACGAGACCACCCCTCGCCACCGGCCGTCGGCGCCTCGCCGCCACTCGGTGAGGAGGCCGCGCACCCACTGCGCGTCCACCCGGACCAGGCAGGGCTTGGCGGTGCTGGTCGGCCGGTACGCGGGGAAGCAGCGGATGCAGGCGCCGCGCCCCTGGGCCATGGCGTCGGCCAGCGCGACGCGGGTGGGCTCGTGCACCTCCTTCCCGAAGCGGGCCGCGCGGGCCTGCCCGTCGGCGAGTGCCTCGCACGCCACCGAGCGGTGGAACACCGAGCCGCCCCGGGTCGTCCAGACGGACGCGGTCAGACCTCGGGGAACCGCTTTGCAGTGACCGCACTGCCCGACTATCAGTCCGTGATCACACCGCTCGTCAGCCATGACTGCATCGTGCCGCCGGCCCGGCGGAAGATCAATGACACCTCGTCAGGCCACCGTTTCGGGAGCCCGGGCGGGGGTTCGGCGACGGCACGGAAAGGGCTCCCGGGCAGCCCCTCGCCCTGCCGGGCGGGGCGCGGGCCGAGCCCGCCGGAGCGGCACGCCCGCATCAGGAGCCCCGGTCAGCCGTCCGGGGTCACCCCCTGTCCCGGCCGGCCCGTCCGGGGGCCCGGTGGGCGGCCGTCGGTCGGGGGCCGGGGTGTGGTCGGCGGTGGGTCCAGGTGCGGGGGTGATCGTATGATGTGCGCGGATCGGGGCCGGTCAACGGCCCACGGGGGCGAGGGGGAACCATGTTCGGCATCATCAGACCGTGCAAGCACCGGCTGTCCGAGCGGCTCCGCGCCTCGTGGATGGCGCACCTGTGCGGGCTCTGCCTCGCCCTGCGCGACGACCACGGCCAGCTCGCCCGCACCGCCACCAACTACGACGGCCTGATCATCTCGGTGCTGGTCGAGGCCCAGGCCGCCCGGGACGACTCCTCCTGGCGGCGCACCGCCGGGCCGTGCCCGCTGCGCGGCATGCGCACCGCCTCCGTCGCCCGGGGCGAGGGTGCCCGGCTCGCCGCCGCCGTCTCGCTCGCCCTCGCCTCGGTCAAGATCCGCGACCACGTCGAGGACCGCGACGGGGTGTTCGCCCGGCGCCCGGTCGCCGCCGGGGCCCGGGCCGTCACCCGCCGGTGGGACCGGAAGAGCGCCGGCAGCGCCTCCGCGATCGGCTTCGACACCGGCGTGCTGCTCGAAGCCGCCTCCCGCCAGGGCGGGTTGGAGCGGACGCTGCGGCCGGGCGGTTCGGTCCTGCTGGTCACCGAGCCCACCGAGACCGCCACCGCGGCCGCGTTCGCGCACACCGCCGTCCTCGCAGGGCGCCCCGGCAACGCCGCCGCGCTCGCCGAGGCCGGGCGGCTCTTCGGCCGGCTCGCCCACCTCCTCGACGCCGCCGAGGACCAGGCCTCCGACGCGGCCAACGGCGCCTGGAACCCGCTCACCGCCACCGGCACCGACCGCGCCGAGGCCGAACGGCTGTGCCGCGACGCCGTCCACGGCATCCGGCTCGCCCTGCGCGAGGTCGAGCTCACCGACCGCGCCCTGGTGCACGCGCTGCTCGCGCACGAGACCGGGCAGGCCGTCGACCGGGTCTTCGGCCCGGCCGCCCACGCCGCCACCTGCCGCACCCGCAACGCCGGACCCGCCGGCGGCGAGCACCCGAACGACGCTCCGCCGCGCCGGGCGCCGCCCGGCCAGGACCCGCTCTCCCCGTGGGTGCCGCAGGGCCCCGGCTTCACCCCGATCGGTGGCAAGCCCCCGCAGCCGCGCAACCTGCTGGCCGGCTGCGCGGTGTGGGCTCTGATGGCCTGCAGCTGCCAGCTGCTCTGCTGCGAGCACGAGGACCCGTTCAGCCGGGAGCGCCGGGAGGGCTGGTGCCAGCGCAACTGCGACTGCGACTGCGACTGCTGCGACGGTTGTCAGTGCTGCGGTGACTGCTGCGACGGGTGCGACGGGTGCGACTGCTGCGACGGGTGCTGCTGCGACGGCTGCTGACCCGGCGTCACCCCTTGGTGGTGCGCCACTCCGACCGCCGGACCGCACCCGCCCCCAGGACCGCCACCGGCCCGGGACGCCCCCGCGGCGTCCCGGGCCGGATCGCGTCCACACCCATGTCCGTGCCGGCGTCCGAGGCCGCCCCGGCCCCGCGCTCCGACCCGAACGGCCCTGGCGACCAGGCCGACCAGGCCGCGGACTCGCCGCGCAGCCAGAGCGGCAGCACCGCGACCGGGCCCCGCGGCAGCCCGTCAGGCGTCACGCCGCGCCGCCTCCCGGTCGGCCGCCAGCGAGCGCTCCAGTCGCGCGAGCAGCTGCCGGAAGCGTTCGGCGTCCTGCTCCGTCATCCGCCCGTCGGGCGCCGCCCCCGGCCACTCGGCCGTGTTCTCGTTCATGCACCCGACGTTAGGCCGCGACGATCAACACACGATAAACACCCGCCCCGGCAGTCCCACTGGGGGCGGACCGAGCCCCTGTCGCCCCGTGCGCAAATTTATTAGGAAAGTTTCCTTACCTTATAGACCAGCGCCCGACCCGGCACCTACGCTGCTGCCGCGAGCTCGCACCCTCGCCCCGGCACGCGGTCGACCGTGCCACCCCCACACACCCTCCGGCGGCTGCGCCCCCGGAGATCGGAGCACACCCATGCGAGTTTCCCGAACCCGCCGCCTCGCCGCCCTCGCCACCCTGGCCGCGCTGACCGCCGGCCCCGCCTGCACCGCCGGGCCGGCCCAGGCCGCTCCCGACACCGCCATCGCCACCGCCTCCGCCAGCGCCACCGTCACCACCGCCGCCTCAGCGGCCGGCGTGCGGCCGCTCGCGACCGGAGGTCTCACCCCCGACCAGCGCCGCCGGGCCGACCAGCTGATCAGCATCTTCGAGAACAGCACCACCGAGATCCAGTACGGCTACGCCGAGAACATCGACGACGGCCGCGGCGTCACCGCGGGCCGGGCCGGCTTCACCACCAACGACGGCGACGCGCTCAAGGTCGTCCGCGCGTACACCGCCGTCTCCCCGGACAACCCGCTGGCCCGCTTCATCCCCGAGCTGGAGCGCCTCGCCTCCGCCGGCAGCGGCGACACCAGCGGACTGCCGGAGGCCGAGTACGTCGCCGCCTGGAAGCGGTCCGCCGAGGACGCCGTCTTCCGGCAGGTCCAGGACGACCAGGTCGAACAGCGCTACTTCACCCCCGCCATGGACCAGGCCGACCGGCTCGGGCTCACCACCGCCCTGGCTCGCGCCGAGCTCTACGACGCCTCCGTCCAGCACGGCAACGGCGGCGAGTACGACGCCCTGCCCGCCCTGATCGCCCGCACCGGCGCGAAGGTCGGCTCCCCCGCCGTCGCGGGCGAGGCCGCCTGGCTGGAAGCCTTCTTCGAGGTCCGCATCGACGACCTGACCAACCCGGCCAACTCCTCCACCGCCGACGAGTGGCGCAAGTCCGTCGACCGGGTGGAGTGCCTGCGCCGGATCGCCGCCACCGGCAACGTCGACCTGGACGGGCCGCTCGCCGTCACGGCCTTCGGCTCCGCCTACACCGTCGCCTGAGCCACGGACCCGGGGCCCGGTTGTGGGACCGGACCCCGCCCCGGCGCCCGTGGGGCTCCGGCCCCACGGGCGCCGGTACGGGTCGGTGGGCCGCCCGCTCCAGGGCGGCCCACCGACCGCCCTGGAGCCGGCCCCGCGCCCGGGAACCGCTACGCCCCTCCTCCGACGGGGGTCGTCCTTCCGCCGACCGGGTCGCGCGACGATACTGGCCGCATGGGGTTCCTCGTCTTCCTCACGCTGCCCGGGCTGGTGCTGCTGCTCACCGCGCTCGCGCTGGTCGACCAGCTGCTGCTGCGGGCCGGCCGGGCCGGACTGCTGCCCTGGCGGAGCAGCGCGCGGCAGGGGCAGGTCTCCGCGACCGGGTTCGAGCAGCTGCACGCCACCTTCTCGGCGGGCAAGCAGCACGAGCTCAAGGAGCGGCAGTCGGCGCTGATGCTGCGCGACGACGACGAGGACGGCGCCCCGCCCCACCGCCCCGGTGTCGACCTGGCGCGCGGTTCCGCGGTGATCCGGCTGCCAAAGGCGTCCTGAAACGCCCGGGCCGCCCTGGCCCTCCCCGGGCCGCCCGCAGGCGTCCCGACCCCCCGACCCGCCCGCAGGAACCGAGGCGCAGGCCCTGCCCCGCGGGCGCCGGACGGCGGCGGAACGTGGGCTACCCGCGGGTGGCCAGGGCGGCGTCCAGCAGGATGCGCGCGGCCTCCCGGGCGTCCTCGGCCGCGCTCGGGTCGCCGTGCACGGCGGCCGTGGTCATCGCGCCCTCGGCCAGCAGCGCCAGCTGGGTGGCGAGGGCGGGCGGTGCGTCGGCGGCCTCGGCCAGGCCCGCCAGGTAGGCGTTGAACTCCTCCTTGTGGTGCCGGGCGGCCAGCGCGACCGCCGGTGACACGGCACCCAGTTCGCCGAAGGAGTTGACGAACGCGCAGCCCCGGAAGTCGGGTTCGGCGAACCAGCGGCCTAGCCAGTCGAAGACGGCGAGGAGCTGCTCCCGCGGCCGGTCGGCGGCGCCGGCCACGTAGTCGGCGAGGCCGGCCCGCCAGCGGCCGTCCCGCCGTCGCAGGTAGGCGTCGACGAGGTCCCCCTTGGAGGGGAAGTGCTGGTAGAGGCGGCGCATCGTCACGCCGGAGGCGGCCCGGACGGCGTCCATGCCGACCGCCTGGACGCCCTGCCCGTAGAAGAGTTCCTCGGCGGCGTCGAGGATCCGCTCCCGCGCGTCGTCGTGTTCGGTCCGGCGGCCCGGCGACGGCTCCGCCCGCCCGACCGACCGCCCGTTCGCCTGCGCGTCCATCTGCCGTGCCCTTTGCGTGAGAACGATGATTCTCCTAGAGTAGCCACATCAGTGAGAACGCTCGTTCTCATCGATATCCGCCGACCCGACGTCCGCCGACCCGACGTCCACCCGACCCGAGGAGACCCCCGTGTCCGACCAGCGCCCTCCCCTGCCACCGTTCACCCCGGAGACCGCCCGACAGAAGGTCCGCGCCGCCGAGGACGCCTGGAACACCCGCGACCCCGAGCGCGTCGCCCTCGCGTACACACCCGACAGCCGCTGGCGCAACCGCGCCGAGTTCCTCACCGGACGCGGGCAGATCGCCGAGTTCCTCACCCGCAAGTGGCGCCGCGAACTCGACTACCGGCTCGTCAAGGAACTCTGGGCGCACGACGGCGACCGCATCGCCGTCCGCTTCGCCTACGAGTGGCACGACGACTCCGGCCAGTGGTACCGCTCGTACGGCAACGAGAACTGGGAGTTCGACCGGGACGGCCTGATGGCCCACCGCCACGCCTCCATCAACGACCTGCCGATCGCCGAGGCCGACCGCCGGTTCCACTGGCCGCTCGGCCGCCGGCCCGACGACCACCCGGGCCTCACCGAGCTCGGGCTCTGACCGGCCGCGGGCGGCACCCGCGCCCGTCGTAGCCTGGCGGGCATGGCAACGACCGTCACCTACCTCGAAATGACCGACCCCGGAGAGCTGCGGGCGGCCCCCGCCATCGCCGGCCTCGCCCTGGCCCGCGCCGACGGCTCGTCACCCGCCGTCCAGGAGGTCCAGGCCGAGGTCGGCCGGCCGCACGGCTGGCGCAGCGCCCACCGCACCGCACGGGACTGGGCGGCGTACCGCGCCGAACACCCCCGGCGCCAGAGCTGGCTGCTCACCCACCACGGCGGGCCCGCCGGCATCGTCGCCCTGGAACCGCACCCCGACGGGGAGGTGGAGATCACCACCTTCGGCCTGCTGCCCGCGATGGTCGGCCGGGGCCTCGGCGGCTACGCGCTCACCCTGGCACTCCGTCAGGCCTGGGCCACCAGTCCCCTGGGCGGCGGGCCCGCACGCCGGATCTGGCTGCACACCGACTCCGACGACCACCCCAACGCCCTGCCCAACTACCACAAGCGCGGCCTGCGGACCTTCCGGACGGAGGTCCGGGACGCCTGACCGGCGGCCGGGGCCGACCCGCCGGCCGTCCCCTGGGCCGGGCCGGCTGTTCCACGACCGTGACATCCCCCGCACCCGCCCCTGACCCGGCTCTGGGACGCTCCTACTCGAACGCGAACAGCACCCGAGGGGGAACCTGGAATGTCCGTGCGCAACAGATTCGGCACCGCGGCCGCGATCGCCCTGATGACCACCGTCGGCGCCGTGCTGCTCTCCGCCTGCGGCCCCGAGAACTCCGGCTCCGACCCCACCGCCGCCCCCGGCGGCACCGCGTCGGCGACCTCGGCCCCCGGCGGCACGGCGCCGGGCGGCACGGCCCGCCCGAGCAGCCCCGCCCCGGGCGCCAAGGAGGTCAACGGCACCTCCGCCGCCAACCACCTGACCATCAGCACCGGCACCCGGACCGTCGCGATGAACGGCACCACCGTCGACTTCGGGACGGCCGTGCGGGACCTCACGTGGTCCCCGGACGGCAAGCGGGCCGCCTTCGTCAACGGCGACGGCGACCTCGTCGTGGCCGGCCCCGACGGCAGCGGGAAGGTCACCCTGGCCCGGAACCCCGGCGGCGAGACGTGGTCCCACCCGACCTGGCAGCACGCCGCGAAGAGCCCCGGCGACCTCCCCGAGTCCGCCGACCGCTTCGACGCCGTCGTCTTCTCCGCGGCCAAGGGCGGCGTCCTGCGCCTGGAGAAGATCGCGACCAAGAACGTCGGCGGCACCCCCGAGGTCCTCACCCCGCACAACTCCGAGGGCGGCAACGAGAACATGCCGCAGCCGCCGCAGACCGGCAACACCTGGTCCAACGCGGGTGGCCAGCGCGGCGAGATCGCCTACGCCAACACCCCGGCCGGCGAGGTCTACCTCTACGACGACTACATCCGCCCCGCCACCCGGGACCTCGGCAAGGGCTCCCAGCCCGCACTCTCCCCCGACGGCGAGCACATCGTCTTCGTCCGTGCCGTGAACGGGCACGACCACCTGTTCAGCCGCTCCACGCAGTCGGACCAGAAGGCCGAGAAGGACCTCACCCCCGCGGCCACCACCGACTACACCGAGCCCGCGTGGTCCCCCGACGGCGCGACGATCGCGGCCCGCACCCCCGACGGCGTCAGCACCGTCCCCGCCGACGGGTCCGCCGCCCCGGCGCCGGTCTCCACCGTCAAGGGCCTGCCCGCCTACCGCCCCTGAGCCGACCCGTCCGCCTGAGCGGCCCCGTCCGCCCGGCCCGACCCCGCCGCCTGAGCGGACCCGTCCACCCCGCCCGGTCCGGTCGCCGAGCCCGTCCCGGCCTCCGGGCCCGGCGGAACGACCCGGCCCGACCCGCCGGCCGGACGGCCCGGCCCCGCCAGCTCGGCGCGCAGCGCGGCCAGGTGCTCGTCCGCGGACTCGTGCGGCAGGAACTCGACCACGTCGAGGAAGCGAAACAGCACCCGGGTCTCGGTGACGGCGTACTCGTAGTCGCCGAACCCGACCACCGCGCCCGTGCCGCCCCGCACGGCCCCGCGCACCGCGGCCGCCGTCAGCCCGTCCGGGCCGGCCCCGGTCGTCGCCCGCCGCCGGGCGTTCGGCCGGGCCAGGTACGGGCAGACCATCGCCGCGTACAGCATGCAGGCCCGGTGGCCCGGCCCCTCCATGGTCGGCGCGAGGTTGCGGTACGGCCCGCCCGCGGCGAGCGCCGCGGCGATCGCCGCGCTCTCCGCAGCCCCGACCACCCGCCACACCGGGCCGCGCGGCATGAACCCGCCGCAGACCGAGCAGCGCCGCTGCAGCGCGCAGTCGGCGCTGCGCCCGTGGTCGGTCAGCGCGAACTGCGGCTCACCCGCGTGCCACGGGGTGATCGCGGGCACCGGATAGCCCCTGCCGTCCCGGGGCCGTTCCCCCACCGCCGCCGGCATCGGCACAGAATCGAATCGCACCCCCCATCCATACCAGCCCCGCCCGCCGACGGTCGATCCCGCTGCCCGGTGCGGCAAGGACCGGCGGCTCGGCCGGGTGGCGGCCGGGCGCGGGCCTCACTGCGCCCCGGGGGCCTCCTGCGCGAGGAGCACCTTGCGGAGCAGGTCGGACAGGGTGCGGCGCTCCTCCTCGGTCAGCACCCCCAGCAGGCGGCGCTCCTCACGGCCCACCACCTCCAGCGCCTCGTGCCAGGCCGCGCGGCCGGCCGCGGTGAGGACGATGTCGACCTTGCGGCGGTCCGCGGTCGAGGGGGTGCGGACGACGAACCCGCGGCGTTCGAGGGCCTCCAGCCGACCGGTCACGGACGCGGCGGCGAGGTTGAGGTCGGCTCGCAGGTCCGACGGGGCGGCGTGGCCGCCGCGGCCGGCGAGGACGTGCAGGGTGTCGAACTCGTGCTTCTGGAGGCCGTAGTCGGCGACGCCCTGCTCGCGGACCCGCCCGAGGTGGCGGGTGAGCTTCGACATCCGGGTGACGGCGGCCTCGATGTCGGGGTCGAGGTGGGGCAGCACCGGGAGCCAGCGTTCGACGTGGCCGTCCGTCCAGTCGCGGGGCGAGGTCGGCTGGTGGTGCGGGTGCTCGGCCATGGGGTGAGTCTACAAAGCGACCCGGGGTCCCCCTCCGGGGAGAGTCTTTCGATACCGAAATTTCGTTGCCAAAATTTCGTTGCCGAAACTTCGGTACCGAAATACAGTGCCACGCGTGACCGAACACCCCCTGCGGAACCGCGACTTCCGCCTCCTCTTCACCGGCCGGACGATCTCCACCCTCGGCGACGCCGCCGTCCCCGCCGCACTCGCCATCGCGATCACCCGCGCCACCGGCTCCGCCACGGCGATGGCCCTCGTCCTGGGCTGCGCGATGCTGCCGCGGCTGGCCCTGCTGCCGCTCGGCGGGGTGGTCGGGGACCGCTTCGACCCGCGACGGGTCGCCCTCACCACCGACCTCCTGCGCGCCGCCACCCAGCTGCTCGTCGCCGTCGAACTCGCCGGCGGCACACCGAGCCTGGCGCACATCGCCGCCGCGTCGGCGGTCGCCGGCACCGCCTCCGCCTTCGCGATGCCGACGGCCGCACCACTGGTCGCGGCGACCGTGGAGGGCGGCCTCCGGCTGCGGGCCAACGCCCTGCTCGCCTCGGCCGGCAGCGCCGCCCGGCTCGGCGGGCCGGCCCTCGCGGGTCTGCTGGTGTACACCGCAGGGCCCGGCTGGGCCTTCGTGCTCGACGGCGCCTCCTTCGCGCTGAGCGCCGCCCTGCTGACCCGTCTCACCGTCCGTCACCAGCCCGGGGAGCGCCGCTCACTGCGCCGGGACCTCGCCGAGGGCTGGAGCGAGGTGCGCGCCCGCGACTGGTACTGGACCAGCCTGATCGCGCACGGGGTGTGGAACGGCGCCAGCGCGGTGCTGCTCACCCTCGGGCCGCTGATCGCCACCACCCGCCTCGGCGGGGACGGCGTCTGGATCGCCCTCACCCAGGCCGGCGCGGTGGGCCTGCTGGCGGGGTCGCTGATCGCCGGCCGGGTCCGGCCGCGCCGCCCGGTGCTGGTCGCCAACCTCGCCCTCGCGCTGTACGGGCTTCCGCTGGCGGCGCTCGCCGCGGCCGCCCCCGCCGCCGTGACGGTGGCCGCGTACGCGGTGGCGATGGCCGGGCTCGGCTTCCTCAACCCGGTCTGGGCGACGGTCGTCCAGCAGGACTTCCCGCCCGGGGTGCTGGCCCGGGTCACCTCGTACGACTGGCTGCTCTCGCTGGCCGCCGCCCCGCTCGGCTACGTCCTGGCGCCGCTGGCCGCCGACGCCTGGGGCGACGCGGCCCCGCTGCTGGCCACGGCGGCGCTGGTGACGCTGGTCTGCGCGGGCACCGCGGCGGTGCCCGGCGTCCGCCGCGCCGGGACGGCGTCCCCCGCGGACGCGTCGGACGCCCCCGCGGAGGACGCGGCGGCCGCGGAGCGCCCGCCGGCCCGGGCCGGCTCCTCCTGAGCGGCGGGCGTCCCGCAGCGCTCCGGACACGCCCTCGGCACGGCCGTCACGCCCCGCAGGGGGACGTGACGGCCGCTCCCGCTGTCCGGCCCCGGGCAGCGGGGCCGGCCGGGGTCAGTTCCAGATGCCGGTGATGTCGCTCGCGGTGGCGGCGTTGCCCGCGTGGCCGGTGGCGCCGGCCAGGTCCTCCAGGGTGCGCAGCAGGTTGTAGTGGTTGTAGGTGGTGGCCGAGCTGCTGCCGGGGGCGACGTGGGCGCCGTAGATCACGGTGGGGATCCGGTTGCCGGCCAGCCGGTTGTCCTCGTCGAAGGTCACCACGAGCAGGCTGTTGTGGGTCTTGGCCCAGGTGGCGTAGGCGCCGAGGTTGTTCTTGACCCAGGTGTCGCCGGTGCCGACCGAGCAGTCGTGCATGTCGCTGCAGAGGTTGGGCACGACGAAGGAGACGTTGGGCAGGGTGGTGTAGTCGGTCGGGAACTGCGCGAAGGTCTTGGCCGAGCTGAGCGCGACGTTGCCGAAGCCGAACCACGGGTTGTGCTTCTGCGCGTACTTGCCGCTGCTGCAGACGGTGCTGCCCTGGGACGGCAGGGTCTCGTTGTAGCTGGCCCAGGTCCTGCCCGCGGCGGTGACCTCGGAGGCCAGGTTGGCGCCCTGGAGCGCGCCGACGCTGACGCAGCTGTCGTCGGTGATGCCCTGGGTGGAGCCGGAGAACAGGGCGTAGTAGTTCGGCTGGCTCGGGTGGGTGATGCCGAACGACTGGGTGAGGTTGGCGCCGCCGGTGGCCAGGGAGTTGAGGTACGGGGCGCTGCTGCTGCCGATGACCTGGGTGTAGGCGTGGTTCTCCATGACCACCACGATGATGTGGTCGGGCGTCGGCAGGGCGGCGGCGTGCGCGGTCGTGGCGGTGGCGGCCCAGAGGCCGGCGGAGGCGGCCACGAGCGCGGCGGCCGAGCCGAGGGCGGTGGCGGTGCGGCGGGAGCGCGGCTTGGTGGGGTTCACGGGCTGGGTGGGCTTCGTGGGCGAAGTCATGACAAGTCCTTGGGTAGGGAACGGCCGTGGCGGCCGTCCGGCCGGGGAGCGGACCGCGGGACGCCTGGCGGGCTCGGTGGGGCGGGGAGGGCCGAGGTGCCGGAGCACGCTCGGAGCGCCCGAACAGCATCGGGTGGATCCGTCGACGCGGGTAGGCCACGGCAGGTGAAACCTTGGCTCCGGGCCGGGAAACGGTTGGTGCGTCCGGTCCGGTTCACTTTGCCAGCGGCCGCCCCGGCCGGTGATAGTGGATCTTCGAGGACGTGGCCCGACGCCGCGTCAGCTGACGAGAGAACAGAGGACCATGGCGAAGACCAGCCTTCTCCGCCCGCTCGCCGTCGCCGCCGCCGGTGCCGTCCTGGTGGCGACCGGTGCCGCGCACGCCGCCGCCGCCGACCGGGACACCACCGGGGCACCCATCCCCGACACCGCCGCGGTGCTCGCCGCCCTGAGGACCACCGCCGACGCGGGTGCCCCGGGTGCCTTCGCGGTGATCCGCGACCACGGCGCCGGGTCCACCACCCGCTCGCTGTCCGTCGGCAAGGCCGACCTCGACGGGACCCCGATGAACTCCTCGTGGCGGTTCCGCGTGGGCAGCAACAGCAAGATGTTCGCCGCCGTTCTCGTGATGCAGCTGGCGGAGGAGGGCCGGATCGACCTCGACCGGCCGCTGCGCGACTATCTCCCGGCCGGGACGCTGCCCGACGGCTGGACGATGACCGGCCGCCAGGTCATGGAGCACCGCGCCGGGATCTACGACCACACCAACGACCTGCTGGAGCAGGCCGGCGAGGAGACCACCAGCGCCTTCGAGGCGCGCATCCGCAGCACCGTGTACGAGCCGCGCGACCTCGTCGCGATGTCCGTCAAGCACGGCCAGCAGTACACGCCCGGCAGCCGCTACTCCTACTCCAACACCGACTTCGTCCTGATGGGCCTCGCCGTCGAGAACCTGACCGGCCAGCCCTACGCGGAGGTGCTGAACGAGCGGATCATCCAGCCGCTCGGCCTGAGCAGGACCTCCTTCGTCGTCCCCGACCAGGACATCCGGGGCGCGCACGTCACCGGCTACCTCACCAACGACGACCGCACCAAGCCGCTGCTGGACTCGACCCTGGCGAACGGCTCCTGGGTGTGGGCCGCCGGCGCCGTCATCTCCGACGCCGCCGACCTCGACCGCTTCCTCACCGCACTGGTGGCCGGCAGCAAGGGCGGCCTGGTCACGGACGACTCGCTGAAGCAGATGACCGCCGCCATCCCCACCCCCACCGCGAAGGTGGCCTACGGCCTCGGGCTGCGCCGGATCACGCTCTCCTGCGGCGACGTGTACGGCCACGGCGGCATCGTCCAGGGCTTCCAGACCCAGTCCTTCACCACCCAGGACGGCAAGCGCTCCGTCGTCGTGTTCGCCAACGCCTCCAACAACGGCGCCGTGACGCAGGGCCTGATGGGCGCGCTGGAACCGGCCTTCTGCGGCAAGAAGCCCGCCGCGGCGCGCAACTCCTTCGCCCCGAGCGCCTTCGCCGAGGACGACGTCCTGCCGGTGGTCGAGGACACCCGGATCTGACGCCCCGCCCCCGGCCGGGCCCGCGGCGTCAGCCCGTCCGGCGGTGGCTCTGCCGGGGGCCGTCCGTGCTCAGGTCGGTGAGCGCCTCGGTGAGCAGTTCGCGGGCCTCGTCGGCACGGCCCTGCTCGATCAGGGCCGTGCCGAGCTCGGTCAGCGTCTTGGTCATGCTGTCCGGCCGGCCGATCGCCTCGTAGTGGGTCAGGGCCTGCCGGTACGCCTTCTCGGCGGCCGGCCAGCGCTTCAGCGCGGCGCGGTCCAGGCCCAGTTCGTGCGCCGTCATGGCGGCCATCAGGTGCATCAACGGCGAGGACCAGCGCTCCACCAGCTCCAGCGCCCCGGCGAGCGCGCGACGGCGGTAGTCCACCGCCTCCTCGGCGCGGCCGGAGTCGCGCAGGCAGTTGGCGGCCCCCCGCAGGGTGACCAGCCGCCCGATCCTGGCCGAGCGGCTGGTCACGGTGCCGAAGGCCTCCCCGGCCCGCCCGTAGGCGTCGATGGCCTCACGGTGGCGGTGCAGGTGGCGCAGGCCCGCGGCGAGGTAGCTGAGCGCCCAGCCCTCCTGCTCGCGGTCGCCGAGCCGGCGGGCCAGTTCCAGCCCCTCGCCGGCGAGTTCGGTGCCGCGCTGGTAGCGGTGCAGGCAGGTGACGTAGGTCCAGGCCAGGTAGTTCACGTGCACGACCTCGGCCTGCCGGTCGCCGCAGGCGCGGGCCGAGTCGACGGAGAGCTGGAAGACCTCCGTCCAGAGGTCCCAGCTCAGCAGCCGGTCCGAGAACCAGTGCATGGCCTCGGCGGTGGCGATCACCTCGCGGTGCCGGCCGGCCGCGAAGGCCTGGTAGAGGGCCGCCAGCCACTCGGTGTGCTCCTCCTCCAGCCAGCGCGCCGCCTCGGTGAGCGGCACCGGCGGGCCGGAGCCCTCCCACGGACCCCCGGAGTGCGGCCCGGCGCCCGCGGCCGTGGCCTGGGCGTGGTCCGGGTCGAACCGCAGGCCGAACTCGGCGGCCCGGTCCAGCAGCCAACCGCCCGCCCTGGTACGGGCGTCCGCCACCGCGCCGGGCTCCTCGTCGACGCCCAGCCGCTCGCCCGCGTAGAGCCGCACCAGGTCGTGCAGGCGGTAACGCTCCGGGGTCGCCAGCTGCACCAGCCCCGCGTCGATCAGCTGTTCCAGGACCAGCTCGGTGCGGGCGGCCGACAGGCCCGCGTAGGCCGCGGCGACGGCGGCGGTGAAGTCGTGCCCGGCGGTCAGCGCGCAGCGGCGCAGCACCAGCTGGGACTCGGCGGGCAGCCGCCGGTAGGACAGCGCGAAGGCCGGGCGGACGGCCAGGTCACCGGTGGCCAGGAGGTCCAGCCGGTGCTCCTCGGCCGCCAGCTGGCGCACCAGGTGGCTCACCGGCTGCTGCGGGCGGGCGACCAGCCGCTGCCCGGCGATCCGCAGCGCGAGCGGAAGGTAGCCGCAGAGCCGGGCCAGTTCGGCGGTGGCGTCGGGCGCGGCCTCGATCCGCTCCCGGCCCGCGATCCGGGCCAGCAGGTCGGCTGCCTCGCCCGGGGACAGCGCGTCCAGCCGCAGGCGGTGCACCGACTCCAGGCCGGGCAGCACGTTGCGGCTGGTGACCAGGGTGACGGCCGGGCCCGAGCCGGGCAGCAGCGGGCGGACCTGGGCCTCGTCGGCGGCGTTGTCCAGCACCAGGACGAGCCGCCGCTCTCGCACCAGCGCCCGGTAGAGGCCCGCCCGCTCCTCCGTACCGGCGGGCACCGCCCGGTCCGCGACCCCGAGGGCGCGCAGCACCTGGCCGAGGGCGTCCCGGGCGGAGAGCGGGGTGGCGGACATCCCGCCGAGGTCGAGCGAGAGCTGGCCGTCCGGGAAGAGCGGGGCCAGGGTGTGCGCGGCGTGCAGGGCGAAGGCGGTCTTGCCCAGGCCGGGCTGACCGCTGATCAGGACCACCCGGGGATGGGCCGGTTGGGCGTCCCCGGCGAGGTCCGCGAGCAGCGCGAGGGCGTCCTCACGGGCGGTGAAGTCGGCGATGTCGCGGGGCAGGGCGAGGGCGCCGGGGGCGAGCGGGGCGGCGGCCTCCGGCTCGGCCGGGGGCCCGGTCACGCCGGCGGCGACGGGCTCCGCACCGCGGTCCGGCGAGGCGGGGGCGGTGCCCGTGGTGGCGCTGGGGCCGGCGGTCGCCGTCGACCGGGTGCCCCGGGGGCGGCCCGACTGGGCGGCCCGGTCCAGGGTGGCGGCGCGCGCCGCGTCCAGCCCCAGCGCCTCGGCCAGCGCCCGGACGGTGCGCCGCTGCGGCCCCCGGGTGCGGCCGCGCTCCATGTCGCCGACGGCGCGCAGGCTGACCCCGGCCGACGCGGCGAGCTCCTCCTGGGTGAGGCCCGCCGCCACCCGGTGGCCGGCCAGCAGGCGGCCGAACTCGCCGCCCCCGTCGGCGCCCGAACCTGCCACCGTGTCGCTCGCAGCCGTCATGTCCGCCCCTGATCGCACCCGTTACTTCTGCCTGCTGTCGTGCCTGCCAGGCAGCCCCCGGCAGAAGTATGCCGGGCAGAAGTATGCCTCGTACCCGACCCTTTCCCCGCATCGGGCGCCCGGCGGGCGCACCGCCCGGCGGGCGGCAGCGGGCCGCCGGGCGGTCGGGCCGGTCCGCCGCACGGGTGGTCGCGCCCATCACTTCCGCCCACGGTTCTGCCTGTGGTTCTGCCTGTGCGGTCGTGGCCCGGCACGGGGACCACCGGTGCGGGAGCGCCCGGCCCGGGCGCCGTCCGCGCGTCGACCGCCGGTCCGGGACGGCCCCGGGCCCGCTCAGCGCTCGCCCGCGGCGAGGGCCTGTGCCTGCCGCCGTTCGGCCGTGCCCTCGGCGGTGCGGCCCAGTGCGCAGAGCAGGTCGGCCAGCAGCCCGTGCGAGCGGGCCTCCAGCGTGACGTCCCCGACGGTGCGCCCGAGGGCGACGGCGAGCCGGGCGGTGGACAGCGCGGCGTCGCCGCGGCCGAGGGCGTGCAGGGCGCGGGCCCGGCTCTGGGTGGCGAGGACGGCCTCGGCGTCGGCGGAGCGGCCGGTGGCGATCCGCACCGCCTCGTCGGCGTGGCCGAGGGCCGGCTCCGGGGCGCCGGCCAGCACGAGGGCGTCGGCCAGGTCGGTGAGCGCACCGACCAGCAGGTCGTCGACGGCCGGGACGCGGGCGGCGGTGACCAGGTCGGTGAACAGCACCAGGGCCTGGTCGTAGCGGCCGGCCCGCTGCAGCGCGCCGGCCACCCGGCCGCGGCAACGGTGGCGCAGCAACGGGTCGCCGGCCCGGTCCGCGGCGGCGACGGCCCGGTCCAGCTCCTCGGCCGCGGTGCGGTGGGCGGCCCGCTCGACGTGCAGGACGGCGAGGTCGGTGGCCAGCCGGGCGACGGCCGCCTGGTCCGCGCAGGCGTGCGCGGCCCGCAGGCCGGCCTCGACGACGGCCCGCCAGTGCGTCCGGTCGTGGCCGGTGGCCTCGTAGAGCAGGCTGGTGCGGTGCGCGAGCTGCCAGGCCTCCGTCGTCCGGCCGAACTGCTCGGCGCAGACCACCACAGCGTGCAGTGCGGCCTCCTCGCGCCCGAACCAGGCGGCCGCCTCGGCGGGCGCCGGCGGGCCCCCGTCCACCGTCCACGCGGCGGTGACCGCGAGGTAGTGGGCGATCAGCCGGTCGAGCGCCACGAACCGCTCGTCGCAGGTGAGTTCGGCGGCCTGGCGGGCCGCGTAACGGCGGACCAGCTCGCGCCGGACGTACCGGCCGGGGGTGGTCTCCTCCAGGAGGTGGACGGCGTCCAGCCGGGTCAGCAGGGTGCGGGTGGTGGCGCGCGGCAGGTCGGCGAGCGCGGCGGCGGTGGCGGTGTCGATGACGGCGCCCGGGTGCAGCCCGAGCAGGGTGAACAGCCGGGCGGGGGCGGGCGGCAGGGTCCGGTAGGTGCGGTCCAGGGCGGCGGTGAGGCCGAGCGGTCCGCGCCCGGTGCCGGCCAGCGTGGAGAGGCCGGTCTGTTCGTCGGCGAGCTCCTCGACCAGGTCGGCCAGCGACCAGCCGGGGTGGGCGGCGAGCCGGCCGGCGGCCAGCCGCAGGGCGAGCGGCAGGTGGTCGCAGGCGGTGGCGAGCTCGGCGGCGGCCTCCGGTTCGGCGGCCACCCGCGCGGTGCCGAGGGCGCGGTCGAGGAGGTCGGCCGCGCCCTCCGCGGTGAGCGGGCCGAGCGGGAGGGCGGTGCCGCCCTCGCGGACCAGCAGGTGGCGCAGCCGGCTGCGGCTGGTGACGACGGTGACGGGTGCGCCGCCGCCCGGTGCGGGCGGGTCGGGCAGCAGCGGTGCGAGCTGCTCGTAGGAGAACGCGTCGTCCAGCACGACCAGCGTCCGGCGGTCGGCCAGCAGCTCCCGGTAGCGCCGGGCCCGCTCCTCGGGGCAGGCGGGCAGGGCGTCCGCCGGCTCGCCGAGGGCGAGCAGGAAGCCGGCCAGCACCTCGGCGGGCTCCCGCGGCCCGGCCGGGTCGAAGCCGAGCAGGTCGGCGTGCAGGAGGCCGTCCGGGAAGTGCCCGGCCGCGCGCTGCGCCCAGTGCCGGACCAGGCTGGTCTTGCCCGCCCCGGCGGGCCCGGTGACCAGGATCGGGCGGCCGCTGCGGGCGGCGTCGGCCAGGGCCGCGTCCAGCCGGCCGAGGTCGGCGGACCGGCCGGTGAACCGGCGGTCCGGGGGGCCGAGCCGCGCGAACGGGGTGGGGCGGTCGGCGTCGTCGGCCGGCCGTTCCGGTCCGCCGGCCAGCAGCTCACCGGCGCGGCGCAGCTCCGGCCCGGGCGGTCCGGCCAGCCGGGCGACCGCCAGGTCGTACCGGGCCTGCGCCTCGTCCCGGCGGCCGGCCTGCTCGAGGCAGCGGACCAGCCGGGCCGCGAGCGTCTGACGGCTCGGGTGGGCGGCCGCAGCCTCGGCGAGCTCGGCGGCCAGTTCGCCGCCTCGGCCGGCGCCCAGGAGCCCCTCGGCGAGCCGGTCCAGGGCGCGCAGCCGCAGGTCGGTGAGGGAGGGCAGGGTGCGCTCGCGCAGCAGTGCGGAGCCGCAGTCCGCGAGGGCCGGGCCGCGGAAGAGGTCCAGGGCGGTGCGCAGCAGCGGGACGGCCGGGTCGGGCGGGCCCGTCCCGGCGTGCCCGGCGGGCGGCGGCGGGGTGGGCAGCAGCACGCCCGCCCGGTCGCAGAGCAGGCCGAAGCGCAGCAGGTCGACGCGGTCCGGGTCGCCGGTGAGCAGGTAGCCGCCGCCGCGGGTGTCGAGGGTCAGCCGGGGGTCGTCGAGGAGTTGCCGCAGGGCCGCGACGTGGCCCTGGAGCGCGGCCCGGGCGGTGGGCGGGGCCTCGCCGTCCCAGACCAGCTCGATCAGTTCGTCGGTGCCGACGGTCTGGTTGAGCCGGATGGCGAGGGTGCTGAGCAGGGCGCGGCGTTTCGGAGCCGAGGGCGTGACCGTCGTCCCGTCGTCCCGTCGTACGGCGACCGGCCCGAGCAGGTCGATGTGCATGCGGCCCTCTCCTCCCCTGTGGCCGGCGGATCCGCCGCCGCCGACAACCGTGGGCGGCCTTCCGGCGTTCTTGAGGATAGGTGCAGGATCCGTCCGCGAACTCCGGGCCGCGGGGAGCCGGCCCGCCGCGGTGCCGGGTGGCGCGGGACACGCCCGGCCGTCGCGGGCGGGCGATCTGGCGCGAACAGGACAGTTCAGGGCACTACACTGCACCACCCCGGGGCACGCCCCCGGTGGTCGTGGGGCGGGGGGACGCCCTGGTTCTCGTGGGGTGAGTGGGGGTAACTGGTGCGGATTCGGCTCCTGGGGCCGGTCGAGCTGCGGGCCGGGACGGACGGGTTCGTGTCGCTGCCGGGCGCGCAGCGCCGGGCGATCCTGGCGCTGCTGGCACTGCGGCTCGGCCGGGTGGTCGGGGTGGACGGCTTCTCCGAGCTGCTCTGGGGCGACCGGCCGCCGGCCAGTGCCCGGGCGGCGCTGCAGGGGCACGTGGCCGCGCTGCGCAAGGCGCTCGCCGGCACGCCGTTCGTGCTGCACACCCGCTCGCCCGGCTACCTGCTGGACGGTCCGGCCGACGAGGTGGACGCGCTGCTCTTCGAGTCGCTGACCGGCCGGGCCGGGGAGCGGGCCGGACGCGGCTCCCGGGCGGCGGACGCGGAGGCGATCGCGCTGCTGGAGCAGGCGCTGCGGCTGTGGCGCGGCGAGGCGCTGGCCGACCTCCCGGACACCGCGCTGCGCTCGGCCGCCGTGGACCAGCTGGACCAGGCCCACTCGGCCGCCGTGCTCAGCTGGGCGGGCCTGCGGCTGCGCCAGGGCAGCGGCGCCGCGGCGGTGCCCGCGCTCGAGCAGAACGTGCGCGCCGACGGGCTGCGCGAGGAGATGGTGGCGCTGCTGATGCGCTGCCTGCACCAGGCCGGGCGGCCGGCGGACGCGCTGGCGGCCTACCACCGGGCCCGGCGGCGGCTGGACCGCGAGCTGGGGCTGCGGCCCGGCCCGGCGCTGGAGGCGGCGCTCGCCGAGGTCCTGTCCGGGGACCGCGCGCAGGACGCGGACCCTGCGGGCCCCGCCACGCTCACCGCCCCGGTCTCCCCCGCGGGCCCGGCCGTCCCCGCGGTGGTGCCGCGGGTGCCGCGGCAGCTGCCCCGCCGGCCGCTCGACGTCGTCGGCCGGGGGGCCGAGGCGGGCTGGCTGGACCGCGAGTGCGGCCCGGAGCGTTCCGGGGACGGCCTCGCGCTGGTGGTCGGCCCGGCCGGGTCCGGCAAGACCACGCTGGTCGCCTCCTGGGCGCACGGCCGCGCCGCGGACTTCCCGGACGGGCAGCTCTTCGCCGACCTGCAGGGGCTGGACCCCGAGGGCCCGGTGGACCCGGACACCGCCCTGGACCGCTTCCTGCAGGCCCTCGGGGTCGCGCGGGAGGCCGTCCCGGCGGACCGCGACGGCCGGGCCGCGCTCTACCGCGACCGCACCCGGGGGCGGCGCCTGTTGGTGGTGCTGGACGACGCCGCCGACGCCGACCAGGTCGCCGACCTGCTGCCGGAGGGCCCGGGCTGCGCCACCGTGGTGACCAGCCGGGGCTCCCTGGAGGGCCTGGTGTCCGCCGACGGCGCCGCACTGCTGCGGCTGGAGGCGCTGCCCGAGGCCGACGCCCTGCGGCTGCTGGAGGGGGCACTGGGCACCGAGCGGCTGCGGGCAGAACCGGCCGCGGCCGCCGAGCTCGCCGCGCTCTGCGACCACCTGCCGCTGGCGCTGCGGATCGCCGCCGCCCGGCTGGCCACCCGGCCGGACTGGACGATCGCCGAGCTGGCCGCCGAACTCGCCGACGAGGGCACCCGCCTGTCCGTCCTGGACGCCGACGGCGCGACCGGTGTCGCCACCGAACTGCGGCGCACCTTCCGCCGGCTCTCCCCCACCGCGGCCGAGCTGCTCACCCTGCTCGCCGTCCACCCGGGCCGGGAGGTGGACGCCCTGGCCGGCGCCGCGCTGCTCGGGGCCGACGCGGTCGCCGCCCGCCGGGCGCTCGGCGAGCTGACCGCCCACCACCTGCTCACCGGCACCGCCCCGGGCCGCTACGGCCGCACCGAACTGGTCCGGCTGTTCAGCGCCGGGCTGCTCGCCGAGCAGCCCGAGGAGTGCCGGCGCCTCGCCTGGGAGCGCCTGGTGGACTACTACCACGCGGCGTTGCGGCACTGCGGCGCGTACCTCGACCCGGGCCAGGAGGACGACGACGCCCCGGTGCTGCCGCTGCACGCGCTGCCGCCCGCGACGGACATCCGCACCGCCCTGGACTGGTTCCGGGCGGAGGAACCCGCGATCCGCGCGCTGATCGACACCGCCGACAGCACCGCCCCGGACCGGGCCTGGCGGCTCGCCCTGACCTGCGGGTCGCTGTACTACGGCGCCAGCCGCTTCACCGACTGGCTGCGGTGCGCCCGGGTGGGCGAGGCGGCGGCCGAGCGCTGCGGCGACCCGGTCGCGAGCGCGCTGCTGCACGTCAGCCGGGCGCAGGCCCTGGTGGCGCTCGAACGGCGCCACGAGGCGGCCGAGGTGGTGCGCAAGGCCGTGGACGCCACCCGGTCGATGGCCGGGCCGGTGGCCGTGTCGGCGCGCGTCCGGGCGCTCGCCACCCTGGGGCTGGTCACCGCGATGACCGGCAGCGCCGCCGAGGCGGACCGGCTGGCGGCCTCCGCGACCGCGCTGGCGCTGGAGGCCGGGGACCGCCGGCGGCTGGTCGACGCCCTCGTCCACCAGGGCTGGGTGAACCTGGCGGGCGGCGACCGGGAGGGCGCGCAGCGCCGGTCCCGCGAGGCCAGGCAGCTGCTGCCGGCCGTCCCCGTCACCCAGGTCCACATCTGGTCGATGCTGACCGAGGCGCAGTCGCTGCCGCCGACCGTCCACGACCAGGAGGTCGACCTGGCCTGGCACCGGCTGCTGGCCGCCTGCGAGGAGGCGGGCCTGCTCTACCTGCACGCGATCGCCGAACAGTCCTACGCCGGGCTGCTGCTGGCGCGCGGCCGGGAGCGCGAGGGGACGAAGCGGCTGCGGCTGGCGCTGGACCGGTTCGACCGCCACGACCGGCTGGCCGGGTTCGTGAGCGAGTTCACCGGCGGGTTGGAGGAGTCGTTGAAGCTGCGCTCGTCCCGGTCGTTCTGACCGGGGGGCACCGGCTGACCGGCGGTCACCGCGCCACGGCCGG
This sequence comes from Kitasatospora sp. NPDC004745, assembly GCF_042873275.1. Lineage (NCBI taxonomy): Bacteria > Bacillati > Actinomycetota > Actinomycetes > Kitasatosporales > Streptomycetaceae > Kitasatospora > Kitasatospora sp. NPDC004745. The sequence goes on along the minus strand of NZ_JBIALK010000034.1, from coordinate 27,268 downwards.
GGTCACCGCGCCGCGGGCGGGGTCACTGCGCGACGGCGCCGGAGCGGGCCCCGCCCCGGGCGCCGCGGCCCTCACCCGGGCCGTAGCCGTGCTCCGCGGACAGCACCGGGCGCAGCGCCCGGATCGCGTAGAAGTTGCGGGACTTGACGGTGCCCGGCGGCACCCCGAGGCGGGCCGCCGCCTCCACCACCGAGCGGTCCTTCAGGTGGAGTTCGACCAGCACCTCGCGGTGGTGCTTCTGCACCCGCCGCAGCGCCAGCGCGATGTCCCGGGCGACGACCACCTGTTCGTACGGGTCGTCGCAGAGCGGGCGGTCCTCCAGGGGTTCGCCGATGACCTCCTTGGCGCGGGCGGCGGCCATCCGGTAGTGGTCGATGGCGATCCGGCGGGCGACGGTGAAGAGCCAGGGGCGGGCCTGCTCGGCTCCGGCGGACAGCGCCTCCGGGTGCTGCCAGGCGCGCAGCAGGGTCTCCTGCAGGATGTCCTCGGCCTTGCCGCGGTCGCCGCCGGTGGCACGCAGCAGGGCGCGCAGCAGGTAGCCGCCGTGCAGCCGGTGGATCTCGGCCAGGATCTCCGGGTCGAGGGTGGGGCGGGCGTCCCGCGGGGTGCGCTGCGCGGGGACGGCAGCCGTGGCGGCCGACGGGTCCGTGCCGGCCGCCGGGCCGGCGGACGGCTGGGTGACGGACAGGGGCTGGGCGACGGGCTGCTTCGACACGCGCGACCTCTCAGATCGGGCCAGGGGCGGGGCGACCACCGACCGGACGTCCCAGGCGGCTACGGCAGCAGCCTGCCGGGGCCCGCCAAGGCCGCACCAACGATCCGCCAACGCCCCCGGCCCCGCGCGGGCCCGGCCTCGGGCCGGGCCGCCGCCGCGGGGCCGGGCCCGCACCGGGTCAGGCCGCGTTGAGCGCCCGCACCAGCTCCTGGACGCCGTCCTCGCCGTGGTACTCGATCAGCACCGCGACCCAGGTCGCGAGCCGGTCCCGCTCCGCGGACGACCAGTCGGTCGCCGACGGGTGCTCGTCGACCACCAGCGCCTCGGCGAGCCGTCGCAGGCCGGGCGGCGGCTCCGGCCGCCACCGCTCGGCCGGCAGCGCCCGCAGGGCGAGCCGCCTGGCGACGGCGATCACCTCCTCGGCCGGCCCCTCGGGCACCGCCAGCACGGGCGGCCCGGGCTCGCTCGGAGCGACCTGCCGCACCAGCGCCGCGACGACCTCGCGCACGTCCGGCCCGTCCGGATCCATCGTTGTCCCTCCCCCGTCCCGTTCGCACGGGACTCACGCCGGTTCCTCCTGCATGACACTCGGCGTGCACCGAGTGCCACCCGGAGACGGTATCCACTGACGGCCGGTCCGGCAGAGGGTTTTCCGGTACGGCCGCCCGGCTGCCGCCGGGTCGGCCCGGCCGGTACGGCTCGGCGGTATCCTGCGGATCCCCGCCGGGTCCGTCAAGATCCACAAGGCGCCGCCGGGGGCGTCCTAGGCCGTGCCCGAGGAGCCGTGGCGGGCCCTCGGCCGGGCCGTGGCGCGGATCGTGGGGTGCGGGGTGGTGCGCATACGGGTCCTCCCGGGCCGTCGGGGCGCGCCGCGCGCCCCGACCCGCTCAACGGGCCCCCCGCCGGGGGCGGTTCACGGGCCCCGGGGAGTGATCCGCACGACACTCCCTACGGTGTGACGATCGGGAAGTCCGGGTCGACCCGGTCGACGACCGAGCGCAGCGCGCTCAGCGCCGTCGGGTCCCCGGCCACGGTGACGCCCTCGGGCTGCCGGCCGGCCAGCAGGACCACCAGCTGTTCCCTGGTCAGCGTGAAGGCCGCGTCCGTCCCGGCGCCGAAGAGGTCGGGGGCGACCGGGGCGTGCACCAGGACGCCGTTCTCCAGCGTGGTGCGGTGGTACTGGTCCAGGTCGGTGACGTGCCAGTCGATCACCGCCCGCAGGTCCCACGCGCGCGGGCCGTCGATCCGGATCGCGATCGCGTCGAAGAGCTGCTCCACGGTCAGCGCGCCGGCCAGGCCGGAGGAGGCGATGGCGGTGCGCTCGACGCCGTGGCGCAGCTCCCTGGCGCCCATCAGGTAGCAGTTGCGCCAGGTCGCGCACTCCGCGCCGTAGGCCAGCCGCTCGAAGGTGTCGGCCAGCAGCTCGCGCGCTGCGGCGTGCTCCGGGTCGGCGAAGACGGCGTGCCGCAGCAGTTGGGCGGCGAAGCGCAGGTCCCCGTCGTCGGCGTAGCCGCGGGCCTTGGCGACCACCGCGTCGACGCCGCCCATGCAGTCCGCGTAGCGGCGGGCGCTCGCGGCCGGCGGGTGCTCCCACAGCGAGGACGGGTGGCCGTCGTACCAGCCCATGTACCGCTGGTAGACCGCCTTGACGTTGTGGCTGACCGAGCCGTAGTAGCCGCGGGTGTGCCAGGCGGCGGCGAGCCGCGGCGGCAGTTCGACCCGCTCGGCGATCTCGGCACCGGTCAGGCCCTGGTTGAGCAGCCGCAGGGTCTGGTCGTGCAGGTAGCCGTAGAGCTGGCACTGCTCGGCGAGGAAGCGGGCGATCCGGTCGGTGCCCCAGGTCGGCCAGTGGTGCGAGGCGAACAGGACGTCGCTGTCCGCGCCGAACAGGGTCAGCGTCTCGTTCAGGTAGCGCGACCAGACCCGGGCGTCGCGGACCAGCGCGCCGCGCAGGGTCAGGATGTTGTGCAGGTTGTGGGTGGCGTTCTCGGCCGTGCAGAGCGCGCGGTGCGCGGGCAGGTGGAAGTTCAGTTCGGACGGCGCCTCGGTGCCGGGGGTGAGCTGGAACCGGAACGGCACGCCGTCGAGCGTCTCCTCCTGCCCGGTGCGGGTGATCTCCAGGGTCGGCGCGACCAGCCCGGGCTCGCCCTCCGAGGCGGCGAAGCCGAGCCCCATGCCGACCTGCCCGGTCGGGCCGGGCGGCACGGCCGCGCCCGAGTAGTACATGCCGCGGCGCAGCATCGCCGTGCCCGCGTAGACGTTCTCCGCGACCGAGTTCGCCAGGAATCCGGCGGGGGCGAGGACCGGCGTGCCGTCGCCGGGGGCGAGGACCCCGAGGATCCCGCCGAAGTGGTCGATGTGCGAGTGGGTGAAGACCACCCCGGTGACCGGCCGGTCGCCGCGCCTGTCCCGGTAGAGCGCGAGGGCCGCCGCGGCCGTCTCGGCGGACACCAGCGGGTCCACCACCACGACGCCGCGCTCCCCCTCGATCAGGGTCATGTTCGACAGGTCGTAGCCGCGGACCTGGTACACGCCCTCGGTGACCTCGTACAGGCCGGCGCGGGCGCACAGCTGGGACTGCCGCCACAGGCTCGGGTGGACGGTCTCCGGGCAGTCGCCCGCCAGGAACGCCGTGCGCTCGAAGTCCCAGACGACCCGGCCGTCGCGACCGGTGACCGTGCCGGACGGGGGCCCGGCCAGGAACCCGCGGTCGGCGTCCTCGAAGTCCGTCCGGTCGGAGAAGTCCAGCGCCGTCATTCCTGCCTCCAGTCGCCGGGGGCGGCGGCGCGGGCGAGGGGGCGCCCCGCCCGTCGCACGACCTTCCCGATTCTTGGCCGCCGCCGGGCCGGGCGCCCGTCCGCCGTGCCGTTCGGGTGGGTTCCGCGCCGGTCGGGCGGCGGCGCGGACCGGTCCCGCCCCTCGGCCGGGCGCCCTCCCTGGGCGCGACCCCGCAGTTGAGCAGGACGCCGCCGTCGGGGGCGTTGAACGCGGTGGCCCCTCCCGTCCGTTGAACGGGTCGGACGGCCCGCGCGCGGTCGGCGTCGGGGGCGCCGGCGACCGCGGCACGAGACGGGGCCGACACGGCGACAGGAGGCGAACAGGTGGCCGCCGACCACATGCACACCGGGCGGGTGCACCGTCTGGCGCAGGGCCCGGACTGGGACCTCGCCCCCGACTACGGCCCCCGCACCGCGCCCGCCGGGGCAGCCGCCGGGGTGGCCGCCCCGGTCCTCGCCGGGGCAGCCGTCGGGGGGCCCGCCGGGGCGACCGCGGCGCCGCCCACCGGGCCCGGGCCGACGACGACGGGGCCGGCGACGGCACCCTCACCCGACTGGCGCCGGCCGCTGGACGTCCTCGGCACCGTCCTGGTGCCCCCGGAGGCCCGGCCCGCCCCGAGCCCGGCCCCGGCCGTCCCGTCGGCCCCGTCGGCCCCGGCCGTCCCGCCGCCCTTCGCCCGGCTCGCCCCCGTGCCGCCGGCGCCACGCTTCGCACCCGCCGCGCACGTCCCGGCGGCGGCCCCGGCGCCGCAGCCTTCAGCCGCCGCGCCCCGGCCCCGGCGGTCCCTCGGCCTGCCCGCCCTGCCCGCCCTGTCCGGCGGGCTCGGCCGCGGCCTCGGCCTCGCCCGGGGCGAGCGGGAACGCGAACGGGAGCGGCTCACGGCCACCATCCGCACCCCGCTGCACCGCTCCTTCCGGATCGCCGTCGTCGGCCTCAAGGGCGGGGTCGGCAAGACCTCGGCCACCCTGGCGCTCGGCTCCGTCCTCGCCGGGACCCGCGCCGACAAGGTCATCGCCGTCGACGCCAACCCGGACACCGGCACCCTCGGCCGCCGGATCCACCGTGAGACCCCCGCGACCATCCAGGACCTGCTCGCCGCCGCACCCGGCATCTCCGGGTACATGGACGTCCGGCGCTTCACCTCGCTCACCCCCAGCGGGCTGGAGGTCATCGCCAACCACGCCGACCCCGCCGTCGCCAACGGCTTCGGCGGCGAGGACTACCGCCGGCTCGTCGAGCTGCTCAGCCGCCAGTACCCGATCGTCCTCAGCGACTGCGGCACCGGCCTGCTGCACGGTTCCACCCGCGCCGTCCTCGACCTCGCCGACCAGCTCGTCGTCACCGCCACCACCGGCGTCGACGGCGCGAGCAGCGCCGACAGCACCCTGGAGTGGCTCCGCGCCAACGGCTACGCCCACCTCGCGGAGCGCAGCGTCACCCTGATCTCCGGCATCCGGGCCGGTGGCCGGTCCATCCGGGTCGAGGAGCTGGTCGCCCACTTCGAGCGCCGGTGCCGCGGTGTCGTCGTCCTGCCCTTCGACGAACACCTGGCCCTCGGCGGCGAGTTCGACCCCGCCAAGCTCCGCCCGCGGACCCGCCGCAGCTACCTCGAACTCACCGCGCTGGTCGCCGCGGGCATCCCCCTCGTCGCGCCCGCGCCCGCACTCGGGCCCGTACTCGGCCCGTGACCGCGGAGGTCAGCCGTGGTACCCCCGGCCCTCGATGCAGAAGCGGGCTGCGACCACCCACCTCGAAGCCCGCGCTGCCAACCGGTCGCCGGTCGGCATCAAGCGCGTCGCGCCGACCTCCGGGTGGTCCTCGACCGGGTGGCCGAACGACGCCGGGCCTCGCGCGGGGCGCCTCGCTGCGGTTGACTGGCCGGGCCGCGGCCCTTCCGGCCCACGGCCCGGCCGGAGTCCGCCCGGAGAACGCCCGTATCCGCCCGCTCGGAGGCATCCGCATGGCCAGGCAGTACGCGTACACCGCCGAGATCACCTGGACCGGCAATCTGGGTGCCGGCACCAGCGACTACCGCTCCTACTCCCGCGACCACGACGTAGCCGTCGAGGGCCTGCCGACCATCCTCGGCTCCGCCGACCCCGCCTTCCGCGGCGACCCGGCGCGCTGGAACCCGGAGCAGCTGCTGCTCGCCGCGCTCGCTCAGTGCCACCTGATGTCGTACCTGTACCAGTGCGCGGTGAACGGGGTCGTGGTGACCTCGTACGTCGACCGCCCGGTGGGCACCATGGCCGTCGCCGCCGGCAGCGGGCACTTCACCTCGGTGGTGCTGCACCCGCGGATCGAGGTCGCCGAGGCGGGCATGGTGGAGAGGGCCCTCGCCCTGCACACGGAGGCGAACCGCGGCTGCTTCATCGCCAACTCGGTCAACTTCCCGGTGCTGCACGAGCCCGAGGTGACGGTCGCGGGCCGGGAGTGACGGGACCGGTCCGACCGGCCCGGAGCAGTCCGGCCCGGAGCAGCGGGCCGGCCGGGGCGGTCGCCGGCCCCGACTACCGCCCCGGCCACGGCGATGTAGCCGGCCACCTCGTCGCACCGGCGGATCAGCCGGCGGGCGTCGGCCGCGGGCTCGGTGGAGCCGGCGCGAGCGGGCGGGGCCGGAGCGGATGAACTTCCTCCGCCTGGCGGAGATCGTCGGTGACGGTGGTGGGCGGCACAGTGAGGCCCGGGCGCGCGACGACCGCCGGTCGGAGGGACGTAGTCGGCGGCCGCCTCCCGGGCGGGGTGTGGTTCACCCGCAACGGGCCGCCGATCGCGTGGAGCGTTCCGGCGAGCCCGCAGCGGGTCCGGGCGGCGGCGAAGCGGGCGTCGTCGGGGCCGAGGGTCCTCGTCGGTGTTCGGACCTGCCCGGCCACGGAGGCCGGGCAGGTGCCGAATCAGGCCGAGAGCGTGTCAGTCGGCGGCGACCGGGAGCAGGCCGCGCTCGGCGAACACCTTCTTGGCGACGAAGGTCGCGTTGAGCGCCTTGGGGAAGCCGCAGTAGGCGGCGGAGTGCAGCAGCGCCTCGACGATCTCCTCGGGGGTGAGGCCGACGTTGAGCGAGGCGTTGACGTGCACGTCCAGCTGGGGCTCGCAGCCGCCGAGCGCCGTCAGCATGCCCAGGGTGACCAGCTGCCGGTCCCGCGGCGCCAGCCCGGGGCGCCGGTAGATCTCGCCGAAGCCCCAGGCGACCACCTGGTGGGCGAGCTCGGGGCTGATGTCGGCCAGCGCGTCGACGACCCGCTGCCCGCCCTCGCCGTCGACCCGGGTGAGGACCTCCATGCCCCGGTCGAAGCGGTCCTGGCGGGTCTCGGCGGGGTTCACGGGGGTGTCCATGCGGGTGCTTCCGTTCCGGCCGCACGGAGGCGGCCCGTCGTCCTGTCCGGTGCGGTCCGACCGGTGTGTCCGACCACCGGGCCGGGCGGCCCGCGGTCATGACAGGACGTTAGACGTTGGAGTGCACTCCAACTCAAGCCCCGCCGTCCGACGGCCCGTACGCGCACACCCGTGGCGCCGACGGCGAGAGGCGACAGGGCGGCCGGGGCCGCCACGCCGGGGAGGCGGTGCGGTGCCGCGGCCGTGACCCGGCGTCAGACGGACCAGCGGCCGGGGCGCCAGGAGCGGCGGCGACCGGCGGTGCCGAGCGCGGCGGCGCCGACCACGAAGGCCACCCCGGCGGTGGTAGCGGCCGCGATGACGACGGCCTGGTGCCCGGAGGGGTCCGCTGGCGGGGGCCGGAGCACGGTGACCGTCGGGGCGCTGCGGGGCGCCGGGTCACCGGCGACGGGAGCGCTGACGGCGGCCAGCGGGTCCACGGTGCCGTAGCCGAGGAGCGGGTCGGGCAGGGCGGTGCCCGGGTGGTAGGCGGTGGTCCGGAGCCGGTCGGCGAGGCGCTCCGGGGTGAGGTCCGGCCGGTAGGCCAGGGCGAGCGCCGCGGCGCCGGCCACCACGGCCGTGGCGAAGCTGGGCCCGGCGCCGGTGAAGTGGCCCTTGCCGCCGGGGCCGACGCTCAGCACGGCGTCGCCCGGGGCCACCAGGTCGACCCCGGCCGGATCCGCGGCGCCGCTCGGCGGGGCACCGTCGGGGCCGAGGTCGGCCACGGCGAGGACGCCCGGGAGGGCGGCGGGCAGGACGGGGGGCTGCGCTGCACCGGAGGACCCTGAGCCGCCCTGGTCGGGGGCGGCCGGGGCGATCACCAGCGCGCCGCGCTCGGCGGCGTGGCGGACGGCGTCGGCGAGTTCGGCCTCGCCCGTCGACACGGTGACGCCGACGGCGATCACCCGGGCCCCGCCGTCGGCGGCGTCCCGGATCCCCTTGGCCAGCGCGGCCGGCGTGGTGTTCCCCGCGTCGTCGGTCACGGCGACGGCGAGGATCCGCGCCTCGGGCGCGATCCCGGCGAAGCCGACGCCGTCCTGGCGGCGCGCGGCGACGAGCCCGGCGAGGAAGGTGCCGTGGCCGACGCAGTCGCGGGTGGAGTCGCCGGTGCCACCGTACTCGCGCGGCCCGGGGGTGAGGCGGCCCTCCAGGACGCCGGAGCCGGGGTCGACACCCGAGCCGACCACGGCGACCGTCACCCCGGCACCGCGGCTGAGCTCCCAGGCGGCCTCGGGGCGCAGGTAGGCCTGCGCCCAGGGGGTGCGGTCGGTGCCCTTGTCGGAGGGCTTGAGGCAGCCGTCGGGCCGCCCGCTGCCCCGGTTCTGGGCGACCAGCGGCAGGGCGGAGGGCTCGGCCCCGCCGGGGGCGGCGGCGGAGGCGCCCGGGGCGGCCGGTCGGGCGCGGGCCGCCGGCGTCCCGGCGACGGCCGCGGACGTGCCGGCGACGGTGCCGGGGACGGTGGCGGGCCCGGACGCCCCGGGGGCGGCGGGGGGCGCCGCCGGGGCCGCCAGGGCGGGCCCGGCCGGGAGCAGCAGGGCGCCGCAACAGAGCGCGGCCGCGGCCGCGCGGGCCGCCGTGCCCGCCGGCCCCGGAGTCGCCCGTGTCGCCCGTGTCGCCGGTGTCCCGGGCGTCCTCCTCTCCCCCGCCGTCACACCGCGCTCCGCTGCGCCGACCCGGGGATGTCCTGGGGCAGCAGCAGGCTGAGTTCGGAGAGGTCGCCGACGTCGAGCCGGGCGAGGCGGCCGGCCTGCCGGGTGACCATCGACTCCAGGGTCTGCCGGGCGAAACGGCCGTTGCCGAAGGTGCGGTCCCGCGGGACGGCCTCGCACAGCTCGGCGAGCGCGGCCAGCGTCTCGGGCGCGCAGACGTAGCCGGCCTCCTCGGCCTGCATCCGCACGATGGTGACGAGTTCGCCGGTGCTGTAGTGGTCGAAGGCGATCTGCTGGGAGAAGCGGGAGGCCAGACCGGGGTTGGAGCCGAGGAAGCCCTGCATCTCGTCCTGGTAGCCGGCGACGATCACGACGACCTCGTCGCGGTGGTCCTCCATCAGTTTCATCAGGGTGTCCACCGCCTCCTGGCCGAAGTCGCCGCCCGCGGCCGCGCCGCGCGGGGTGAGGGTGTAGGCCTCGTCGATGAACAGCACGCCGCCGCGGGCGCGTTCGAAGGCGTCGCGGGTGAGCTGGGCGGTGTGCCCGATGTAGCGGCCGACCAGGTCGGCCCGGGCGGCCTCGACCAGCTGGCCGCGCGGCAGGACGCCGAGCTCGGCGAGCAGCGCGCCGTACAGCCGGGCGACGGTGGTCTTGCCGGTGCCGGGCGGCCCCGCGAAGACGAGGTGGTGACTGATCCGGGCGGTCGGCAGGCCGGCCTCCTCGCGGCGACGGGCCTGGGTGATCAGGTTGACGAGGTTCTCGACCTGCTCCTTGGCCGCCGCCAGTCCGACCATCGACCGCAGCCGGTCGAGCAGTTCGCTGCCGCCGCCGGGCCCGCCCGGGCCGGCGGGGCGGGCCGTGGCGGCGAGCTCCGCGCCGAGGTCCTCGGGGAGCAGCCGGGCGAGGTCGGCGTCGGTGATGTCGGGGAGGGCGGCCAGCCGGGACGCCTGGCGGTCGACCATCTCCTCGAAGACCTTGCGGGCGGCGCGGCCGTTGCCGAAGTCGGCTCCCTTGGGCATCCGGGTGAAGTGCTCCCCGAGCACCTCCCGGGTGTCGTCGGCGAGTTCGAAGCCGTGCCCGGCGGCGGCCCGTTCGACGATGGTGACCAGCTCCTCCGCCGAGTAGTTGCGGAACTCGACGCTGCGGCTGAAGCGCGAGGCCAGGCCGGGGTTGGAGCCGAGGAAGGAGCGCATCTCCTCCGAGTAGCCGGCGACGATCACCACCACGTCGTCCCGGTGGTCCTCCATCAGCTTGACGAGGGTGTCGATCGCCTCGCGGCCGAAGTCCGGCCCGGTGCCGCCGGATCCGGCGGAGAGCGTGTACGCCTCGTCGATGAACAGCACTCCGCCGAGTGCCGACTGGAACACCTCGGTGGTCTTGATCGCCGTGCCGCCGACGATGGAGGCGACCAGGTCCGCCCGGGCCACCTCGGTGAGGTGCCCGCTGCGCAGCACGCCGAGCTCGGCGAGGATGGCGCCGTAGAGGCGGGCGACGGTGGTCTTGCCGGTGCCCGGCGGCCCCGCGAAGATCAGGTGCCGGCCCATCGGCAGGGCCGGCATGCCGGCCTGTTCGCGGCGCCGGGCCAGCTTGTTGAGGTTGACCAGGGTGGCGACCTGCTCCTTGACCCCCTCCAGGCCGACCAGCGCCTGCAGCGCGGCCTGCGGGCCCTCGGGCTCGGCCGGCGGAGGGTCGGCGGGCTGCTCCGCCGGGGGCCCGGCTCCGTCGACGCCCCCGTCGCCCGGCGCACCGCCCGGCCGGTCGGACGCCGGGCCGCTCCCCGCCCCGGCGGTCGCGGTGCCCCCGCCGTCGGCCCGCCCGTTCTCCCGGCTGGTCAGGTCCTCGACGGACAGCCGGTCACCGGACCCGGTCCGGGACAGGCCCGCGCCGCGGTTGCCGGTGACGGTGCAGCCGGTGATCCTGATCGGCTCCTCGGACTCGGCGCGCAGCCCGTCGCGGGCGTTGTCGGCCATCTCGCAGCCGGTCAGGGCGGCCCGGCTGCCCGCGGCCAGCAGGACGCCGTGCCGCCGGTTGCCGTGCGACCGGGAGCGGGCCATGGTCAGTTCGCCGCCGTCCTCGACGACGACGCCGTCGGCGGTGCACCCGGCGATGTCGCAGTCGCGCAGTGAGGCGGTGCCGCCGTGTCCGACCTCGACCCCGGGGACGCCGCCCGGAGCCGCGGCCCCCTTGCCTCCGGCGGCCCGGCCGCCGGCCGCACCGGCCGTGCCGCGCACGGTGGTGCCGCCCACCTGGGTGTTGCCGCCGTCGGCGACCCGCAGCGCGGCCAGCCCGGTGGCGGCCAGGACGCAGGACTCCAGCCGGCCGCGCCCCTCCCGCAGCACCTCGACGCCGTGGCCGCGCACCTCGGTGACGTCCAGCCGGCGCAGCAGCGGGTTGGCGCCGTCGCGCACGCTCACCCCCGCGCCGGCCGCGCCGCGCACCTCCAGCCGGTCGAACTCGGCGGCGCTCTCGCCGACCAGCTCGACGCCCGCGGCGCCGCCGTCACGCACGACAGTGCGGGTCAAGGCCGGGCTGGAGGCCTCGTCGACCAGGATGCCGGCCAGCTCCGGGGCGAGCACCTCGCACCCCTCGAAGCCGCCCCGGGAACGCCCGGTGACGTGGATGCCGTGGCCCTTGGTGCGCGCGGTGCGGCAGCGCCGCACCAGCGGATCGGTGCCGCCCGCCAGGACCAGGCCGTGGCCGCGGATGTCCTCGACCGTGCAGTCCTCCAGCAGCACCCGGGCGGCGGAGTCGACGAAGACCCCGATCGGCGCGGCGCGCACGGTGGTGCGCAGCACCCGGGTGCTGCTGTGCTCCTCCAGCGCGATCCCCGGTTTGTCGGTGGCGGAGATCTCGCAGTCCTCGATGGTGCCGCGGCCCTCCCCGTTGGCGCAGACGCCGTTGCCGCGGGCGTCGCGCAGGACGCAGTTGCGGACGACGGGGTCGGCCCGCTCGCCGATCACCACGGCGGAGCTGCCGAGGTGCTCGACCACGCAGTCCTCGATCACGCTGGTCCCGGTGGACGTCTCGACGATCCCGGCGCCGGCCGGGTTGACGACCCGGCAGCCGCGCATGGCGAGCGCCCCCTGCTCGCGGGTGAACAGGGCCGTCCACGAGTTGCCGACGACCTCGCAGTCGTCCAGGGCCGCCTGCCCGCGCGGGACGTCGACGGCCGGCAGCTCCTCGTCCCGGCCCTGGAGCACCAGCCCGGTCAGCTGGACCGCCTCGGCCACCACCTGCACCACCGCGCCGCGCCGGGGGGAGATCCGGACGCTGCCGCGGGCCTCCTCGGCGGTGATGGTCACCATCTTGGTGATCACCAGGTTCTCCTCGTAGCGGCCCGGACGGACGCTGATCACCGTGCCGCTGCGGGCCGCGTCGAGCGCGGCGCCGATGGTGCGGTAGCCGCCGCCGTCGTGCTGCTCCGCGCTGACCGTCAGCACATGGCGGATCATGGTGCGTTCTCCTCCGTCGTTCGTGGCCCGGGGGCCGTGGTGCGGGCCGTGCCGGGTGGCGTCGTGCCGTCGGGCGGGCCGGGTGGGCGGTGCAGGCAGGGCGGGCGGTGCAGGCAGAGCGGGCGGGGCGGGCAGAGCGGGCGGGGCGGGCAGAGCGGGCGGGGCGGGCCGTCCGGGCGGGGCGGGCCGGGGGTCAGCCCGTGCAGGACGCCCGGACCGCGGACGCGGCGTGGTGGGCGTACGTCTTCGTGGAACCCGACCAGTCCAGGCCCCGGGTGTGCAGCATCACGGCGATCTTGCCGCCGCTGAGCGGGAACGTCCCCACCGAGACCCACTGGCCCCGGCTGGAGACCTGGTTGACGGTGAACGAGTCGATCGTCCCGGTGCCGGGCGCCGACTTGTTCTGCACGGAGTAGTACGTCGGGGCGCCGCCGACCGCCTTCACGTCCCCGCTGCCGGGCACGTAGACCGACAGCTTGCAGCTGCCCGTGGTGACCGGCGCGGTGTTGAACGTCCAGACCACCGAGTTGCCGTCGTCCTTGGCGTCGCCCGACATCGGCACCGAGTAGTAGGACCCGTTGCAGCCGTCGCCCGAGTAGCCGCCGGAGTTGGTGCGCCACCCCGACTGCCCGTTGTCGTACCAGCCGTACGACTGCGTGGTGGTGCTGCCGCCGCACGACGGTCCGGCCACGGCCGCGTAGGTCGGCGGCGGGGGCGGCGCCGGCTGGGCGGGCTTGGCCGCGGGCGGGGCGGGGGCCGGCGGGGCGGGCTGCGGGGCCGCGGGCGGCTGCTGCGCGGCCGGCGGCTGCTGGGGCGCCTGGCCCTGCTGCGGCTGGCTCTGCGGTGCCCCGGCGCCGCCACCGCCCTGCCCGGCCGGGGCGCCACCGGAGGTGCGGGCTGCGTCCGGCTTGCCGGTCGTCGCCGCCGGTGCGGGGCCCCCTGCGGCCACCCGGCCGGCGAACGGCACGGACTGCCCGCCACCGGCGCCCTGGTCCACCGGGGCACCGCCGGCGGCGGCCGCACCACCGGCCGCCGCCGCAGCGCCGTCACCGGGCGGCGGGCCCGCGGCGTCGACCGGCTGACCGGCCGCCACGGGCTGCTCGGCCGGCACGTTCCCGTGCGCGTCGGCACCCGGGACGAACCCGTTGCCGCCGTCCTGCTGCGTGTACCCGGCGGGCGGCGGGCCCTCCGCGCCGGACGGCCCCGGGTCCTCCCCGCCGAACTTCGCGATGCCGAGCGGCACACCGACCAGCACCAGACCCGCGATCACCGCGGCGGCCACCATCGGCCGGGAGATCCGGCGGGGGCCGCCGCTCTCCTCCTCCTCGCCCGGCGCCTCGCCGGGGACGGCGCTCACCCCGGCGGGCGCGCCGGCGGCGATGGCGGCCGCCGCGGCGGGGGACGTCGTAGCGGGGGACGTCGCGGCGGCGGGGGTGGTGGCGGCTCGGGTCGGGGACGCCGTGGCGGCCGGCGCCGGGTCCGGGTCGGGCAGTGCGGGAGCCGCGCCGGAGGCGGGAGCGGCCTTCGTCTCGTTCGCGTTCACCCCGGCCTCGGGCGCCTCCTCGGAGACCTCCCCGACCGCCCCGACCGCCACCGCGGCAGCGCCCGCCGCGGAGACCGCCTGACGGGACGCCAGTTCCTCGGGCACGACCCACGCCACGGCGGGCAGCTGGATCCCGGCGCCCTCCGACCCCTCGGTCCGGCTCGCCCGGCCGCTCCGGTCCTTGCCCACCCTGGCCCCCTGGCCCTCGACGACGATCCTCGGCAGGGACCCGCCGCCGGCCCGGACCCGGTCGGGTCGGCCGGAACGACGCGTCCACCCGACTCGACGGCCGGAGCGCACCGGGAGGTTCAGCACCCGGCGAACTCGTCAGACGACCGGCGGCTTCCCGCCGCCACCGGTCCCGCCCCGGCCACGCCCACCCCGGCCACCGCCCCGGGGCGCACCCCGGCCACCACGGCCACCGCCGCGCGGAACGTCGCCACCGGTCGGGGGCCGGACGGGCGTCGGGGTCGGCACCGGTGCCGGGGACGGCTGACCGGTGGGTGTGTCGTCGGCAGCGGTGTTCTCCGCTGCGGGCTCCTCCGTCGTGGTGTCCCCGGCCGTGTTCTCCTCGCGCTGTTCCCCGGTGTCCTGTTCCCCGGTGTCCTGACCCTCGCTGTCCGTGCCCTCCGCGTCCGACTCCTCGCTGACCTCCCCCGGCTCGGAGTCCGACAGGTACGGCTCGTCGTGCTGCCCCAGTGGCGGCGTGTAGCCCTCCGGAGCAGTGATCCTCCCGTCCGTACCGAACAGCAGGGACTGCTGCTTGCCCTTCACCTGCACCGAGGTCCCGGTGATCTTCGCCGTCAGTGCCGCCCGCGCCTGCTCGTGCTTCATGAGGCACTCCGGCGCGGCCCAGTTGCCGAAGATCTTCCCGTGCGTGCCGCCCGTCACGACGACGAAGCCCAGATCCTTGGCGATGTACTCGTTGAAGACGGCGTGGGCCCAGTGGCAGGCCATGCAGTCGCGTTTGCGGCCGCCGATCGGCCAGGGCTTCAGCCTCGGCTCCTCCGCACGCTGCTTGCCCTTGTCCCGGGCCCGTGACGTGCCGCTGCTGCTCCCGGCGGCCGGGTCGTCCTCGTGGGTGGAGCTCTCGTCGCCGGACTCCCCGGCCGTCTCCTCGGTCTCCTCCCCGGGCTCCTGCTCCGACTCGGCCTCCCGCTCCGCGGTCTCCTCCGCCTCCTTCGTCCTGCGCTCCTCCTCCGCCTTCCTCGCGGCTTCGAACTCCTTCCGCATCTGCTCCTGCACCACGTTCAGGAGGTCCATCTCTCCGTGCACGCAGCCGGCTTCGGCGCGTTCGTTGGGCCTCCAGTTGATGCGGCTCGGGTCGATCAGCGCCCTGCGCACCGCGTCCAGACCCGCGGCGTCGTCGACGTCGTCGCCCTTGCGCCGGTACCGACCGTCCCTGATCGCGCGGAGCTTCCCCAGGTCGTGGTTCATGGCCGGGTTCGGAACGTCGTCCAGACTCGACAGACGGTTCCTCGCACTGTCCTGCTTCTCCTTGGACATACCGGAGTTGCCCGCGACGTGGACCACCCCGTCGATGACGGTCAGGGCGATGTGCGGCGTTCCGGTCACCTTGAACGACAGGCCGACACCGAACCGGTCCGCGCCCATCATGACGCGGGACATCCGGTCCAGGGCCCGGCCGAAGGCGCCGCGCAGCGAGTCCGTCTCCTCCCCGAGCCGGGCGTCCAGGCTGGGCGGGCGCAGCTCCAGCGGGAACGCGGTGTGACCCGCCGTACCCGGCGTGCCCTTGACGACGTAGGCCACGCCGTCCCGGTCCTCCACCCGGGCCATGTGGTCCTGGTTCGTCAGCGGACGGCTCCCGCCACGTGCCACGGTCCCCCCGCCCCGGCCGCCGCGACCGCGACCGCGCGTCGACGGCGCCGACGCGGGGTGGCCGGTGTTGCCGGTGCCGACGTCGGCCCCGCGGCCACGGCCGCGACCGGCGCCGGACCCGCCTCGGCCGCCGCGCGTCGTCTCGGTCGGTGCCGGCGGACCCGCGTCGTTCCCGCGATGTCCCCGGCCCCGGCCCCGGCCCCGCTCCTGGCTTTGGCCCTGCTCCTGGCTTTGGCCCTGGCCCTGCGGACGTCCGCCCCGGGAGGCCGGGTGCGCCGAGGCGCCCACGACCGGGTTGAGCGCCTGCTGCACCAGATCGGCCATCGACGCCGAGTGGTCCGGCGCCTCCGGGGCCGCGTCCGGATCGTCCCCGAGCGGCTGCTCCTCCGGATGCCCCACGCCCTCCACACCGTGCACGAACTCGCGGAAGCCGCGCAGCATCGCGTCGTCCGCGGAGGTCTCGCGGACCGGGTTCGCCGGTACCGGGCGGCCACTGTCCGGGCGCTCCCCGTAGAGCCGTTCCAGGACCGGCAGGAGGGTGGGCAGGTGGTCGCGCACCCACCCGGCACCGTTGTTGCGCGGCCGGTCGGTGTCCGGGTCGTGGCCGTGGTTGGTGCCGAGGTAGGTGTTGGTCAGCTGGGCGAAGAACTCGTGCTCGTCCGTCGACGAGTAGTTGCCGACCAGGTGCCCGCCCAGGTCGTGCACCGGCCCGTCGGGCCAGGCCGCCGTCGACTCGGTGTCGAACAGCCCGCTCAGGGTGTCGGCCATGTGATTGTCGAGGAAGACCTCCCGTATGCGTTCGCGCTCCTCGTCGGTGAGGGCGAACGCGTGGAGGGCGTGGGCGAACTCGTGGGTGGCGGTGGAGTAGCCGTCCTCGAAGCCCGCCGCCTCGCCGACCGAGGTGTCCTCGCCGAGCAGGTTCTCCGCGGTCACGGCGACGTACCGGCCCTCGGTCGCGCCCCGCACGTCGTGCCAGCGGCGGAACGCTCCCGCCGCGCCCCCGGCGGCACTGCCGGCCAGATGGCGGAAGCCGTCGACCTCGGTGACCGGGACGTCGTTCGGCACGACCACCACCCGCACCCCTCGCCTCAGCAGGTCCGCGGCGACGTCGGGGTTGCCCAGCATCCGCTCCAACTGGGCGTGCGCGGCCTGCCGGGCGGCCACCGGCCGGTGCACCCCCGGGTCCACGTCCACCAGCAGGCGGGCGGCGACCACCGCGAACTCCTCCGGCAGCAGGCGCTCCCGGAGGGTCCCGACGAAGTCGGGGTCGGCCGCGAGCTCGCGACGTGCCCCGGGCGCGAGCGAGTCCAGCGTCAGCAGACGCTCCTGCGGACCCAGCACCAGGAAGGCCTCCGCCGGCGGAGTCTCCTGAACCTGCGACGGCGGAACCGGCTCGGGCTCGGGAAGCGGCTCGGGCTCGGGAAGCGGCTCGGGCTCGGGAAGCGGCTCGGGCTCGGGAAGCGGCTCGGGCTCGGGCACGGGAAGCGGCTCGGGCACGGGAAGCGGCTCGGGCACGGGAAGCGGCTCGGGCTCGGGAAGCGGCTCGGGCTCGGGCGAGGCGTCGGGGCGGGGCACCACCGGCAGAGGTTCGGTGACGGCCTCCTTGTCCCGCTCGTCCTGCTTCGCCTGCTCCTGCCGGCGCGCCAGCTCCGCGAGCCTGGCCGACTCGGCCTGCTGCCGGGCCAGTTCCTCCCGCTCAGCCTGCTCCGCCTGCTGCCGGGCCAACTCCGCCAACCTGGCGAGCTCAGCCTTCTCGGCCGACTCCGCCTGCTGACGCGCCAACTCCTCCCGCTCAGCCAGCTCCGCCTGCTGCCGGGCCAACTCCGCCAACCTGGCGAGCTCAGCCTTCGCGGCCAACTCCGCCTGCTGACGCGCCAACTCCTCCCGCTCAGCCAGCTCCGCCTGCTGCCGGGCCAACTCCGCCAACCTGGCGAGCTCAGCCTTCGCGGCCGACTCCGCCTGCTGACGCGCCAACTCCTCCCGCTCAGCCAGCTCCGCCTGCTGCCGGGCCAACTCCGCCGACCTCGCCGCCTCGGCCTCTTCGGCCGCCCGCTGCGCCGCCGCGAGCTCCGTTGCGCTGCCCCCGGCACTGCCCCCGGTCCGGTCGCCCGGTGGCTCCGGCGGGCTCGGGACGCGGCCGAGGGTCTCGGCGATCCGTCCTGCGAGGTCGTTCGCCGACGCGTCCGGGACGGGCGGTCCGGGCTCCTCCTCCTGGTCCGGCGGCAGGTCGTAGGGGTCGGACGGCCGGCGGCCCGTGCGCCAGTTGTCCGGGGTGAAGTAGGTGTCGTCGGGGCCGGTGTGCTGCCGGGTGACCGACCGCTTCGGGACGGCGACCAGCACCGGGACGTCGCCGACCACGGTGTGCGGCCGCCACGACCAGGGTCCGGTGCGGTGCTGGAAGGAGAAGGTGAACTTGGCGTACCCCTCGAAGCGCACCAGCGGCTCGGGGAACTTGGAGTTCGTCACGGACCTCTCGGCGACGGTGCGTTCGCCTCCGGTGCGGCGCCCCGCGCCGCCGCCGAAGGTGATGCCGCCCATGATCTTGCCCTTGACCTTGGAGAACTCCAGACCGAACTGGCCCATGAGCTGGGTCATCCGGGAGGCCAGCGCGCGTTCGGTGAACCGGGTCGACACCTCGGCGGACTGGGAGATCTCCGACTTCGGCTCCTCGCGGCCCCGGCCGAGTGCGACCAGCTCCGCCCGCACGGTCACGCTCACCGTGTCGACGAAGCCCAGCCGGACGGTGCGGACCAGCGTCCCGCCCGCCGTCAGGTCGGGCAGGACGTCGATGAGGGTCACGCGGTCGAAGGCGCGCCGGAGCCGGCGTGCGTCCGCCGAGTCCGGGTCCAGCCGGAACAGGTTCCGGCCGAGGGTGCCGAGCAGGTTCCGCAGCGAGCCGACGTCGGGCAGGTCCACGAGCAGGTCCTCGGCGCCGAGCCCGCTCCACACCTCCCGGGGCGGCACGAGGTGGGTGGTCGTCGGGACGGCCCCGCGCGGCGCCCGCAGCGATTCCTCACCGGTGTCGGGGGCCCGGTGGCGCGCCTGCGCCGGCGTCCCGACCACCTGGGTGTCGGAGGTCTCCAGCAGCACGTCGAAGCCGAACTCGACGGTGGTGGTGGCCGCCCGGCGCGCACGCCCGGACCGTCGGTCCGCATCCGGCACCGGCCGTGGCGTCGGCGCGGAGCGCGCCGCGTCGCGGATCCGCTGGTTCTGCCGGTCCAGCTCCTCGACGAAAGGCCGGGGCAGGGGCGCGCCCGCGGGCAGGCCGGCGGCCGGGCGGAGCGCGCGCTGGCGCTGCTGTTCGGCGCGGGCCGCCGGCGGGAGGGTGCCGCGGACGGGCCGGGGCCTGCCCCTGCGGCGCAGCTCCACCTGGAGCACGCCGGTGCCCGTGAAGACGCTGCCGGGGACCTTGGTCTTGGTGGCGGTGCCGGTCCGCCCGGCGCCGTCGTGCTCGGTGATCCGTTCCTGGCCCCGGACGTGGCTCAGCGTGCCGCCGAGGACGAGGGAGACGGGCAGCGCGCCCACCGGGTCCGTGGTGACCACCAACCGCCCGGCGATTCCGTCGTCCGTGGCCGTGTTGTGGCCGGTCCGGCCGTCGGGGCCGCCCTGGGCGACGCCGCCGGCGCCGCCGGCGGCGAACTCGGTCTCCGTCGTGTCCGCCGTGTGCCGGATCTCCCGCACACCGGCCCAGCGCAGGACCACCGTGCCGCCGGGCACCTTGACGAAGTGCTCCTGGCCGGCCATCAGCGCGCGCATCCTGGACTGCACGGCGCCGGCCCGGAGGAGGGGTTCCAGCGTGCTCCGCACCCGTTCCCAGCCGGCGCCGTAGACGCTCCGGCCCGGCCGGTCGAGCTGGTCCAGCAGCGACGGGCGGTGTCCCGACCCGGGCTGCGGAGGCACAGGCACGGGCTGCGGCGCCGGCTGCCGAGACACCGGCCCGGGCTGCGGCGCCGGTCCGCGGTCCGGCTGCGGGGTGGGCCGGTCGTGCCCGGAGGGGAGGGCCCGGGGCTCCGGTGCCCAGACCCGCAGCAGCACGTCGGAGCCGCCGAGCACCCCGGAGTCGACGATCCGCCGGGGCACCGAGCGGTGTTCGGCGGGCGCCGGGGCCAGCCCCGTCTTCGGGTCGACGGGCAGTTCGCGGACGGGGAAGACCACGTCGATCCCGGTGACGGCGGTCGTCGGACCGGAGGCGTCGGCGAGCCGCTGCCGGACGGCCCGGCCGACCAGCACGGACGGCCGGTTCGACGTCACCACGACGGACAGCTCGACGGTCACGTCCCCCGTGAACCGGGCCGCCCGCTCGACGGTCTTCTCCTTCTCGGAACGGCTGGTCACCGTGTCGCGGGTGGTGCCCACCGTCCCGTGGGCGGCGGAGGTCTGGCTCAGCGTCACCGCCACGTGCGGGAACGTGCCGTCGACCGCCGCCGTCGCGGTGGCTCCGCCGCGCGTGTCGCGCAGGGTGCCGGTGGAGGAGACGGTCTCGCCGCCGCGCTCGAACTCGCACTTCTCGATCAGGCCCCGGTACTCCCGCATGGTCGCCGCGGCGCGCAGGAGCCGGACCTCGGCGGTGTAGCCCCGGTGCGAGACGGTCACCGTCCACCCGGCGCCGGTGGTGAGGGCCGCCAGCCGGGGGCGCAGCGAGGTCTCGTCGAGGTGGGGGGCGAGCGCGGCCTCGACCCAGGCCCAGTGCCGGCCGAAGACCGGCCGGAGCCGGGCGCCCACGGCGTCCAGGACGGCCCGGACGTCGTGCAGGCCGAGGACGGGGTCGGAGGCGCCGAGCTCCCCGGTCCGGGTGACCCGGTCCGGGGGTTGCACGGCGAGCGGCTCGACCGGGCGGGGCAACACGGCGGGAGGGCGGACGTCGGCCTGCTGGTCGCCGGAGGGCTGGTGCTCGCCCGGCGACGGGTGGTCGCCGGGGGCCTGCTGCCCGCCGGCCTCCTCGCCCTGCCCGGTGGGCGGGACGTCGGGGCGGGTGAAGACCAGGCGGGACGGGCCGCCGTCCGCCGCGGTCGGGTGCGGCGTCGTCAGGGACCTGGGGAGCGCCAGCAGGGCCCGGACGACGGCCCGTTCGGACGCGGTCGGTGCGCCGGCACCGTCGTGCGCGACCCTGACGTCGACCTCGACGTCGGCCAGGTAGACGACCATCGGCTCGGCGAACTTGGCGTTGGCGGAGCCGCCGGCGCTGTCCGCGGCCCGGTCGCCGCGGCGCGAGCGCGCGGCGTAGCCGCCTCCGCCGGTGGCCGCGACGGTGGTGTCGGCCGCAGGGAACCGGGGGCCGCCCTGGAGCCGGCCGGCCGCCGAGCGGAAGGTGTTGCGCCGGTCCCCGCTGCCGGCCGTCCACTCGTTCACGATGTTCAGCTCGGCCTCGTCGAACGCCCGGACGTAGGCCAGCCGCCGGACCTCGGCGCCGGCGAGCACCAGGGCGTCCGGCTGCCCGGCCCGCACCAGCAGCGGCGAACGCAGGTCGATGCCGTGGCTCATCCCCGGGAGCAGTGCCGCGAGCCGTTCGCGGCGGAAGGCCCCGCGCACGGCCGGGCCGAGCGCCGTCCAGCCCTCGGCACCGAAGGTGCGCCGGCCCAGGCCCTCCAGGACCTCCGTCAACCCGGGGAGCGCGTCGGGCCCGTCCTGGGGGCCGGACGGGAGGACGTCGAGCACGACGGCGCCCGTCGGCAGCCCGGTGCGGCCGTGGGCCGGGTCGGGGCCCCACACCTGGGGTGCGGGCATCCGGGCGGCGGTGCCGGGCGGCAGCACGGGCGCCCGGAGCGGCCCGGGCTCGTCGTCGGTGCGGAACGTCCGCCCCGCTTCGCCGGCCTCGCACTCCGCGGCCTGGAAGAGCACCTGGAACCCCAGGTCCGCCCTCGCCCGGTCGGGGCCGACGGCGCCGGTCCGGTCCCGGTGGGCGAGCGAGAGCCGGACGACGCCGTCGAAGATCGCGCCCGGGACCTTGGCCTTGAGCGCCGCACCCGTCCGCTGCGCGTTCTGCCCGACGGTGTTCCGGTCGCTGCCGCGCTGCCCGGTCAGCACGCCGCTGCCCGTGCCGCTGACGGGATCGTCCTTCCCGGTTCCGGAGACCTTGGCCGAGAACCCGAGCCCCAGGGTCACGGCCCTGGTGCTGGAGGAGGTGACGGCACCCGTCGCGTCGGCACCGGTGTTGAACTCGCTCGGGTCGGTGTTGCGCAGGTGCACCAGCTCCAGGACCGTCGCCGAGACCAGGACGCTGCCCCGGCCCTCCGCCAGCGGGACCTCCAGCGGCTCCCCCGCGGTCATCGCCCTGAGCTGCGCCTGCAGACTGGGCAGGTCGAGCTGCGCGAGGAGCTCGGCCCGCACCGCGGGCCAGTCGTCGCCGAACCGCCGCCGGCCGAAGGCCTCCAGCCCGGTGTCCGCGTCCGCGGGCCCGAACAGGGCGGTGTGCCCGTCGGCGCGGTCGCCGCGCCCGTACCGGGTGCGGACGTCCTTGACCACGTCCATCCCGCCCAGCGCCGCCGTGCGGAGCACCCGGGCCGGCGGGGCGTGGTGGGTCTTCGGCGACGGCGCGTCACCGCCGGACTCCGCGGCCGGGGTGACGACCCGCGCCGACAGCCGCACCGACACCGGTCCCTCCTGCCCGGGCCGGGGGGCGGCCGCCACCACCGGGGTCCGCGACAGCGGGCGGGCCGGTGTGCGCACGCCCGGGACGGCGGAGAAGTCGAGGTCGAGAAGGATCTCCGCGTCGACCCACAGCACCGGCTCCGCCGTCTTGCTGCGGTGCGTCACCCGCCCGGTCGAGGCGACCGCCGTCCCCTCGGCGCGGTCCGCGACGCGGGTCGCCGGACCGGTCACGCCGACGGCCGAGGCCGGCTTCCCGCTGACCACCAGCCCCCCGGCCCACCGGGTGCGGCTCTCGCGCAGCGCGCCCGTCCCCGCGGACGAGTCACCGCCGTCCTCGAACTCGAACTTCTCCGTCCGGTGCGCGGTGACCGCCCGCACCACCGTGGCACCGACCCGCAGCAGGCCCGGCCCACCGCCGAGGTCCAGCGGCAGCAGCAGGTCGTCGCCCCTGGTCATCCGGGACAGGTGGGGCTGCAGGGTGCGCACGTCGAGCTGCTCGGCCAGCCGCTTCCGGATCTCCTCACGCCGGCCCGCCGACACGCCCGCCGGCAGGTGCGCGAGCACGGCCTCCACGACCCGGCCGTTCGGACCGTGGACCAGTACCACGCGGTCGCCCGCGCTGATCCATCCCTCCTCGGTCATCCGGCGCGGCGGGGCGGGCAGGGGCGGGGTCGGGAGCGGAGTCGGGAGCGGGGTCGGGGCCGGGACGGTGGCGGGCTGCTCCTGCGGGGGGACGGGCGGCTTGGTCGGCTCCTCCCCCTCGTGGTGCTCCTCCTCGGGGTTCTCGTCCCCCTGGAGCCGGTCCTCCTGCGGCGTGTCCGCCTCCTTCGGCGGCTCGTGCTTCGGCGGCTCGTGCTTCGGCGGCTCGTGCTGCGACGGCTCGTGCCCGTGGCTCTCCTGGACCGGCTCGTTCGGTGGACCCGCCGGGCGGGTCACCCAGGTGAGCGCGCTGTAGTGCGCGCCGCGGATGTCGGCGGGGTTGGAGCGGTGCACGTCGACGGTCCGCGCGGCCTCGGGGTTCAGCACGAAGGACCTGCCGTGGTCGTCGTGCACCACCAGGCGCACGGCCAGGGCGTGCGCGACGACCTGCGCGATCTCGTCGTAGAAACGGCTGCTCCACAGCGACCGGTTGCGCACCGCCATGTCCACCAAGAGGCTGAGCGGCTGGTCGCGGAGGTCCGCGAGGGTCAGCCGCCGGGGATCGGTGTCACCGTCGTGCACCCACAACGTCCCTGCGAGCGCGGGAAGCTGCTCCAGCATCCGGCTCCAGGCGGCGTCCGCGTCCGCCGCGGGCGCCCCGGCGGCGAAGACCGCCCGCAGGTGCTCGACCAGGTCCTCCCGACCCACGCCGTCGAACGCCGTTCCGGCGATCGCCCGCACCTGACGCTCCGTCAGATCGTCGAGCAGGAAGTGCAGCGGGCTCTGCTCCCGGGAGTCGATGCTCTCCCGCATCGGGGCGCCCGCCGGGCCCCGGAACCAGTGCGAGACGACCCTGCGGGCGTCCCGCGCACCGAGGTCGCGGTGCTCCCAGGGGCCGAGCCCGTGGTCGGCGCCGGCCAGCACCGCGGTGAACAGGCAGTCGCCGTCGCCCGGGGTCTCCAGGACGTCGAAGGACGACCCGTCCGCCCGCGTCACCCGCTGCACCACGCGGTGGCCCGGCCCTGCCTCCGGCCCGTCCGATGACGGCTGGTCGTCCTGCAGGAACCCGCCGAGCCCTCCGACACGCCGGGAGTCCTTGGACTTCCTGGTCTTCTTGGTCGATTCCGGCTCGACGGGCGGGTGCGAGCCCCGCTCCGTGTCCGGCTCCGTCCCCGGCACGAACTTGACCCAGCGCCCGCGCGTGCCGTGTTCGTCGCTGAGGATGCCGAGCTGGGCGACACGCTGTCCGACGGCCACGTGGATGGTGGTCGTGGACGCCCAGACCACGCGGCCGGTGGCCTCGGCGAGCTCCTGCGCGACCGCCTTCCCGCTGTCGCCCAGGGCTCCCGCCTGGCACGCGAGCAGCACGATCTGCGTGTCCGGCGGCATTCGCCGGAAGCTGGGACGCCGACGCACGACCTGGCCGAGCCCCGTGCCCGAGACGTACACCTTCTTCTTGTTCCCGTTGGCCGGCTGCCCGGACAGCGTCGGCAGTATGGCCGCCAGGTGCGTGGCGTGCGTCATGACGGTGTAGATCGGCGCCGAGACGTCCCAGGGGACGAGGCCGATGGAGCCGAGGTCCGGATCGTCCGACGCGGCCGCCAGCGTGGGATTGTCCCGGAAGTCGGAGGACAGGTACTCGAAGTGCGGACTGGTCGGATCGAAGCCGTCACGCACTGCTTCCCACTCCCGGGTGAGCGAGTCGTCCCGGAAGAAGCGGCCGCCCGACTGCCTGCCCAGCGGGAAGAGGATGGGCTGACTGTCGAGGTCGTCCTCGTCGACGATGTCCGGCTTCTTCGCGTCGACCCGGCGCCCGTTCTCCTTGGTGACGCCCTTGGTCGGGATGCTGGAACCCTCGGGCGCCTCCGGCATCGTCGGATCCGGCGGGACCTCCTTGATCCAGAAGCCCCGTTCGGCCTTCGCCCCGCCCTTGCCCTTCAGGTCGGAGCGCAGCCTTCCCCGGACCCGGATCTGGCCGTCCGTCAACGTCGTCGCCACCGAACTGGTCCACACCGTCCGTCCGGTCGCCGCGGCCAGCGCCCGCGGGAACACCAGGTCCGTGCCGAGGTCGGAGGGTCCGACCAGAACCAGCGGGGTCTCCGGGGCGAGGACGTCGCCCGGCAGGTCGGCCGCCACGGCCTTGGCGAGGTCGTCGGGGTCGAGGTCCGACAGCTTCGTGGGGATCAGCAGGAGGAAGGGCTCGTGCCCGGTGATCTCGGTCAGGCTGTAGTTCTTGTTCTTCTGCTCCTTGGCGTCCTGATCCTCCGGGTCGCTCCCGTCCTCGGCGTCCTTCGCCGGCTTCGTCGATTTCGGGGGCTTCGCAGCCTTCTCAGGCTTCGCGGGCTTCTCCGGCTTCGCGGACCTGGCCTTCTTCCCGGCCTGCACGGCGGTCGTGGCGCTCGGCAGGCTCTCCGCCGCCGCGCCCTCCGCGGTGACGTCCGGAGCCGCCACGCTCCGCTCCACCGGCTGGTACGGCCCGTCGACGGGCTTCACCGGCGAGGACCAGTGATAGACGCTGCGCACGTCATCGGCCACGGCGGGCAGCTCGTCGGGCCAGGCCCGGGCCCGCAGCAACAGGCCGACCGTGACGCCTCCGGACGTGGTCAAGGGGCGGGTCTGATAGCGCTTCTGCCGTTTGTCCGGCTCCTCCTTCGCCTCACCGGCGCCCTCGGAGAGGGGCTCGGGGAGCGTCTGCGGCGCGGCCGTCTCGCCGGACGCCGACTGCTCCCCCTGCAGCGCGGCCGGGAGCAGGACTTTCAGCAGGGCATCCCGCAAGGCGGACCCGCTCAGGGACGGATCGATCGCTCGGATCGCGTCCACGACGGCCTTCAGGTGCTCCGGCGACGGGCGCTGCCGGTCCGGCAGGCCGTGCAGGTCGTGTGCCATGCCCGCCAGCCAGCCGCCGGTCAGGTAGGCGACCCTCATCCGGTAGTGGTCGCGGGCGAGTTGCTCCAGTCGCCGGAGCGCCCTGACCCTGTCGAGGTCGCGCGTGATCGCCTCCGGGGCCACGTCCCGGTGGTAGAGGTCGTCGTGGATCTTCAAGAGTGCACCGGCGGCGAGCCGTTCCCGCGAGGAGGGCGCGGATGCCGAGGACTCCTCGCCGGGCGGCACCACGGCAGGGTCACCGGTCGTGGCGGACTCCTCGGCCAGATCGCGCGCGACCTCGTCCAGTGCGTCCCGGGTGACCGTGCCGCCCGCACCGTCGATGCCACGGGTGACGATCGCCGCCGGTGAGGTGGGAGGCGTGGTCACCGCGGGCTTCTTGGCCCGTCCGGAGAAGCTCGTCGTGTCGTCGTCGTAGTCGTCGTCGTAGTCGTCGTCGTACTCGTCGTCGTACTCGTCGTCGGTGCTGTCAAAGTCCTCGTCGTAGACGCTGTCGTCATCCTCTCCGTAGACGCTGTCGTCGTCCTCCCCCAGGAGGTGCCTCGCCACCGTCCGTCGGACTTCGGAGGCGGCGTCGGACCGATCCCGTTCGCCGCTGCCACGGGGGAAGTCCGGCATCAAGCCTCGACGGGCCAACGACTCGACGTTCACACCCAGTTCGGCGGCCAGCCGGTGCCAGGGGTCTGCCAGTCCGTCCGCCCCGTACCGGGCGAGCAGGGCGCGGGCATCGGCGAGCGAGAGGTCCCCGTGCTCGCCGGAGCTGCCGCCCGACTTGTCCCGCAGGTCAGCCAACAGCCGCTGCCAGTCGGATTCTTCGGCAGCCTCCCGGCTCTGCCGGGCACTCTCCCGCGTCGCCCGGTGGGCAGCCTGCCGCTCGGCATCGCGCTGCTCCTCGCGGGCCTGCTCGTCGGCGAGGAGACGCTTCTGCTCCTCCAGGGCCTCCGCGCGCGCCCGGGCCCTGGCCGTCGCGTCGGCCTCCCGCTGCACCTGCCGTTCGGCCCTGCGCTGCTCCGCCTCGGCGGCCTCCCGGGCCCGCTGTGCGGCGCGTTCGCGGGCCTGCGGGTCGTTCGTCTGCTCCTCGCGTCGGCGCTCGGCGGCCTGGTGGCTCGCGCTCTGCTGACCGGACTCGGTGGCCCGCCCGTCGCGGGTGGCGTCCTTCCCCCCGAGGACGTGGCCCTGGCCGGGGAAGTCGCCGCGCGCCTTCGGGGGTGCCGCGGGCGGGCGCTCCTCCCGCGGGCCGTCACCGGGCCCGTCCGTCAACCGGTGCCCCTGACCCGGGAACCTGTCCGGGGCCGTGGGGGTGTCCGAGCCGCCGGGGTGCTCGGGCCCGGCAGGCCCGGGTACCACCTGCGTCCGGCTGCCCTCGGACTGCCGGCGGGTCTGCACACCGGATTCGGACGGAGCCGAACCCGCCTGGTCGCGGCCACCGGAGCCCTTGTTGGGCGCGACGGCACCGGAGTCGTCGCCGTCCCTCTCCTTGAGCTCGTTGAACGCGACGATCCTGGACCTGCGCGGAGGCCGCGGCTTTCCGTCGTCGCCGTCACGGCGCGGGCCCTCGGAGGGCGAATCGGCGGTCGGCTTCCGGTCCCCCTTCAACTCCGCCTGACGATCCAGGAACGCCGACACCCGCTCACCACGCGGCCCCGACGCAGACCCACCCAAACCATCCCCACGACCCGAGAACGGCACCACCGGCGGCACCTCACCACCGCCATCACCGTCACCACGCGGGCTCTCCGACGGCGAATCCGCCGTCGGCCTCCCATCCCCCCTCAACTCCCCCTGACGATCCAGGAACGCCGACACCCGC
>NZ_JBIALK010000033.1:0-91837 GCF_042873275.1 Kitasatospora sp. NPDC004745 | reverse complement strand
ATCCCCGCTCCGAAAAGCGAATCCGACCGCAATCCGATAAAACGAGCACGCCGAATACGCACCGAGCCGCGACAAAGCGCGACCCAGCCCGAGCCAGGAAGTGGTGTTTCGAAGGATTGGCCGCCCCGGGACCGTCCGCGCCGATGCGTGTCCGGTGCTCCCTGCCGAGCGACTTGGTAACACTACTCCTCCCCGGCGCCCAGGACAAATGGCGGTTCGGGGGCGGCCGGGCACTCTGGGTGACCACGCGTCCGGGGGCGGGCGTCGTCGAACGAACTGGGGCCCGCAGGCCTGGCGAGTCACGCCCGGTAGTTGTTTACTGGGAGTGATCAGGGCAGGAAAAGGAGGCCCGGCGATGGAATGTCCACACCCATCCGGGTTCCACGCCGAGGTCCGCTCGCAGTACGCCGCGGCGGGGGCCGAGGTGGCCAGGCTGGTACGAGCGGTTCCCGACGATCGATGGACGGCGCCCACGCCCTGCCAGGACTGGGACGTACGCGGGCTCGTCAACCACCTCGCCGCGCAGCACCTGTGGGTCTGCCAGGCCGTGGCCGGTTACACCCCCAAGGAGATCGGCCACCGCTTCGAGGGCGACGTGCTCGGGCTCAACCCGGCCGGTGTGTGGGAGATGGCGGTGAGCAGCGCGATGCGTGCGCTGTACCGGCCGGGCGCCCCGGACCTGCTGGTGCACCTGCCGTACGGGGTGCGCGACGCCGGCGGGTACGCCCGGGAGCTGACCGCGGAGACCGTCGTGCACGCCTGGGACCTGGCGCGGGCGCTGGGTGAGAGCGGGCGGATGCCGCGCGGCGCCGCGCCGTACGCGCTGGCGGAGTTCCAGGGCTACCGCAACCTGGCCGGCACCGGGATGTTCGATCCTCCGCGGGTCGCCCCGCCGGGGGCGGACGCCCAGGAGGAGCTGCTGGCCCTCACCGGCCGCGATCCCCACTGGTCGGCCGAACGCATCTGAGCGGGTGCGGCGGCCGACGGCCCGTGAGCCGCCGGGCACCGCGCCCCCGAGCCGTCAGACCTGACGGGTGGGCAGCCCCAGGATGGCCGGGTCCTCGGCGAGTTCGGCCAGCAGGGCGTCGAGCTTCGCCCGGTCGACCGACGGCATCACGAAGACGTGCACGTAGCTGCGGCGGGTGGACTCGTCACCCGGGACCATCAGCACGTCCTGGGAGGACAGCGACCACTTCGCGACCAGCTCCGCACTGGGCTTGCGGAACCGCACCGTGACGGCGCCCGGGGTGCGGGCCGGCCAGAGCTCGACGCCGAGCTCGGACTCCATGGCGACCAGGCGGCGCTCCAGGTAGTCGGCGAGCTCCTGGGCGCGGCGGATCCGGTCGACCTGGTCCTGGTAGGAGTGCCGGGACAGGTGGTCCCAGAGGACCAGCGGGGAGAAGCCGTTGCGGGAGCCGGCGAAGGTGGTGTCCGGCGCGCCGATGTAGTCGGGCTGGGACGGGGGCGAGATCTGGTACTTCACCTTCGTCATGTAGATGCCGCACGGCCAGGGCGCGCCCGGCCACTTGTGGCCGCTCATGGCTATCGAGGAGACCATGTCCACCTCGCCGTGCCCGGCGGTCGGCAGCCGGAGGCCGAAGTCGAACTGCGGCAGCCGCGTCTCGGGGGTCCAGCCGTACGCCGGGTCCTCGGCGGCCATCCGCATGAAGGGCGCGTAGCCGGCGCCGAGGGCGCCGTCGACGTGGATCCAGAAGCCCCGGCGGAGGTCGACGAGCGGCTCGCCGGTGCGCGGGTCGGTGCCGTAGACCACCTCTCGGCGGACCAGGCCGTGCCGCTCGAAGATCGGCAGCAGGCGCTCGCAGACCGCCTTGACGTCGTCGTGCGCGCCCTTGAAGGTGCTGCCGAGGTTGAGGTTGACGAAGACCGGGTGGCCCTTGGCGGCGAAGAACTCGACGAGCACCGCGAGGGCGTCGACGTCGATCTCGCCGGGGCCGTCCCAGGAGCCGCCCGAGGGGCCGGGGGCGGAGGGCACCTCGGTGGGCCACTCGCGGCGGCCGGTGGCGGGGTCGACCAGCGGGCACTCGTCCGCGTACTTCTCCAGGCCGACGGCGTGGAAGGTCTCGACGCCGAGCACCCGGACGGCCTTGGCGAAGGAGTAGTGGGTGTCCTCGGAGTAGAACGCGACCGGGCGGTGGGCGTTGGGGTTGTGCCGGTCCGGCGCGGCCTGCACGTAGCGCAGCGCGTCGAACGGTGCGGTCGGCGGCTGGATCAGGGCCTTGCCGCTGAGGTAGTCGCGGGCGTTCCAGAGGGCGTACATGTTGCCCTCGGTGGAGCCCATGGAGAGCATGTAGCCCCAGTAGGACTCGGGGTCGGCCGGGTCGTGCGGCCGCTCGGCGTTCCACAGGGCCGCGTAGTAGTCGAGGACCGCGCGCTCCAGGACCTTGGTGTTCGGCTTGTAGCCGCCGCTCTGGAACGGGTCCCCGAGGTTGTTGATGTTGTTCGGCATGAACCGGGCCAGGTCCAGGGCGCAGCCCTGCATGTCCTGGGTGGCCTGGTAGCCGACCAGGTGCTCGCGCTTGCGCGACAGGTACTCGTCGACCGTGTCGAGGGCCCTCAGGCGCTGGTCGTCGTCCAGACCGCCGGTGGGGAGCACGAACTCGCGTCCGTCCAGCTCCGGGCCCGGGTCGACGGCGGGCGCGGCGGCGAAGGTGGCGGTCGGGCTCATGGGCAGGGCACTCCAGGATCGCTGGCCGGCCGGTCCACGGCGCGGGGAACGGCGGAGGGGCGTTCGCCGCTCGCGGCCAGGATGGAACTTTCCGGCCCGGTGCGGAAGATCTCCCGAAGAAGATTCGGTGGACGGCCGTCGTGGTTTGCGGATCGGCGGAATCACCTGGGATCCTGGGCGCCATGCCGAATAATCCGCAGGGCCGCAGGGGCCCGGTCGACGACGTGGACCGGGCGATCATCCGCACGCTCGCCGACAACGCCCGGATGCCGAACAACGCGCTCGCCGAGGCGGTGGGCATCGCCCCGTCCACCTGTCTGGCCAGGGTCCGCACCCTCCAGGAGCGCGGCATCATCCGCGGGTTCCGGGCCGACGTCGACCCCGCGGCGATCGGGCTGCCCCTGCAGGCGATGATCTCGGTGCGGCTGCGGGCCCACACCCGCGAGCAGAACGAGAGCTTCCGCAGCACCGCGCCCGACCTGCCCGGGGTGCTGGCGGTGTTCCACATGGCCGGCTCCGACGACTACCTGCTGCACGTCGGTGTCGCCGGCCCGGAGTCCCTGCGCGACTTCGTCGTGGACAACCTGACCACCCACCCGGCCGTCGCCCAGACCAGGACCAACCTGATCTTCGAACAGATAGCGGGGCGCCGCTACCTCGCCCCTGAGCACTGACCGGCCGCGTCGCCGGGCCGTCCCGTCCGGAGGCGCGGAGGCGCGGCCGGGGACCGCTCCCGCGGTCAGCGCAGCGGGAGCACCAGTGCGGACGGGTCGGCGGCCGTGGACCCGAAGGTCACCGTGCCGCCCGGCGGGGTGTCGCCCCCGTACAGGGCGTCCCGGGTGCCCAGCACCACGGCGAGCCGGTGGCCCGCCGGCAGGTCGTAGGCCGTCGGGAAGAGCGTGACGTCCAGGGGGAACGGCTGCCCGGGCACCCGGCCGGACCAGCTCTGCGGCGCGTGCGAGATCAGCCGGCCGACGCCGAACGCGCCCACGTCGTAGAGGTAGGCGACGACCGTCCCCCGCGGGCTGGAGGCGGTGACGGTGGTGTGCACCCGGGCGGCGCCGCGCACCTCCAGGCCCTGCGGGTAGGGCGGGGACTGCCGGACGACGGCGGCGGAGCGGTCGAGCAGCGGGAGGAGCACCGTCGGCGGCTGGTGCACCCGCTGGTCGAGCAGCCCGGACAGCAGGGCGACGCCGCCGCCGGCGCCGGACGCGGTGTCGCCGAGCACGGTCGTCCGCCACTCGGGGGCGTCGGCCGGGCCGCCGGGGGTGTCGGCGCCGAGGGAGTCTGCGCCGAGCGGGAGCCGGTCGGTGCGGGAGCTGACGGACCGCCAGTCGGGGTGGGTCTCGTGCGCGCCGGTGGGCCGGACCTCCAGCTCGACCCGGCCGGACCGGTCGGGGGCGGCCGGTGCGCCCATGACGTACTGGTCGAGCCAGGCACGGGCGCTGTCCCAGGTGGCGTTGTCCAGTCCGAGCAGACCGGTGAACTCCTGGCTCGCGTGGTCCCCGGGGCGCAGTTCGAGTCGCTTGGGCCCGGTCAGCCCCTGGTAGAAGTCGGTGATCTGGCCGGGGTTGAAGAAGCTGTCGCCCCAGGCGTTGGCCAGCAGGACGGCGGTGCCGTTCGCGTTGATCCGGTCCAGGTAGCGGGCCGGGGACCGGGTGTCCGCCCAGCGGACCACGTCGGGTAGGTCCCGGTCGGCGAAGAGGTCGTCCAGGACCCGGGTGAACCCGGGGCCCGGCCGGCCGGTCGGGGCCTGGATTCCGGCGAGCACGGCGGCGGCCTGGAGGTGGCGGGTCCGCCCGCTGTACAGCGAGTCGGTCAGGTCGGCCCAG
This sequence comes from Kitasatospora sp. NPDC004745, assembly GCF_042873275.1. Taxonomy (NCBI): domain Bacteria; kingdom Bacillati; phylum Actinomycetota; class Actinomycetes; order Kitasatosporales; family Streptomycetaceae; genus Kitasatospora; species Kitasatospora sp. NPDC004745. Next base: position 87,319 of record NZ_JBIALK010000033.1, on the reverse strand, counting down.
CCGCTCAGCGAGGCGACGGCCTTGATCCGCGGGTCGAAGGCGGCGCCGAGCAGGGTGAGGCCGCCGCCGAGCGAGAGGCCGACCATGCCGACCCGCTCGCGGTCGGCCGGGGTGTGCGCGAGCGCCCAGTCGATCACCGTGGAGACGTCGGCGACGTCCTCGGGCCCGGCGACGTCGACCTGGCCGCCGGAGCCCCAGAAGCCCCGCACCGTGTAGGTGACGACGACGTACCCCCGGGCGGCGAGCGCCCGGCCCTGCGCGACGTACTCCAGGTCGTGCTGCCCCCAGCTGGCCGGCTGCACCACCAGCGGGTGGCGGCCCCGGGCGTCGGTGCCCGCACCGCCGGGGGCCGGGGTGAACACGTCCGCCTTGAGGACGACGCCGTCCCGCGCCGGGATGTCGGCGAGCCGGAAGGAGTCGACGCCCGACACGGCCGGGGACGGGGCCCCGGACGCGGCCGGGGTGGCGGCCGGCGGAGCGGCCGCACCGGCGGGCCCGGCGACGGCGGCCCCGCCGAGGGCGAGCGCCGCCGTGAGGACGGCGCTCACGGTCCGGCGTGCGCGGCCTGGGTGGGATCGTTCCATCGTTGCTCCGTCTGTGCTCGTCCGAACCACTGGGCTGCCGGGAGCCTAGCGATCTGACGATTGCTCAGAGGAGTTGTCGATCAGCCAAATTACTGGCCGGTAACAGCGGTCGGGCGAGGCGACGCCGTCGTCGTCCGGGCGGCACGGTCGCCGGCCGGGGCGCGCCGGGGCGGACGGCACCGGGGCGGACGGCACCGGGCCGATCGGCCGGTGTCAGGCCAGCGACTTGGCCTGCCAGTACCGGAACTGCTCCAGCGGGTCGCCGTCCAGCACCCACGGCCAGTCGGTCACCGTGTCGCCGAGCAACTGGAACGCGCCCGTGCACTCGCGCCCCCGGCCGGCCTGCACCAGGGCGAACGCGAGCAGGTTCAGGTCGGCCTGCGCGGCCGCGTGCTGCAGGTATCCGGGGCGGGTCCAGGTCGCCAGGGCGCCGTCGAGCACCCGGGCGGCGCGCACCCCGGTCCACTGTCGGCGGGCGAGCAGCGCCTCCACGCCGCCCTTGGCGGTGGTGCGGGTGTGCTCGTCGACGACCGCGGTGAGCTCCACGCCGACGGCCGGCGCGTTCGCCGGCACCGCGGCCCGGACGGACTCCACGAAGTCCATCTGGCTGCTGCGCGACCCGCACTCCTCCGGCGAGAGGTACCGCAGCATCTCCAGGTGCGCCTCGCGGTTCCAGCTGTCGCGGGTGGTCACCTCGTGCCAGACGGCGAACAGCTCGCGCGAGTCGGCGCGCATCAGGCGCAGGATGCCGAGCAGCACGACCCACGGGGTCGGGTCGTCCGGCGCGAGGTCGGAGGCGCGGTAGCAGTTCTCGGCGGCGGCCCTGGCGTCCTCCATCCGGCCCGCGTGCCGGCCGCGGACCAGCTCGACCCACGCCTCGAAGACCAGCGGGTCGGCGCCGGCCGGGCGCCGCAGTCGCCAGGTCCGGGCCAGCGCGGACGGCGCGGCGACCTCGGCCAGCACGACCATGCGGTGCGTCCGGCGGTCCCAGTCCTTACCGGTCTCCTGGAGGAGCCGCTCGACCTGGTCGACCTGAATGGCGTCCTGGCCGGGCATGCCGGAGGATTTCAGCTGCCGCCGCACGCGGCCCAGTTTGACGTCGTCGAGTTCCGGACGCAGACGCGGACCGGAAGCGCGAAATCTTCGAAGGATCGACACGCGCCGCAGCCTAGGCCCCGTCCGGAATTCCGGACACCCCCCGGATCCAATCGTTATTTCCGCGATTCCAGTGACGCCGCGCTTGCGTACGGCGACCACCCCGGCGGAATGATCATCCGGGCGCAGAATTCCCCACCGGGCATTTCCGGAATTGACCGTGCGTCAGAAAATCGGAATTCCGGCGGCCCGGCGGCTCAGCCCACCGCGGACCCGCCCGCGGCCGGCCGGTCCGCGGGCGGCACGACGGCGGGTGCGGCGGGTGCGGCGGGTGCGGCAGGTGCGGCAGGTGCGGCGGGTGCGGCGGGTGCGGCCGCCGGTGGTACGGCGCCGCGGGGGGCGCCCTCCGGCCGCGCGGTGGCGCGCGCGTGCGCGGCGGCCCGGATCTGCGAGGGCCCGCAGGCCCAGACCATCACGCGCCCGCCGGTCCGCGCCAGCGGACGGTCCCACCCGGAGCGGACCAACCGGGGCCGCCGCACGCCGAGTTCGTCCCTCGCCCAGCCGGGCAGCAGCCCGATCGAGGCGTTCGTCAGCAGCCGGACGGCGGCGCGCTCGCGGCGGCTGCGGCCGAACCCGCGCAGCAGCCGGAGCACCTCCAGGGCGGCCGGGGTGACCGTCAACTCCGGCCGGATCCGGGCCAGGTAGGCCGTCGCCTCGGACCGGGAGCGGGGTATCGCGGTGGCGCCCAGCCGCTCGGCCACCAGGGACGCCTCGGCGAGGTAGCCGTCGCACTCGGCCGCGGACAACGCGGTGGCGGCGAAGGCCTGGTGCCCGGCCAGGAAGCAGAGCACCTCAGCGGTGTGCACCCAGGTCAGCAGCTCCGGATCGTCGGCGCGGTAGGCGCGGCCGTCCGCCGCCGTCCCGCGGATCCGCGGGTGGATCCGCCGCACCGCCGCGATCGCCGCCTCGGCCGCCGCCGTCGAGCCCAGCGTGGTGGTGGTGACGAAGCGGGCCGTCCGGTGGAGCCGCCCGGTCGGATCGACCCGGAAGTCGGAGTGCGCGTCGACGGCGGCCATCGCCAGCGGGTGCAGGGACTGCAGCAGCAGCGCGGCGAACCCGCCCACCAGCATCCCGGCCGGGTGCCCGTGCACCCGCCACACGACGCTCGCCGGCCCGAAGAGGCCCTGGTCCCCGGCCGGCCGGTCGTACCGTTCCAGGTGCAGGTCCTGCCCGTGCACCGTCGCGTTGATCTCCGCCAGCAGCCGCGCGCGCAGTGCGGCCAGCGGCGCCCACCCGCCCGCGGTCCCGATGATCGTCCCCACCACGCCAACCCCTCCGTCGCCGAGGCCCACCACCCTACGGCGACCGGCCGGGCGGCCGGTCGGGCGGCCGAGCGGGCGCCGTAGGGGCGGCGACGGGCCGTCCGGGCCGCCGGACGCGGCTCCGCGCACGACGCCGGGGGTACCCCGGCCGGCCGGTCAGCGGACGGGCAGCTGCGGCGCCCCCGGGCGGGCGCCGCCGTAGGCGTCGGCCATCGGGGAGGCGCCGGTGGTGAGGAAGTCGTGGATCGCCGCCAGGTAGGAGGCCCGGTCCACGGCGCCGTCGCCGTCCTCGTCGAGGGCGTCGAAGGCCGCGGCGGCACCGTCCTCGCTGTTGCCGGTCGCCGCCCTCAGCCGGGTGAACTCCTGCCGGGTCAGCCGGCCGTCGCCGTCCGCGTCGGCGAGGTCGAACAGGGAGCCGAGCGCGGGGCGGCAGGACCGCTCGAACGCCTCGTGGCCCGCCCAGGACCGGTACTCCTCGAAGGTGACGCGCCCGTCGGCGTCGGCGTCCATCTGCCGGAACACCTCCTGGTGGGCTTCCCGGGCCGCGGCGACCAGGGGGTGCTGCGGGTCCCGTCCGGTGGCCGCGGCCGCGCGGTCGACCCGCGCGAGGTACTCGCCGTGGGAGATCACCCCGTCGCCGTCCGAGTCCAGCATCCCGAAGATGTACTGCTTCGCCGAGTCCGACACGTCGTCGCCTTCCGGTTCAAAGGGGGCCCCGGGCAGGGACGTTACCGGCGGCGGGCACCCGGCGCGGGGCCGACACGACGGCCGGTCCGGTGGGCGGTCCGGGGCCGGCCGGACCGCGCGGCGGATCCCCGGCGGGAAGGGGCGGCCGTCCCTTCAGGGGGCGTGGTCCGGCGGCGCCGAGCCCCCCTGATGGAGCAACCCGGGCCCGCGGTGCGGGGGCGCACGAGGCAGGCGCGGACGGGGCCGTGAGGCTCGTCACTGCTTCGACGCCTCGGCGCGCAGGCTGGGTAGGTGTACGTTCCAGCGACCGACGGGCGGGGTATCCGCCCCGATCGCAGACGCCCCGTCAGCGTTGCCCTCCGATGAAGGAGAGACACCGGACAATGGCTGCACAGGTCCCGCACCACCACCCACCCCAGCGCATCGGCGTGGTCGCCGAGTCGACCCACGGGGAGACCCGCGTCGCGGCGACCCCCGCGACGGTGCGCACCCTGCTCGGACTCGGTTACCGGGTCGTCGTCGAATCGGGGGCCGGCAGCGCCTCCGGCTTCACCGACGCGGCCTACCGCGAAGCCGGCGCGGGCATCGGCGACGCCTGGGCGGCGGAGGTGGTGCTGAAGGTCAACGCCCCCTCCTCCGACGAGATCGGCCGGCTGGCCGAGGACGCCGTCCTCGTCGGCCTGATCGCACCGGCGCAGAGCCCGGAGCTGCTCAAGGCGCTGTCCGCGCGCCGGGTGACGGCGCTCGCGCTGGACGCCGTCCCCCGGATCTCCCGGGCGCAGTCGATGGACGTGCTCAGCTCGATGGCGAACATCGCCGGGTACCGGGCGGTGATCGAGGCGGCCCACGTGTTCGGGCGGTTCTTCACCGGCCAGGTCACCGCCGCGGGCAAGGTGCCACCGGCGAAGGTCCTGGTGGCGGGCGCCGGCGTGGCCGGACTCGCCGCCATCGGGGCCGCGTCCAGCCTGGGCGCGATCGTCCGCGCGACCGATCCGCGGCCCGAAGTCGCGGACCAGGTCAGGTCGCTGGGCGGCGAGTACCTCGCCGTGGACGTCGCCCAGGAGGCGAGCACCGACGGCTACGCCAAGGCGACCTCCGCCGACTACGACCGCGCCGCCGCCGCGCTCTACCACGAGCAGGCCGGGGACGTGGACATCGTCATCACGACCGCGCTGATCCCGGGCCGCCCCGCCCCGCGGCTGATCACCGCGGCGGACGTCGCGGCGATGCGGCCGGGCAGCGTCATCGTCGACATGGCCGCCGCGCAGGGCGGCAACGTCGAGGGCACCGTGGCGGGCCGCACGATCGTCACCGACAACGGCGTCACCATCATCGGCTACACCGACCTGGCCGCCCGACTGCCCGCCCAGGCCTCGCAGTTGTTCGGCACCAACCTGGTGAACCTGCTCAAGCTGCTGACCCCGGGGAAGGACGGGCTGCTGGTCCTCGACCTCGACGACGCCGTCCAGCGGGCCGTGACGGTGGTCCGGGCGGGCGAGATCACCTGGCCACCGCCGCCGGTGGCCGTGTCGGCCGCCCCCGCCGCCGCACCGGCCGCCGCGACCGCACCTGCCGCGCCGCAGGCCGGGCGGCCCCGGCTCACCCCGGCCGTGCGGTTCGGCCTGATCGGCCTGGGCATGCTGGCGGCCTTCCTCGCGATCGCCGCCGCGCCGGCCCGGCTGGCCGAGAACCTCACGGTGTTCGCGCTGGCGGTGGTCATCGGGTACTACGTGATCGGCAAGGTCCACCACGCCCTGCACACCCCGCTGATGTCGGTGACGAACGCGATCTCGGGGATCGTGGTGATCGGCGCCCTGTGGCAGATCGGGCACGAGAGCCGGGTCGTGACCGCGCTGTCGTTCGTGGCGGTGCTGCTGACCAGTGTCAACGTGTTCGGCGGCTTCGCCGTCACCCGCCGCATGCTGTCGATGTTCTCCGCCTCCCCCGGGCCGGCCTCCCCCGCCCAGGCCTCCCCCGGGCCGGCCGGCGCCCGGTCCACCTCACCCGAAAGGCGAGCCCGATGACCGCCACGACGGCCTCGCACGCCGCGGACCTCGTCGCCGCCCTGCTGTTCATCCTCAGCCTGGCCGGACTGTCCCAGCACCGGACCTCCCGCGCCGGCGTCGTCTACGGCATCGCCGGCATGGCCCTCGCCCTGGTCGCGACCGTGGTGGTGGCGGCCCGGAGCATCAGCGCCGGCGCCATCGCGCTGATCGTCCTCGCGATGGCGCTCGGCGGCGCGGCGGGCCTGTGGCGGGCGCGCCGGGTCGAGATGACGCAGATGCCCGAACTCATCGCCGTGCTGCACAGCTTCGTCGGGCTCGCCGCCGTCCTGGTCGGCTGGAACGGCTACCTGGAGGTCGAGGCGCACGGGTCGGCCCAGACCCGGGTCCCCGGCGAGCTGCTGGGCATCCACCACGCCGAGGTCTTCATCGGCGTCTTCATCGGCGCGGTCACCTTCACCGGCTCGCTGGTGGCCTTCCTGAAGCTGTCCGCCCGGATCGCCTCGCGACCGCTGACGCTGCCCGGCAAGAACCTCCTCAACCTGGGCGCGCTGGCCGCCTTCGCCGGGCTGACGGTCTGGTTCACCGTCAGCCCGGACCCCGGCCCGATGATCGCGGTCACCGTGCTCGCGCTCGCCCTGGGCTGGCACCTGGTCGCCTCGATCGGCGGCGGCGACATGCCGGTCGTCGTCTCGATGCTCAACAGCTACTCGGGCTGGGCCGCGGCCGCCGCCGGGTTCCTGCTCGACAACAACCTGCTCATCGTCACCGGGGCGCTGGTCGGGTCCTCCGGCGCCTACCTGTCGTACATCATGTGCCGGGCGATGAACCGCTCGTTCCTCTCGGTCATCGCCGGCGGGTTCGGCATCGAGGCCCCGACGGGCGGCGCCGAGGAGGACGGGGAGCACCGCGAGATCACCGCGGACGAGACCGCCGAACAGCTCGCCCGGGCCGGCTCCGTGATCATCACCCCCGGCTACGGGATGGCCGTGGCCCAGGCCCAGCACCCGGTCGCCGAGCTGACCCGCCGGCTGCGCGAGCGCGGCGTCGAGGTCCGGTTCGGCGTGCACCCCGTGGCCGGGCGCCTTCCCGGCCACATGAACGTCCTGCTGGCCGAGGCGAAGGTGCCGTACGACGTCGTCCTGGAGATGGACGAGATCAACGACGACTTCGCCGTGACCTCGGTCGTCCTGGTCATCGGCGCCAACGACACCGTCAACCCCGCCGCCATGGACGACCCGGCCAGCCCGATCGCCGGCATGCCGGTGCTGCGGGTGTGGGAGGCGGAGCAGGTGGTCGTGTTCAAGCGCTCGATGGCCTCCGGCTACGCGGGCGTGCAGAACCCGCTGTTCTTCCGCGAGAACAGCAGCATGCTGTTCGGGGACGCCAAGCAGAGCGTCGAGGCGATCCTGCGGGCGCTCGACGAGCGCGCCCCGCAGGCCCCGGCCGCCCCGCTGCGCCAGCCGACGGCGGCCGGGTAGCCCGCGGCGGCGAGCAGGCGTGGAGCGGGAAGTCGGCCCGGCCGACTTCCCACTCCACGGCGCCGGTCCGGCCCAGGTGGGCGGGCGGCCGGACAGGGAGGCGTGCAGCAGCCGGGTTCGCGGGACACCCGTGTTGATCCGTGCACGACCGACCCCCGGCCGATTGAATCGACCCGTTCGTCGACCAGCGGCGCCACCCGGTGCCGCGCGAGCGAGGGAGCCCGACCGGTGGCACGCGTACCGAGCCTGATCTACGGCATCAGCAAGTCCGACGAGCGGCTGCTCAGTCTGCTCGGGCCCAAGGAGCACGTGGTCCTCCTCCCGGGCACCGAAGGCGAACTGGAGGCCCAGTCGTGGGAGGTGGAGGAGCTCGACAACGGCAACGTCCTGCTCCGCAACGAGCGACACCGCACCTTCGCCGGCTACGACGGCGATCCCCGGGAGAACGCCGAGGTCGTCGGCTCCTACGAGCCCCGGGAGTGGCAGCTCCGCCCGGTGTCGCACCCGGACGACTCCCGCTACCACGTGGTGGTCCCCGGCGGCCCGGTCGGCGGGGTGGAGCTGACCCTCGACCTCAGCGTCCTGGACATCGCCCCGCAGCGGATCGCCCTGCGGCCGCTGGACGCCCACGACCAGCAGCAGGTGTGGGACTTCCTGATCCACCTCCCCTGAGTCAGCCCGCGGCCCCGGAGCCGCGGGAAGAGGACACCGAGGCCACGGCCCCACCGCGCAGGCGGTGGGGCCGTGGCCGTTCCACGCCCCGAGCCCGGGCACCGTCACCGCCGCCGCGGCGAACCAGGCGGCGCTCCAGCCCGATCCGAGCCCGGGTCGACCGCCACGGCCGACGGTTGCGGATGGAAGGAGGCGCTGCGGGGACGGCGGACGCTCCGTTCCGCCCGGCCGCCCGGGCCGACCGCACCGGGATCCCCCTTGCCCATCTGCTGAACGGAGTTGGCGTAGTGAGCAGCGGACGTTTGGAACTGTGCCTGGTCGGCGCCGGTCCGCGCGGCCTGTCCGTCCTCGAACGGATCTGTGCGCACGAGCGGAGGCGCCCCCGCTGGGGGCGGATCACGGTGCACGTCGTGGACCCGGACCCGGCGGGCTCCGGCCGGGTCTGGCGGCCCACGCAGTCCCGGCAGCTGCTGATGAACACCGTCGCCTCGCAGGTCACCGTCTACACCGACGCGAGCCTCAGCATCGAGGGGCCGCTGGAGGAGGGCCCGAGCCTGTACCAGTGGGCGAAGGCGCTCGGCCCGAGCGCGCTCACCCCCGGTTCCGGGGCGGTCTACGACGACGAGACCCTCGCCGAGGCCCGCGACCTCGGCCCGGACACCTACCCGACCCGCGCCCTCTACGGCCACTACCTGACCTGGGTGTTCCGGCAGGTCACCGCGACCGCGCCGGCGCACGTCTCGGTCCGGGTGCACGCCGAACGGGCCGTCGCCCTGGAGGACGCCGACCCCGGGTACGACGGCGCAAGCCAGACCCTGGTGCTGGCGGACGGCACCCGGCTGGCCGGGCTCTCGGCGGTGGTGCTGGCCCAGGGGCACGTCCCCGCGGTCCTCTCCGCCGCCGAGCGCGAGCTGGCCGGATTCGCCGAGCGCCACGGCCTGGCCTACGTCCCCCCGGCCAATCCGGCCGACGTGGACCTCTCCTCCGTCGCCCCTGGCGAGGCCGTCCTGATCCGCGGTCTCGGCCTCAACTTCTTCGACTACATGGCGCTGTTCTCGCACGCCCGCGGCGGGGTCTTCGAGCGCGTCGACGGCCGGCTGGTCTACCGCCCGTCCGGCCGCGAGCCGCACCTGTACGCGGGCTCGCGCCGCGGCGTGCCGTACCACGCGCGCGGCCGCAACGAGAAGGGCGCCCACGGCCGCCACCTCCCCCGCCTGCTGACGGCCGAGCACGTCGCGCGGCTGCGCGCGGGCGGCCGGCGGATCCGGTTCGGCACCGAGCTGTGGCCGCTGGTCGCCAAGGAGGTGCAGACCGTCTACTACCGGGCGCTGCTCGCCGCCCGCGGCACCCCGGCGCTCGCCGCCGAGTTCGCCGACCGCTACCTGGCGGCCGAGCCCGGCGAGGCCGAGGACGGGCTGCTCGCCGAGTACCGGATAGCCGCCGGGGAGCGCTGGGACTGGGAACGGATCTCCCGCCCCTGGGGCGAGCGCGTCTTCGCGGACACCGCCGACTTCCGCGCCTGGCTGCGGAACCACCTCGACGAGGACGTCCGCCTCGCCCTGCAGGGCAACGTCAGCGGCCCGTTCACCGCGGCCCTGGACGTGCTGCGCGACCTGCGCAACGAGCTGCGCCTCGCCGTCGACCACGCCGGGCTGGACGCCGACTCCCACCGCGACGAGCTCGACCGGTGGTACACCCCGCTCAACGCCTTCCTGTCGATCGGCCCGCCCGCCGCCCGGATCGAGGAGATGGCCGCGCTGATCGACGCGGGCGTCCTGGAGCTGACCGGCCCCGGCATCCGCGTCGGCACCGACGCCGACGACCCCCGGGGCCCCGCCTTCACCGCCACCGGCGACCTCGCCGACCTGGCGGTCCGCGCCACCGTGCTGATCGAGGGCCGGCTGCCCGAGATCGACCTGCGCCGCACCGAGGACCCGCTGATGCTCCACCTGCTGCGCACCGGCCGGTGCCGCCCGTACCGCATCCCCGCGAGCGTCGGCGAGGACTACGAGACCGGCGGCCTCGCGGTCTCCGGGCGGCCCTACCGGGTGCTGGACGCCCAGGGCGTGCCGCACCCGCGGCGCTTCGCCTACGGCGTGCCCACCGAGTCCGTGCACTGGGTCACCGCCGCGGGGATCCGCCCCGGCGTCGGCTCGGTCACCCTGGAGGACTCCGACGCGATCGCCGCCGCCCTGCTGGCCCTGCCCGAGCTCCCGGCCCCCCTGTCGGACGGGGAGTTCCGGGCGGCCGACGAGAAGGCGCGGGCCGGGGCATGACGGACCACCGCACCGACGCCCACCTCGACGCCGGCCTGCTCTCCCCCGTCCGGGTCGGGTCCCCCGTCGAGGCCGCGGTCGGCGACACCGCCTGGCTGCAGGCGATGCTCGACGCCGAGGCCGCGCTGGTCCGCGCCCAGGCCCGCTGCGGCACCGTGCCCGCCGCGGCGGCCGCGGCGATCACCCGGGCGGCGCGGGCCGAGCACCTGGACGTGCGCGCCCTCGCCCTGGCCGCGCGCGAGACCGCCAACCCGGTGGTCGGCCTGGTCGGGGCACTGACCGCCCGGGTCGCCGCCGAGTCGCCCGGGGCCGCCGAGTACGTCCACCGCGGCTCGACCAGCCAGGACGTCTTCGACACCGGCGCGATGCTGGTCGCGGCCCGGGCCCTGGCCCTGATCACGGCCGACCTGCGGGCCGTCGCCGAGGCCTTCGGCGATCTGGCGGCCGGGCACCGGGACACCGCGATGGCCGGCCGGACGCTCGCCCTGCACGCCGTGCCCACCACCTTCGGCCTGAAGGCGGCCGGCTGGCGGCAGCTGGCCCTGGAGGCGGCCGAGCGCCTGGACCGGGTCGCCGGGGGCGGGCTCCCGGTCGCCCTCGGCGGCGCGGCCGGCACCCTGGCGGGCTACCTCCAGTACGCCGGCGAGGGGGCCGACCCGGCCGCCGTCCTCGACGGCCTGGTCACCGCCTTCGCCGAGGAGACCGGTCTGGCCGTGCCGGTGCTGCCCTGGCACGCGCTGCGCACGCCGATCGCCGACCTGGGCGCGGCGCTCGCCCACACCGCCGGCGCCCTGGGCAAGATCGCGGCGGACGTGCTGGTGCTGGCCCGCACCGAGGTCGGCGAGGCCGCCGAACCCACCGCCGCCGGCCGGGGCGTGTCCTCGGCGATGCCGCACAAGCGCAACCCGGTGCTCGCGACGCTGATCCGCTCGGCCGCGCTGCAGGTCCCCGCGCTGGCGTCGGTCCTGGTCCAGTGCCTGGCGACCGAGGACGAGCGCTCGGCGGGCGTCTGGCACGCCGAGTGGCAGCCGCTGCGCGAGTGCCTCCGGCTGGTCGGCGGGGCCGCGCACACCGCCGCCGAACTGGCCCGGGGCCTCACCGTCGACCCGGAGCGGATGCGGACCAACCTCGGGGTCACGGGGGGCCAGATCGTCTCCGAGCGGGTCTCGGCCGTGCTGGCCCCCCTGCTCGGGAAGGCCGCGGCCAAGGACCTGCTGACCCTGGCCTCGCTCCGGGCCGCCGAGAGCGCCCGCCCGCTGACCGAGGTGCTGGCCGGGCTCCCGCAACTGGCGGGCGTGCTGACGCCCGCCGAGCTGGCGGGCCTGCTCGACCCGGCCGGCTACACCGGCGTCGCCGGGGCCCTGGTGGACCGCGCGCTGTCCGACCGGGACCGGCACCCGCTGCGCGCGGACGACACCGCGGCCGTCCGGCACGAGCGGGCGTAGGGCGCACCCGGCACGGCGCCCCGGGGGCGCCGTGCCGCCCGGTGCGCCGCCAGCCGCCAGCCGCCAGCCGCCGGCCGCCCACTGCCCGCCGCCCGCCGCCCGCCGAACGGCGGAGGCGGACACCCCCTGAACGGCGGGTGGCAATTCCGGCATCCGCGCCGCAATCAGGCGGCGCCACATGAAATGTCGTTAATTCAACTACAGAAATGGGGAATCCGACGCCCGCCCGCGGATTCCCCGCCGAGCCGGCGCGGCCGTGAGATCCAGCTCACCCTTTCGCCGAGCTTTCGCTACCCTTTCGCCGGAAACCCCCTGCTGACGGGAGCTCAGGTCGTATCCGCACCGTTCTGATGCAGGATCATGCTGCAATCCAAGGAACATTCGGATGCTAGCCTTGGTTTCTGCGAGCGAGAGGCCCCAACACTCCCGATTTCGCATCAGCTGACGGACCGTCCACGCGCCCACCGGACCACCGGTACGCACGCCCGGCCCGTTTCCCGCCCCCCGTGGCCCGCCCGGTCCCGGCGGAATCGAATTCCGCCGACCGCGGTCCCGGCCATCGCCTCCGACCCATCGGGCGCAGCCGTGCACCACTCGGCCTCGCCCGGCCCTCGCATGCCTAAAAGCAGGAACTGATGCCCGTTCAACCCCTGGCGGAGCTCATACGCTTCGCACGCCGCAATTCGCCCTTCTACGCCGACCTCTACACCGGCCTGCCCGACCGCACCACGGCCCTCACCGACCTCCCGGTCGTCCCGCAGGCCGAGTACTGGCAGGCCAACACGCCCCGCCACAACCGGCTGCTGACCGGGCCGCTGGAAGAAGCCGTCGTCTTCAAGAGCGGCGGCACCACCGGCTCGCCGAAGTTCTCCTTCTACAGCCGGGAGGAGTGGCGGGAGTTCACCACCTCCTTCGGCGCCGGACTGGTCGACGCCGGACTGCGCCCGGGCCACCGGGTCGCCGACCTCTTCTACGCGGGCGACCTCTACGCCAGCTACACCTTCATCCTCGACTCGCTGCACCGCTCGCCCGTCTCCAACGTCCGGCTGCCGATCGGCGGGGCCGCACCGCTGGAGTCCACCGCGCAGACCCTGGAGCAGTTCGAGGTCGAGGTCGTGGCCGGCACCCCGACCACGCTCTGCGCGCTCGCCGACCACCTGCTGGCCTCCGGCCGCGCGCTCCCCCGCGTGGAGCTGCTGCTGTTCGGCGGCGAAGGCCTCTACCAGGACCAACTGCCCCTGCTGCGCACCGTGTTCCCCAACGCGAGGGTCTCCTCGATCGGCTACGCCGCCGTCGACGCCGGGCTGCTCGGCCGGCCCGTGCCGGGCCCGGACACCCGGGTGCACCGGGTCTTCGCCCCGGAGACGGTGGTGGAGATCCTCGACGACCACACCGGCGAACCGATCACCGCCGCCGGGGTGCCCGGCCGGGTCGTGGTGACCGACCTGCGGCGACGGCTGATGCCCGTACTGCGCTACCCCGTCGGGGACCGCGCGGAGTGGACCGACGCCGCCGCCGGACGGTTCCGCATCCTCGGCCGCGCCCAGGAGGGCGTCCGGGTGGGCCCGGTCTCGCTGTACACCCAGGACGTGCTCGACCTCGTCCGCGCGGCCGACCCGGCCGAGCGGGTGAACGGCGTCCAGCTGGTGGTGCGCCGCTGGGAGGCCCGCGACGGACTGCTGCTGCGCCTGGCCCACGACGGGAACCCCGACGGGCTCGCCGAGCTGGCCGACGCCGTGACCTCCGGGCTCCACGCGGCACGGCCGCTGTACCCGGAGGCCGTCGCCGCCGGTCACGTGCACCCGCTCTCCGTCCAGTGGGTGCGCCGGGCCGAGCTCGCCGTCAACGCGCGGACCGGCAAGCTGATCCGCGTCCTCGACGAACGGCCGAACGCGTGACCGCCACCGGGGCGGCCGGCGCACCCGCCCGGCGCACCCCGCTCGTCCTGCGCAACCGGCGGTTCGGCGCCGTCTGGGCCGCGCAGGTGCTCACCCAGGCCGCCGGCCGGATGTTCCAGGTCGGCGCGGTGTGGTGGCTGATCGCCCACGCCGCCGGCTCCGACCGCGGCCTCGCCTCCGGCGCCTTCCTCGCCGTCAGCACCCTGCCCGCGGTCGTCCTGGCGCCGCTGGTGGCCGGGCTCATCGCCCGCCGCCCGCACCGTGCCGTCCTGGGCGTCTCGGCCGCCGTCGCCGGTCTGGTCGCCCTCGGCACGGCCGCCTGGACGTCCGCCACGACGCCGCCGGCGCTCGTCACCTACGGCGCCGCGCTGGTCCTGGCCGGCTGCCAGGCGGTCTTCGACCCCTGCCTCACCACCGCCGTCCCCGAACTCGTCGAGGACGCCGACATCGAGGCCGCGACCGGTTTCGAGCTCGCCACCCAGTCGCTGGCCGGGCTCGCCGGGGGTCTGCTGGGCCCGCTGGTGGTCGACGCCACCGGCCTGGCGGGCGTCGTCGCCGGGTGCGCGGGCGCCTACCTGCTGGCGGCCGCCGTGATCGGCGTGACCCGGTTCCCGGCCACCCCCGCAGCGGCGGCCACCGCCGACGCACCGACCACCGACGCACCGACCACCGACGCGGCGCCCGCCGCCGGGCGGCCGCTGCGCCGGATCCTGGCCGAACTGCCGTTCATCCGGCGCGTGCTGCTCTGCTTCACCGCGGCGAACGTCTTCACCACCGCGGTGTTCGTGGTGATGCCGCTGTACACCCGCACGGTGCTGCACGCCGACGGGTCGACCGTCGCCGCCCTGGAGGCGGCGCTCGGCGCCGGCACGCTGGTGGGCTCGTTCACCGGAGGCCGCCTCCCGGGCGCGCCGACCGCGGTCGGCGCCGGGTGCCTGGCCCTGATGGCCGCCGCCCTCGGGCTGCCCGGTCTGGTCGGCGACCGGGCCGGCCAGGCCACGGCCGTGGGGTCGATGGCGCTCGCCGGCTGGTGCGTCGGCGTGATCGGCGTGCGGTTCGTGGCGCTGTTCCAGCGGATGGTCCCGGCCGAGGACCGGCCCGGCTTCTTCGCCGTGATGCAGGCGCTGCTGGGGGCGACCTTCCCGGTGTCGTCCCTGGTCTTCGGCCTGCTCGGCGACCACCTCCCGGCGCGGACGCTGTGCCTGGTCCAGGCCGTCGGCGTGCTGCCCGTCGCGGCCGCGCTGTGGTGGACCGGCCGCCGGCACACACCGGCCACGGACGCCGACGCAGACGCCGACGCGGCCACAACCACGGTCACGGCCGCTGCCACCGCGGTGTCCGCGGAGCCGATCGGGGGCGGGCGATGACCGTGACGATGACCATCGCGCCCGCCGCCCCGCAGGACGTCGCACAGCTGCGCCAGCTCTACTTCGACGTCTACGGCCACGGCTACCCGGTCGCGCTCGGCAGCGATCCCGAGGAGATGCGCCGCCGGATCGACGACCCGCACACCCACTGGCTGACCGCCCGGCACGACGGCGCCGACCAGCTGGCCGGTTCGGTGGCGGTGCAGACCGACCCCGGCGGCCGGATCGGCAAGCTGGTGGGCCTGGCGGTCCACCCCGAACAGCGGGGCGGCGGACTGGCCGGCCGCCTGACCGCGGCGGTCTGCGCCGACGCCTTCGCCGCCGGCACCGTGGACTCGGTCTACGCGACCGTCCGGGTGGTCACTCCCGGTCCGCAGCAGGTCTTCGCCCGCAACGGGTTCCAGGCCCTCGGGTTGCTGCCGAACGCCGTCGAGGTGGCCGGGTGCGAGAGCCTCGCACTGTTCGCCCGCCACGCCGACGGCGTCCTGACCCGGCGCCAGGGCGTCGACCAGGTGCCCGGAGCGCTGCTCCCCCTCCTCGAGGCGGCCCGGCGCAGCACCGGCGTCGGGTACGGTCGGCCGCGCGCCGCCGAGGGGCCCGCCCGGCCCGTCGCGCGGAGCGCGCCGGTGACCGCGCCGATGGAGCTCATCAACGCGCCTGGCTTCGTCCGCCGCCGGTTCCTGGAGCACTTCCCCGACCCGGGCGAGCGGTTCTTCCCGCTGCACCTCCCGAACACCGTGCTCACCCCGCCGGACGGCGCGTTCGAGGCGTACGCCGATCTGGACCGGTCCGCGGCGAGCTGCTCGCTGGTCGCGGTGCACCCGTCCCCGGCGGCCGTCGCCGGAGCGCTCGAACCGCTGATGGCGGCCGTCACCCGCGCCGGCGCCGACTACGTCGAGACCCTGCTGCCGCTGGCCGACACGGCCGGGCTCGACGCCTTCCTGGCGGCCGGGTTCGTCCCCAGCGCCCTCTACCCGGCGATGCGCCGGATCGGCGACCGGTTCCACGACTACGTGGTGCTGTCCCGCACCAGCCGTCAGATCGACTTCAGGACCACGGCCGTCAGCGAGCCGCTCCAGCCCTACCTGCTGGCCTACCTGACCGCCTGGACCTCGACCTACCTACCCCTTTCCGAGGTTGCCCCGTGACCGTCCGTCCCGTGAACCCCCATCTCGCGCCGGTCGGCGTCCCCGACCCCGCCGCGCTCCCGCACGTCCAGCAGCTGTGCGACCTGGCCTCCCCCTACGCGGCCGGGCCGGAGCCGGACGCCCTGTTCGCCGCCGCGATGGCCGAGGCCAACGCGTGGCACGCACAGCGCTCCCCCTTCCTCCGCTCGCTGCTGGACGGCCCCGCCGAGACCCCGGCGCCGAGCGTCGGCACCGGCGTCCGCACGCCCCTGGTGCACGCCAACTTCTTCAAGCGGCACGAGGTGCTCTCCATCCCCCGGGAGGAGGTGCACCTCCACCTCACCTCCTCCGGCACCACGGGCCAGAAGTCCCAGATGTTCTTCGACACCTGGACGATCCGCTCCGCGCAGCGCATGGTGGCCCGGATCTTCGACCACTACGGCTGGATCACCCCCGACCAGCCCGTCAACTACCTGCTGTACAGCTACGAGCCGGCGCCGCAGCTGAAGCTCGGCACCTCGTTCACCGACAACTACCTGTGCGACTTCGCCCCGGCCAACCACACCACGCACGCGCTGCGGCACACCGGGAGCGGCCACGAGTTCGACGTCCACGGCTGCATCGAGGCGCTGCGGCGGTACGCCGGGGACGGCCTGCCGGTGCGGATCCTGGGCTTCCCCGCGTTCCTGCACTTCACCCTGGAGCGGATGCGCGCCCTCGGCCTGCCGCCGGTCCAGCTGCCGGCCGGCTCGCTGGTACTGCTCGGCGGCGGGTGGAAGGGGCACACCGACCGGCAGATCGGCAAGGAGGAGTTCTACGCGGACGTCACCGCGCAGCTGGGCGTCCCCCCGGAGCGGATCCGCGACACCTTCGGCTCGGTCGAGCACTGCGTGCCGTACGTCGAGTGCGGCCACCACCGCCTGCACGTCCCGGTCTGGTCGCGGGCCGCCGTACGCGACACCCGCACCCTGGAGCCGCTGCCGTACGGGGAGCGCGGCTTCCTCCACCTGGTCTCCCCCTACATCACCTCGGTGCCGGCGCAGAGCGTCGTCATGGGGGACCTCGCCTCGCTGCACGCCCCGCAGGAATGCCCCTGCCCGCTGCCCACTCCGTGGTTCACCGTCCACGGCCGCGCCGGGGTCAGCCGGAACCGCAACTGCGCGGCGGCGGCCGCCGAACTCCTGAAGGGAATGTCGTGACCACCGAACCCGTGACCACCGAACCCGCGGCCACCGAAACCGCGACCACCGACCCCGCGGCGACCGGGCCCGCGGCCACCGGACCGGTGACGCCCGCCGGGACGCACTTCTGGCAGGGCTCGTTCATCGACGACGACGAGGCCGCCCGGCGGCTGGCCGACCTGCCCGGGCTCGCCGCCCGCGTCCTGGCCGACCCCCTGCCCACCGAACTGGTGCTGGACGCCTGCCAGCGCCTCGCCGACGCCCTCGGCACCGCCGGCGGCCCGGTCCGCACCCGCCTGCTCGACGAGCTCACCCGCGGAGGCGTCGCCCCGGACGAGGCGGCGCAGACCCTCGCCGAGATCGCCGACGCGATCACCCGGGCGGCCCTGGAACGCAAGCTCCGCCGCGAGCTCGGCGGGCTGCGCCCCGAACGGCTCACCCGGCCCGACGCGCGGGAGACCACCTTCGAGGCGTGGGCGCCGGTCGGGCTCCTGGTCCACATCGCCCCCGGCAACGGCGCCGCGGTGGCCCCGCTGAGCGTCGTCGAGGGCCTGCTCACCGGCAACCTCAACGTGCTGAAGACCAGCAGCGCCGACACCCTGCTCGCCCAGCACCTGCTCGCCGAGCTGGCCGCCGCCGACCCGACCGGTGCCCTGGCCCGCCGGATCGTCGCGCTGCGCTTCCCCTCCACCCGCACCGGGTGGCTCCGGCTGCTGTGCGAGCCCGCCGACGCGGTGGCGGTCTGGGGCGGCGAGGACGCCGTCCGCTCGGTCTCGGAACTGGTCCCGCCCGGCTGCCGCCTGGTCGAGTGGGGGCACCGGATCTCCTTCGCGTACCTGACCCGGGACGCCTGGTCGGACGGGACGACGCTGGACGCGCTCGCCGCCGACGTCTGCCGCCTGGAGCAGCAGGCCTGCTCCAGCCCCCAGGTGGTCTACCTCGACACCGAGGACGACGGCGAGGTCTTCGCCTTCGCCGACCGCTTCGCGGCCCACCTCGCCGCGGCCTCGGACCCGATCCCCCGCCCCGAGCTCGAACCGGCCGAGCACGCCGAGATCACCACCACCGAACTGCTCGCCCGGCTGGAGGAGCACCTCGGCCTCACCCGGGTCGTCGCCGCGCCGGACGGCTCCTGGCGCGTCCTCGCCGACACCCGCTCGGCACTGGCCGCCTCGCCGCTCCACCGCAGCGTCTGGGTCAAGCCGCTGCCGCGTACCCGCGCCATGGCCGTGCTGCGCCCGATGCGCCGGTACCTGCAGACCGCCGCGATCGCGGGCAGCCGCGCCGACGTCGCCCGGCTCTCCCGGGCCGTGCTCGCCGCCGGCGTGCTGCGGGTCACCCCGGTCGGCGGGATGCTCGACGGCTACCACGGCGAGCCCCACGACGGCGTGTACGCGCTCCAGCGCTACAGCCGCCGGGTCAGCGTCCGGGCGGACGCCGCCTTCACCACCACCGCCTGCCTGGACGACCTGGCGGCCCCCGCCGCCGTCCCCGCCGCGCCGAACGGCCCGCTGCTGGACAAGGCCGGGGTGCAGGAGCAGCTGGGCACGCTCGCGCCGGAGCACGCCCACCTCCACTTCCGCAGCGGTGGCAGCAGCGGCGCCCCGGCGCTGTCGGTGTTCACCAACGCCGACTACGACACCCAGATGCGGGCCGCCGCGGACGGCCTGCTCGCGGCCGGGTTCGACCCGGCCCGCGACCGCGCCGCCAACCTGTTCTACTGCGGCGGCATGTACGGCAGCTTCATCAGCTTCTTCTCGATCCTGGAGCGCCTCAACGCCACCCAGTTCCCGATCGCCGCCGGCCCCGACCACGCCGCCACCGCGGAGGCGCTGGTGACGTACCGGGCGGACACGGTGTTCGGCATGCCCTCCTACCTCTGGCAGCTGTTCCACGCCGAGGCCGCCGTGCTGCGCGGGTACGGCGGGATCCGCAAGGTGTTCTACGGCGGCGAGCACTTCACCGCGGAGCAACGCCGGGTGCTCACCGAGGAGTTCGGCGTCGAGCTGATCCGGTCGGCGGCGTACGGCAGCACCGACCTGGGGCCGCTCGGCTACCAGTGCGGCCACGCCGAGGGCTCGGTCCACCACGTCCTGACCGACCTGCACACCCTGGAGGTCCTGGCCCCCGGGGCCGACCGCCCGGTGGCGGCCGGGCAGCCGGGCCGGCTGGTCTTCACCAGCCGCACCCGCGCCGGGCAGCGCCTGGAGCGGTACCAGATCGGCGACCTCGGCCGCACGGTCGAGGGCGTCTGCCCGTGCGGGAGCCACACCCCCCGGATCGAACTCCTCGGCCGGTACGGCGACGTGGTGCGGGTCGGGACCTACTTCCTCAACGTCCGGCGCCTCGTCGCGGTGGCGGAGGAGGAACTCGGCTACCGGGGCGAGCTGCAGCTGCTCCTGGACGCCGGTGCCGACTGCGAGCGGGCCGTCGTCCGGCTCGACGAGCGGTACGCCCCGGACCGGGCGACCGCCCGCGCCGCCTTCCTGGCCGCCGTCCCCGAGCTCGGCTCGGCCGTGGCCGAGGGGCTGCTGGAGTGCACGGTCGAGACGACCGGCGCCGCCGGCTTCGAGCGGACGCCCACCAGCGGCAAGCTGCGCACGGTGGTCGACCGGCGGCCGCTCCCGGCCTGACGCCCCGGCGCGGGGACCGGCCGCTCCGGTCCCCGCGCCGGGGGGACGCGGCCCCGGCCCCTGAGCGGCCGCGGGCCGCGCCCGCTCAGGGGCCGGGACCCGGCGCGGCCTCCCGGTGGCGCCAGCGGACCGGGTCGACGGGCGCGGAGGGCCTGGCCGCTCGGACCGGGGGCCGGTACCCGCCGCAGGAGAGGACCAGCCGCTCGTTGTCCCCGGGCTGGAACTCGTAGGCCGTCCGTTCCAGGCGGCTCGGGATCCCGGCGTCGGCGAGCTGCGAGCGCAGCCGCTCCAGCGGACCGTAGCGGCGGCCGGTGTCGTACACCATGACCGGGAAGAGCCGGACCTCGCGGCGGGCGACCCGGGCCAGCTCCAGCAGGGACGCCAGGTGGAACGCCTCGTCCAGCCGGTTGCCGTACGAGAAGAGCAGGTGCGAGCTGAGCACGAGGTCGAAGGAGTCGTCGGCGAAGGGCAGGTCGGGCAGCGATCCGGCGACGTAGCGCTCCGGGCGGGCGGCGATGTCGGCCCGGAAGGCGCGGGCGTTGCCGATCCACTGCTCGGTCAGGCGGTCGGGGTGGCCGTACCAGCTCCAGACGAACGCCGCTGCCTCCCGCAGCAGCGCCGGGTGCTTGTGACGGGTCTCCCGCTCGACGAGGGCGCCGAGTTCGGCCCGGTGGCGGGCGTACTCGCGGTCGACGGCCACCGCGTCGACGCCGCGCCCGCCGGCCTCGGCGACGAAGCTCCCGGCGCCGCCCGGGCAGTCCAGGACGCTCCCGCCGAGGTCCCGGGCGGTGAGCCCGAACATCGCCCGGTACTCGGCGAAGGAGCGTGCGCTGACCAGCACGGTTCAGCCCCTTCCGACGTACGGCATGGTGGTGGGCAGGACGGTCAGGGAGTGGACGTTGGTGTCCAGGGGCATCGAGGCCATCAGCAGCACCGCCTCGGTGAACCGCTCCACCGGGATGGTCGGCTCCACCGCCGCCCGCCCGTCGGCCTGCAGGGCGGCCGGCTGGGGTCCGCCGTCGAACGGGGCGACGTTGCCGACGTCGATCTGGCCGACGGCGATGTCGTGGGCCCGGCCGTCCAGCGACAGCACCCGGGTGAGGCCCAGGAGGGCGTGCTTGGCGGCCGTGTAGGCGGCCGAGTGGGGGCGGGGCACGTGCGCGGAGGGCGCGCCGTTGTTGATGATCCGCCCGCCCTGCGGGGTCTGGGTGCTCATCACCCGGAAGGCCTCGCGGGCGCAGAGGAAGCCGCCGGTGACGATGGTGTCCAGCACCCGGTTCCAGTCGGCGAGCGGGGTCTCGGTGACGGGCCGGCGCGGAGCCGCGGCGCCGGCGTTGTTGAACAGCAGGTCGAGCCGGCCGAACCGCTCGCGGACGGCGTCGAACAGGGCGGCGACCTCCTGCGGGTTGCGGACGTCGGTCGGGAAGGCCAGCACCCGGCCCGGGTCGACCGGTGCGAGGGCTGCGGTCTCCTCGAGCGCGTCCTTGCGCCGGCCGGCCACCGCCACCGACCAGCCGGCGCCGAGCAGGGCCAGCGCGGCGGCCCGGCCGAGCCCGCTGCCGCCGCCGGTGACGATGGCGATCCGGCCGTCCGGCGTCCGTGCGGCGGTCATGACGCCTCCGTGTTCATCCAGATCCGCAGCATCCGCCGGGCGTTCGGTCCCGGCTCGTCCACGTAGGGTGAACGGCCGTGCAGCACGCGGCTGTTGCGGATGATCAGCAGGTCGCCCGCGGCCATCGGCAGGCCGAATGCGATCTCCGGGCGGTAGAGCACCTCGTCCAGCACGCCGAGCGCCTCCCACTGACGGTCCGTCAGCGGTGGTCCGCCGCGGTCCGGCGAGGAGCGGACGGTGCGGGTCTGGTAGTAGCAGCCGACGGTGCCGTCCTTCTGCACGAAGAGGATCGGGGAGACCACGACCTGGGGGCCCGCCCGCCCGGTCCGGTCGAAGGTCCAGTCCTCGGCGAGGGTGGCGAGGGCGTCCGGCCGCTCCCGCGCGATCAGGTCGTGGACGTGCCGCGCGCTCGCCAGCTTGGTCGACCCCCCGCCGTGGAAGGCGGGTCGGAGGCAGAACAGGACGAGCAGGTCGCAGGTGTCGCAGTGGAAGCCGAGCTCGGTGTTCCCGTCGCCGTCCTGGTCGCTCAGCACCTGGGTGAGGTCGCCGCGGCCGTTCTGCGGGACGATCTCGCCGAAGTCGCTCAGCAGGAAGGACAGTGCGGCCGTGACCTCCGCCTCCGGCTCCTCCGGGTCCAACAGCCCGCGGACGTGGGCGAGGCCGACGGAGCGGGTGGCGCCGTCGACGAAGGCGCGCAGCCGGGCCCGGACGGGCTCCGCCGGGCCCCAGCGGCGGGCCCGCGCGTCGGCCCGGAGCAACCGCCGTTCCCGGTCGTCCGGCGCGAGCGACCAGAGCACCCGCCGGGCTTCCAACTCGGCACTCCCCCAACCGATCTCGGCCACCCGGCCGGCCCCGGCCACCGTGCCGGCGTCCGGCGTCGTGTGGTCGTGGTCCATGTGCACACCGTCCCTCCGCTACCGGGCGTCCGCCACCGCGACCGCCTTGGACCACAGCGCCAGCGCCTCGTCGATCTGATCGGCCGTGACCACCAGCGCCGGCACCATCCGCACCACGTTGAGGTGGACGCCGCAGGTCAGCAGCAGCAGGCCGAGGTCGGCCGCCGCCTGCTGGGCGCGCCGCGCGGTGTCCGGGTCCGGCGAGCCGTCCGGGTGGCAGAACTCGCTGCCGGCCATCAGCCCCAGCCCCCGGACGTCGGCGACGGCCGGGGCTCCGGCGGCGACCGCCCGCAGGCCGTCGAGCAGACGCGGGCCGAGCTCGGCGGCGTTGTCGACGAGGCGCTCGTCCCGGATGACGTCCAGCGTGGCGAGCGCGGCGGCGCAGGCCACCGGGTTCCCGCCGTACGTGCCGCCCTGCGAGCCCGGCCGGGCCCGGCGCATCAGCGCGGTCGACGCGGCGACCGCCGACAGCGGGAAGCCGCTGGCCAGTCCCTTGGCGGTGATCAGGACGTCCGGCACCACGCCCTCGTGGTGCAGGTGGGCCCAGAACCGGCCGGTGCGGCCGAAGCCGGTCTGGATCTCGTCCACCACGAGCAGGATGCCGTACCGGTCGGCGCGCTCGCGCAGCCCCACCAGGAACCCGGCCGGCGCGGGCACGTAGCCGCCCTCCCCCAGCACCGGCTCGACGAACATCGCCGCCGTCTCGTCGGGGTCGGAGACGGTGGCGAGCACCTGGTCCAGCCCGCGCAGGGCGTGGGCCACCGCCTCCTCCTCGCCCAGGCCGAGGTCCAGCCGGAGGCGGAAGGCGTTCGGGAAGGGCGCCACCGCGACCCCGGGCATCACCGGGCCGATGCCCGCGCGGAAGCGGGTGCCGGCCGTGCTGAGCGCCGCCGCGCCCATCGTCCGGCCGTGGAAGGAGCCCTCGAAGACGATCACGTTCTGCCGCCCGGTGGCGTGCCGGGCGAGCCGCAGCGCGGCCTCCACCGCCTCGGTGCCGGCCGTGGCGTAGAACAGCGCGTCCAGACCGGGCGGCAGCACCTCGCCCAGCCGGCCGGTGAGGGCGAGCAGGGGGTCGTGCAGCACGGTGGTGTACTGGCCGTGGATCAGCCGGCCGGCCTGCTCGCGGACCGCCTCGACCACCCGCGGGTGGCAGTGGCCGGTGCTGGTCACCCCCACGCCGGAGGTGAAGTCGAGGTAGCGGCGGCCGTCCGCGTCGAAGAGGTGGAGGCCCTCGCCGCGGGTCGCGACGACGGGGGTGGCTTGCTTGAGCACCGGGGAGAGCTGGGACACGCGGTCCGCCTTCCGTGGTCGGGGGGTGGGTCTCGGTCGGTCGCGGATGGTCCGCGGGGTGCGTACGTCGGGTGCGTGCGCGGAGCGGGCGGTGGGCGCGGGAGCGGGTCGGTGACGCGGGGCGGGCGGTGGGCGCGGGAGCGGGTCGGTGGCGCGGGGCGGTCAGTGGCGCGCGGGGGCGGGCGGCAGGTAGCCGGCGCCGGCCGCCCAGGTGAGCGCGGCCGACCACCACTGCGGGGTCGGCGCCGCGAACCGGACTCCCAACCGCGCCAGCACCGAGGTGGTGTACGCGCTGTCCACCAGGACGTTGCGCTCCTCCTGCAGCGCCCACGCGGCGGCCAGTCCGGCGGCCGTCGGGTGGTCGCGCTCGGCGCGGGCGATCGCCGCCGCGAAGGTCGCGTCGTCGGCGAGCCGGACGGCGTGGCCGTGGGCGGCGAGCCAGCGGACGAGGTCGTCGTGCGGCGTCTCGTGCGGCGTCTCCACGTGGTAGGCGCCGGGCGGCGCGGACGGGTCCAGCGCGATCGCGGCGATCCCGGCAGCCACGGTGTCCACGTACGAGAACCCGAAGGCGGTGTGCGGCCGGCGCGGGGCGACCCCGGCCAGCAGGTAGCCGCGGACGAGCTGGTAGATCCGGTTGTCGCCGACGTTGGCCTGGAAGGCGCCGGTGCCGCTGTGCGCCGCGATGTGCCCGCTGCGGTACAGGTAGGCGGACCGGCCGCCGGCCGCCCAGGCCCGGACGGTCTGCTCCGCGGCGAACTTGCTCCGCTCGTAGGGGGTGCGGAAGTGCTGGCCGATCCGCAGGTCCGCCTCGCTGAACCGGCGCGGCGGGCCGTCCACGCCGCCCGCGACGGCCAGCGTGGAGACGTGGTGCAGCCGGGCCGTCGGGGCGTGCTCGTCGACCCAGTCGAGCAGCCGCCGCACCGCCGTGTGGTTGGTCCGCTCCAGCTCGTCGGGCGAGGCGACCAGCCGGACGTCGGCGGCCGCGTGCACCACGACCTGCGCCCGCCGCGCCCGCGCCAGCCCGGCCGGGGACAGGCCCAGCCCCTCCGCGTCGATGTCCCCGGCGACGGCCCGGACGGCGTCCGGCAGGCCGCCCAGCCGGCGCGCGGCGTCGGCGTCGTCGGCGGCCCGCACCAGGCAGGTGACCTGGGCGCCGCGGTGGTGCAGGGCGTCCACCAGGTGCCGCCCCAGGTAGCCGGTGGCGCCGGTGAGCAGCACCCGGACGGGCTCGCGGACCACCAGCGGGCCGGGCGCCGCGGGCCGGGCGGGCGGGGCCACCGGGGCGCCCGCGTGGAGCGGTTGGCCGGAGGTCGACAGCGGGCACCGCACCGGCGGTGCGGGCCGCACCCCGGCCTCGGCGGCCACGGCGGCGGCGAACCCCGCGACGATCCGCTCCGCCTCCGGGTGCGGCAGCGCGGGCCACCCGTACACCAGGTCGGCGACCAGCCGGCGCTCCACCACCCGTGCGGTGAGCCGCAGTTCGTAGAGCGGGTCACCACCGGTGCAGCGCGCCACCCCGGCCTGCTCGTCGGCGACGGTCCAGTCCAGCGCCGGCTCGTCGGGCAGCCGGAAGGTACCGAGGAAGTTGAACCCGGCGGCCGGGCGGTCGCCGGGCGCGTCCATGGGCCGCACGGGTGCCCGGCGCAGCCGCTCGGCCACCGCCGCCGGGCCCGCCGACGGGTCCACCTCCAGCCGTTTGACGGCGGTGAACCACCCCACGGTGTCCAGGAACTCGCCCTGGTCCCCGGCGGTGTCGCGGCCGTGCGTCTCCACCTCGACGGCGAGCCGTGACCGCGCACCGCGGCCCGGGACGGCCGCGGCGAAGGCGGTCAGCAGGAGGGCTTCCAGTCCGGCGCCCCCGCCGTGCCGGGCGACCAGCCGGGCGGTGCCCGCCTCGTCGAGCGCCCAGCTGACGGCCGCCGGCCGCGCGCGGACCGGGGCGGCCGGGGACGGGGGCCGGGCGGACGGGCGCCGGACGGGCGGGGCGCCGGAAGGCGGTTCGTCCGCCGGGGCGGGCACGGCGGCGGCCCACCGGTAGAAGTCCGGGGCCGGCGGCAGGGCGGTCGGCTCACCGTCGAGCGCCGCCCGGTAGGCGTGGGCGAGGTCGTCCAGCAGGATCCGCCAGGAGAGGCCGTCCACCACCAGGTGGTGCGCGATCAGGGCGAGCCGGTCGTCGGTGCCGGGCGGGCCGGTGAACAGGTGGGCGCGCAGCAGCCGGCCGGCCGCGGGGTCGATGCCGCGGTGGAGTTCGGTGCAGACCCCGGCGATGGTTCCCGCGAGGGCCCCGGCGAGGGGGTCGGCGGTAGGCCCGTCGACCGGGCCCGCCGGGCCCGGGAGCCGGGAGAAGGTGAGCGGGTCGAGGTCGGCCACCGGCCGGGGCTCGCCGTAGCCCTGCGGGCCGACCGGCCGGCGCAGCGCCGGGTGCCGTTCCAGGACCGCCCCGAGGGCCGCCGACAGCGCGCGCGGGTCGACGGCCTTCCGGCAGCGCAGCAGGACGGACTGGTTCCAGTGCCGCAGGTCGTCGACGGCGCTCTGGCGGTACAACCACCGCTGGGCCGGGGCGAGTCGGGCCCCCCGGTCGCCGGGCGGCGCGGCGCCCGCGTCCGGCGGCGTGACCGGGGTCGCCGGCGTGCCCGGGGTCGGTGGTGCGGCCGGAGCCGGCGGTGCGGCCGCGGCGACCGCCGCCAGGCCGTGCGCCGTCGGGTGCCGGTAGAAGTCCTCGTAGTGCACCCGCAGGCCCCGGCGGCGCAGCAGGGCGACGGTGCGCATGGCGAGGATGGAGTCCCCGCCGAGGCCCCGCACGTCGCTGTGCGGCCCGACCGCGGGCAGGCCCAGCGCGCCCGCCCAGAAGGCGGCGATCGAGCGGGCCAGGCCGTCGTCCTCTCCCGTGGTGGTCCCCGACTCGGCGCGCCGGCCGACCAGTTCGCCCACCAGCTCGGCCAGGCGGGCCCGGTCGAGCTTGCCGTTCGGCCCGAGCGGGAACGCGGGCAGCACCAGGATCGGCCGGGGCACCGAGTAGCCGGGCAGCCGGTCGCGCAGGTGGGCGTCCAGCCCCTCCGGGCCGGGGCCGCGCCCCGACAGGCTGACCGCGCCGACGAGTTGGTTCCCGAGCACGGTCTCCCGGACCATCGCGGCCGACCGGGCCACCCCGGGGAACCCGTCCATGGCCCGTTCGACCTCGGCGAGGTCGACCCGGTAGCCGCGGACCTTCACCTGGCGGTCCACCCGGCCGACGAAGACCAGGCTGCCGTCCGGGCGGCGCCGGCACAGGTCGCCGGTGCGGTAGCGGAGCTCGCCGGCGTGCCAGACGAAGCTGCGCGCCGTCTCGGCGGGCCGGCCGAAGTACCCGGCGCTGACGCCGCGTCCGCCGATCAGCAGCTCCCCCACCCCGCCGTCGGCCACCGGCCGCCCGTCGCCGTCCAGCAGGGTGAGCAGCACCTCGCCGATCGCGGTGCCGATCGGGACGGTCGGCTCGTCGGCGGGCAGCTGGCGGGCCTCGGTGGCCAGGAGGCAGGTGGCTCCGACGGTCGTCTCGGTCGGCCCGTAGTGGTTGGCCAGCCGCGCGGTGGCGCCGGTGTCGAGCAGGGTGGCGGCCAGCGGGCGCGGCAGCGCCTCCCCGCCGAGCAGCACGGTGTGCAGCGGCGGGGCGTCGGCCGGGCGGCCCTCCAGCAGCGCGGTCAGGTGCGAGGGCGTGGTCTTCAGCACGGTCACCCCGGCGCGGCGCAGGGACGCCCAACAGGCCTCCGGGTCGCGCACCTCGGCGTCCGGCACGACGTGCACCGAGCCGCCGACGGCCAGCGCGAGCAGCCAGGCGGTGTGGCCCAGGTCGGCGGCGAGGGTGGTGACGTGCGCGGTGCACGGGGCGTCGGCCTCGGTGTAGCCGAGCCGCCCGGCCAGCGCCTGCGCGTAGTGGACGGCGTTGCCGTGGGTGACGGCCACGGCCTTGGGCTCGCCGCTCGACCCGGAGGTGAAGGAGAGGTACGCCGGGTCGTCGCCCTGCCCGGCGGGTCCGGAGGCAGCGGGGCCGGTACCGGTACCGGGGCCCGCGGCGGCTTCGGCGGCGGCCGCCCGTGCGCCGGGCGGCCCTTCCGCGTCCAGCACCTCCACCGGCCGCTCCGCCCCGCAGCGGGCGTCCGGCTCGGTGCCGAGCACCCGGGTGACCCGGACGGCCGCCAGCCGTCGGGCGAGGTCGGCCGCCGACCACTGCGGGTCGACGGGCACCGCGGCCGCGCCCGAGCGCAGCACGCCGTACAGCAGCACCAGCATCCGGGCGTCCCGGGGCCCGAGCAGGGCGATCCGGTCCCCCGGCCCGGTGCCGGAGGCGGTCAGCCGGGCGGCGATCCGGCCCGCCGCGGCGTCGAGGGTGCGGTAGTCGAGGGCGCGGACGCCGTCGGTGAGGGCGGTCCGGGCCGGGTGGACCCGGGCGTGGTGCGACAGGAGCTCGGACAGCGACCGGGCGGCCCGCGGGGGCCGCGCCGGCCGGACGTGCTGCGTCGCGGAGGTCACGCCGACTCGTCCCCCGTCCGCGCGGCCCGGTCCGCCCGGGGTGTCCGGGCCTCCGGCGCCACGAGCAGGGGGTCCCCCGCGAGGTACCCGTCCAGCCGGGCCCGGCCGGGCAGTCGCCCGGCCAGCTCCCAGGCCAGCATGCGGTGCAGGCCGTCGATGTGGATCAGTCCCTCCCGGACCAGCAGGTCCGTGTAGTCGGTGTGGTCGACCGGGCCGGTGCTGAGGTAGACCGGAGTGAACGGGGACCACCGGAGCAGCCGCAGCTTGGCCGCGCAGACCGGGTTCGCCCCGGACCAGTCGGCCCCGCCGGCGCGGATCCGCTCGGCCGCCTCGCCCACCGTCAGGCCGGACCGGGGGACGAGTTCGCGCTCGCCGCCCTCGCTCAGGTGCCAGGGCAGGACGACGCCGAGGACGTCCGCCCGTGAGAGCCGGACGCGCCACCAGCCGCCGGGGATCCGGTCGGCGCGTTCGAGGTTCTCCTCGCCGGCCGGGTTGCTGTTGGCCTCGTGGGCGCGCTCCACCGGGTGGTCCCGCAGGTAGGCGTCGTGGACCTCGGGGTAGGCGACGGCGGTGACGATCTCCACGCGGTCCTCCTCAGACGGTTCCGGTGTACTCGGTGAAGTGCCGTTCCGCGAACAGCTCCGGCCACTGGGCGCCCGCCAGCCCCAGTTCGCGGGCCCGGGCGAGCATCTGGCGCCAGTACGGCTTCACCGGGCGCCAGCGCGCGCCGACCTGGCAGTAGGACGCGTCGATGAAGTAGCGGGGACTGCCAGGGCCGTCGGGCGCCGGTCTGCGGGTGTGGAGCAGGGCCGAGTCGAGCAGCACGGTGGAGCCCGCGGGCAGCCGGTCGATGACCACCTCCCCGGCCAGTTCGCGGGTGCCGTGGTGGGCGAAGGACGCCTTGCCGACGACGCGGCGGTGCGAGCCGGGCAGCACCGCCAGACTGCCGACGTTCTCGTCCAGCCCGCCGAGGTAGTGCAGCGCGTGGACCATCAGCAGCGACGGGTCGGAGCGGTCGTTGGGCTCGCGGTCGTGGTGCCAGGGCTTGCCGGGGATCCCCGGCGCCTGGCGGTCGCTGTGCAGGTGGTGGAAGACGAAGGACGGGCCGATCAGGCCGGTCAGGGTGCGCAACAGCGGCGGGTGGGTGAGGAGCCGGCCGTGGGCGGGCAGTTCCAGTTCGAGCAGCGGGGGCGCCGCGCGCCCGGTCGGGTCGGCGCAGGCGGCGATCGAGTCGGCGCGCAGTCCCTCGTCGACCCAGCGGTCGACCTCGGGGACGAGCCGCGAGCGGAGCGGCTCCGGCAGCAGGCCGGGCAGGACCAGGTAGCCGGACTCGAGGAACCGGCGGCGCTGCGCGCCGGAGAGGGCCTCACGCCCCGGGGAGGACGGCGTCACCGAGCGGACCCCCTCCTTCCGGACGACGGGACGCACAACCGGGCACGGTCGATCGGACCTGAACGGGTTCGGTGGGTCGCACGGGACCATCCAGACCTCGGGTGGCGACGGAGACGTCCGTCGTCGCCACAGCTGACACACGGGTCACCACGAAGAGACACGAGTTGATCACGCAAAGTAGTCCGCGTGAGGAGTATGAACCGGCCTTCGCGTCCACGACAAGACCACGGCCGACCCGTGGACACCTTCCCGCCACCGTGCCGTTCAGCTCCGGCCACCGGTCGACCCGCTCCCCACGGGGCACTCGGGGGCGCCACCGCACCGGTGATTGGCCGCCGGAACAGCGGATACGGCAGAGTGACGTCATGAGCGCCGACACCAGGAGTCACCAGACGGCCGGCCGCGGCCCCGTGGTCCGACGGCGACCGGTCCAGCAGCGCAGCCAGGAGCGGTACGGCCGGATCCTGGACGCCTGCGCCGGACTGCTCGACGAGGTCGGCGCCACAGCGCTCACCACCAAGGAGGTGGCGCAGCGCGCCCAGGTGCCGATCGGCACCCTCTACCAGTTCTTCGCCGGCAAGGAGGACCTGCTGGCGGCGCTCGCCACCCGCAACCTCGACCAGTACCTCCAGCGGCTCGACGGCCGGCTCGCGGGCGCCGCCCCGCTCGGCCCGGCCGGGTTCACCGACCTCGCGGTGGACGAGTTCGTCGCCATGAAGCGCACGGTGCGCGGCTTCGGCCAGGTCGACTTCGGCCTCGCCGACGCCGGACCGGCCCTCCCCGCCTGGGTCCACGACGACCAGCACCTGCTCGACGCGGGCGTGGACAACAACACCGCCGTCGCGCTGCGCCTGCAGGCGCTCGGCGGGGACCTGTTCGCGGCGGCCGACCCGGCGGCGCTCACCCTGGCCCTGCGGGTCGCCCTGGAGGCCGCCGACGCGGTGCTCAAACTGGCCTTCCGCAGCGACCCGGACGGCGATCCGGCCCTGATCGCCGAGTGCAAGCGGCTGGTGCGCTGCTACCTCACCGAGCAGCCGCCCGCCCGCTGAACCGGCCCCGGGCCCGCCACCGGGCCCCGCCGGCAGCGCACCCGCCGCCCCCGACCCGCCCGCCCGAGGCGTTGCGAGCCCGCCGCCGCGGCAGCACAGTGGAAACCGTGGACCGGAACGGCCGCGCGGCGGCCGCCACGACCCGAGGAGCAGACCATGCACGCAGCGGTAGGTGACCAGCTCCACATCCACAGCAGGTCGGTGGGCATGGTGGACCAGAAGGGCGAGATCGTCGAGGTGCGCGGCGCCGACGGCCAACCGCCGTACGTGGTCCGCTTCGAGGACGGACACCAGGGCCTGATCTACCCCGGCCCGGACTGCAACATCGAGCCGCGCGCGACGAACCGCTGACCGACGCCCCCACCGCCCCGCACCCCACCGGGACGAGGTGGTGAGGAGCGGTGTCCGCCGCCACGACCCCGCTGCCCGGGGCGCTCGCCGGGCTCGCGCCACTGCTGGACCACTACGGGTACCTCGCGGTGGCGCTGCTCGTGCTGCTCGACAACTGCGGCATCCCGGTGCCCGGGCAGACCATCCTCGTGCTCGCCTCGGTGTACGCCGGGACGGGCCACCTGAACTTCGCCGCCGTCCTGCTGATCGCCGTCGTCGCCGCCACCGTCGGCAACAGCCTGGGCTACCTGATCGGCCGCACCGGCGGGCGCGCCTTCGTCCACCGCTGGGGCCGCTACGTGCTGCTCACCCCGGAGCGGATGGAGCGGGCGGACGGCTTCTTCGCCCGGCACGGCGCCAAGGTCGTCACGGTGGCCCGCTTCGTGGACGGGCTGCGCCAGACCAACGGCATCATCGCGGGCACGACGGAGATGCCCTGGCGCCGGTTCCAGCCGTTCAACGTGCTCGGCGCGGTGCTGTGGGTGGGCGTCTGGGGCACCTTCGGCTACCTGGCCGGGGCCAACATCGGCACCGTCTACCGGACGGCGATCCGCTACCAGCTCTGGTTCGCCGTCGGCCTCGGGCTGCTGGTGGCGGCCTTCCTGCTCCGGCAGGTGCTGCGCTACCGGCGCCGGCGCGCGGAGGAGGGCGGTGCCGACGGGAACCCCGCCGGCACCGAGCCGGGCGGCGCCCCGGGCGGCGCCACCGGCACCACCTCCGACACCGCCACCGGGCACGACACCGAACCCGGCCCCGACCGCGACTGAACGGGCCGGCCGCCCGCGCGCCTACCGCAGCGGGAACACCTCGAACGGCACCGCGAACCGCACCCCCAGCCGGCTGCCGGCGCCGCGTCCGAAGCCCTCCAGGAACTCGCGCGCGTCCGCCATCGCCCCGCCCAACCCGGCCAGGTACGCCTTGTGCTCCTCCAGCGAGGCGACGCCCAGGTCGAAGTGGTCGGTGGTGTCCACCGCGTGCCGCGCCTCGGGCGAGCCCGCCGCCCACACCTGCCGCACCCCGTTCCACGGCTCGTGGCCCTCGTCGAGCAGCTCGCGGAACACCCACCGGTTGCCGGCGTCGCGCACCGCGTCCAGGGTGGCGCGTCCGACCGCGATGTGGTCGGCCTGGTTGAGGAACACCCCGCCGTAGGTCTCCCGGAAGTTGCTGGTGATCACCACGTCGGGCCGGTGCCGGCGCACCGCCCGGGCGATGTCCCGGCGCAGCGGCAGCCCGTACTCGAGGACCCCGTCCGGGTGGCCGAGGAACTCGACCGTGTCGACGCCGACGACCCGCGCCGAGGCGATCTGCTCGGCCTCGCGCAGCGGACCGCACTCCTCGGGGCTCATCGAGTCGATGCCGGCCTCGCCGCTGGTGACCATCACG
Organism: Kitasatospora sp. NPDC004745; assembly: GCF_042873275.1. Lineage (NCBI taxonomy): Bacteria > Bacillati > Actinomycetota > Actinomycetes > Kitasatosporales > Streptomycetaceae > Kitasatospora > Kitasatospora sp. NPDC004745. The sequence continues at coordinate 55,030 of NZ_JBIALK010000033.1, read as the reverse complement.
TAGACGACCTTCTTGCCCTGCGAGGTCCAGCGTGCGACGGCCGCGGCGCCGCCGTACTCCATGTCGTCCGGGTGGGCCACGACGGCCAGTGCCGTGGTCCAGTCCTCGTCGACGGGGAGGTAGGGCTCGGGGGCCTGCTCGGTCATGGTGCTGTCGCCTCTCGCTCCGTGCATCACAGTCGTACGGTCGTGCCGCAGGCGACTCTAGAAGACCCCCGGCGTCGACGCACCGTCAGACACCGTTCCGGCCCGCGGCCTTGCCCCGGGGCCGGTCCGGCGGACGACCCGCCGCCCCGCGGAGGAGTGCCGCCCCGGGCGCCGGGAGCGTCCGGGCGGGCCGCCCGACGGGACGGGCTCGCCCGGCACCTCCGCGACGGGGGCGCGGAGGTGCCGAGCGAGGGTCGGGTGCGGGCGGGTGACCGGGTGGTCCCGCCCCGGCGGAGGGGGCTCGCCCGGAACGCCGCGACGGGGGAGGGCGCGGCGTGCCGGCGAGGGTCGGGGGTGCGGGCGTCAGGCCGGGCCGGCCGCGAGGTCGGCGCCGGGCCCGGTGCGGGGCTCCGGGGCCGGCCAGCCGATGCGCAGGGCGCAGAGCGAGACGATCGCGGCGGAGGCGGCGACGGCGGCCATGCCCCAGACCAGACTGGTGGCGTCGGCGATGAAGCCGATCACGGCCGGGCCGGCGAGCAGTCCGGTGGTGCCCATCGCGGCGACCAGGGAGAGCGCGTCGGAGCCCTGGCGGGCCGCGGCGACGTAGACGCAGGGCGTGACGGCCGCGACGCCCAGGCCGACGCAGGCGAAGCCGAGCAGGGTCGGGACGACGCCGCCGACGAGCAGGGCGAGGGCCAGTCCGGCGCCGGCCAGCAGGCTGCCGGTCCGGACGATCCGGCCGTCGCCGAACCGGGTCCGCCAGCCGTCGGCGAAGATCCGGGCGAGCACCATCATCACCGAGACCACCGCGATGCCCATCGGGGCGAGCCCGGCGCCGGCGTCCACGACGTCCTTGAGGTAGAGCGCGGACCAGTCGTTCATGGCGCCCTCGGTGACGGTGCCGAAGACCATGGCCAGCCCCATCCAGAGGGTGGCCGCGACGGGCAGGGCGAAGCGGCGCCGCGCCTTCCGCCCCGCGGGCGCCGGCTCCGCAGCCTTCGCCTCGTCCGTCTTCGCCTCGTCGGCGTCCGCCTCGTCGGCGAGCAGCCCGGGCCGGGCGGCGACGACCAGGACGGCGAGCAGGGCGGCGGCGACACCGAAGTGCGCGAGCAGGCCGTCGGTGACGGCGGTGACGCCGGAGGCCAGCAGCGCGGCCAGCAGCGAGCCGGCGCTGAAGGTGGCGTGCAGCCGGGACATCGTGGTCCGCCGGTACCTGGCCTCGAGCGCCGCGCCCTGGGCGTTCATCGCCACGTTCAGGCAGCCCACCGCGACGCCGTCGCAGAACAGCACCAGGAGGGTGAGCGGGTAGTCGGGCACCACGGACAGGGCGAGCAGGACGGCGCCGAGGGCGAGCGCGGACAGCACCGACAGCAGGCGCGAACCGACCCGCCGCATCAGCACCGCGACCAGCGGGAAGGACACCGCCGCGCCGACCCCGCAGGTCATCAGCAGCAGGCCGATCTGGGCCTCGCCGAGGTCGAGCCGGGCCTTGAGCGCGGGGATCCGGGAGACCCAGCTCGCGTACTGGAATCCGAGCAGGAGGAACAGGGCGCCGATGGCCAGTTGGGACCGGCGGAAGGCGTCTCGATCGGGGGACATGTGCATCAGCCCACTTCGGCTCTGGGTGGGGACCCGGGGGACGGTTCGGTGGAGCGCGCCGGCGGCCGGGGCACGCCCGGGACGGGCGCCGGCGCCGGGGAGGGGACCGGGGCGGCGGCAGGGACGGGCGCCGGGGCGGCGGGGAGCACCGCGGGGGCCGCGACCGGGCCGAGCGGCATCGCCATGTAGACGGCCTGCGGCCCGTAGCTCTCGGGCAGGTCGACCTCGGGCCGCGCCCGGTAGCCCAGCGGGCCCCACACCACCTGCGCGCCGCCGACGGCGACCAGCGAGACGGTGCGGTAGCCGGCCGCGCGGGCGGTCTCCTCCAGGTGGCGCAGCAGCCGGTGGCCGAGGCCCCGGCCGCGCAGCTCCTCGGCGACGACCAGGTCGTGGGCGTGCATGTTGGTGGCGCGCACGCCGCCCGCCTCGCTCCGGCTGAGGTCCGGGCACCGGAACAGCGGGTAGGGCAGGGCGAGCAGGTACCCGCCGAAGCCGCCGGCGTGCTCCAGCACGAAGCAGGTGTCGGGTGAGGCCCGGTGCCGGGACTGCAGGGCGGCGCGCCCCTCGGAGAGACCGCTGGCGGCGTAGGCGCGCTCCTCGAGCGCGACCAGGCCGTCCCAGTCGCCCTCCCGGAGCAGCCGGATCCTGACGTCGTTCATGCCGCGCCCCCGTCCCGGCCGACCGTTCCGGCCACGGCGCCGGTCACGCCGGGGCCGTCCGCACCGCCCGTGCCGTCCGCCGGGTCCGTCCGGCCCACGCAGACGTAGGGCAGCGGCTCGAAGCCGTTGAACCCGCGAGTGGTGTAGGCGGTGGCGTACGCCCCGCAGGAGTGGATCCAGACCGGGTCGCCGGAGGCGATCGCGCGCGGGACGCGGACCAGTCCGCCGTCCCGGGTGTAGGCGTCGTCGCTGTCGCAGGTCGGCCCGGCGACGACGGCGTTGACGAACTGGCCACCGGGGTGGGTGGGGAACTCCAGGCGGTACTGCAGCTCGTCCATCTCGTAGAGGCCGTTGAACTTGCCGCAGCTCAGGTAGAGCCAGTCCTCACGGGTGCCGTCGAGCTGGCGGCGGGAGGAGAGCCGCGCGACGTGGGCGCGGATGGCCCCGTGGTCGGCGACCAGGTGGCGGCCGGGTTCCAGCAGGAACTCCAGCGGTGCGGCGTTGACGGTGCGCAGCCGCTCCATGCCCTCGCGGATCACCGCGAACATCTTGTCCAGCGGCGGCTCCAGCGGTCGCCCGTGCCGGTCGAGGACGCCGAGGGCGGGCAGGCCGCCGCCGAGGTTGATCCGCTGCGGGGTGATGCCGCGCCAGTTGAGCGCCTCCAGGACGGCGGCGAGCGAGTCGACGGCGGCGCCCCAGGCCTCGGCGGTCATCTGCTGGGAGCCCACGTGGACGGAGAGCCCGGACGGGACGAGCCCGGCCGTGCGGGCCGCGTCCAGGACGCGCAGAGCGTCCTCCGGCGAGCAGCCGAACTTGCGGCTCAGGCCCCACAGGGCGCCGTCGCCGGTGGTGGCGATCCGGCAGAACACCCGGGAGCCGGGGGCGTGTTCGGCGATCGCGGCGACGTCCTCCAGGCTGTCGGTGGCGAAGTCGCGCACGCCCAGCCGGTACGCCTCGGCGATGTTGCGGTCGGACTTGATGGTGTTGCCGTAGTGGATCCGCTCGGGGCCGACCCCGGTGCGCAGCGCCTGGGCGATCTCCTGCGGGCTGGCCGCGTCGAAGCCGGAGCCGAGCGCGGCGAGGCCGGCGAGCACCTCGTCGACCGGGCAGGCCTTCATGGCGAACCGGACGTCGACGCCGGGGAGTTCACGGACGAGGGCGGCGTACTGGCGCCCGATGCCGTCGAGGTCGTAGACGATCCGGTCGTCGGTGGCGGCGGCGAGGGCGGCGCGGATCGCCGTCCGGTCGTGCGCGGCCGGGTCGGGTGCGGGGCCGGCGAGTTCGCCGGCGTGGTGGGCGGTGGTGTGGTGCGCGGGGGCGCGGTGGGCGGCCGCCTGGCGGTGGCCGGCGCTCTGGCAGTGGGTGGTGCTCTGGGATATCACGGATGGGCTCCCGGTCCGGCTACCGCGGCAGCCGCTCGGCGGGGGTGGTCCTGCTCGCCCGGGTCAGCGGGCCCCACGCGTCGATCAGCAGCGCGAAGTCCTCGATGTCCGCCTGCGCCTCGTCGAGCAGGCGTGCCCGCTGGGGCGCCAGGTGGTCGGCGAACTCGGCGTACTTGCCGCCCAGTCGCCGGTAGCAGCGGTCGAGTTCGTCGAGCCGCCGGTGGTTCTCCGCGCGGTCCGTCGCGGCGCTGCGGCGGGCGGAGTCGGCGATGGCGTCGGCGCGCACGTGGTGCGCCTCGTCGAGGAGGGCGTCGCCGGCCGCCTCCATGTCGAAGTAGACCGGGTAGAGGTAGAGCATGGAGAGCAGGAACTTGGCGTAGCGCAGCTGGTAGGCGGTGAAGCCGGCGCCGGTGCGGCGTTCCGGGGTGTAGTAGTTGACGATGTGCCGGTTGTGGACGACACCGGGCAGGGTGGCGTCCCGGACGAGGTGCAGCAGGAAGTAGTCGCTGCCGATGGTGTCGGTGGCGGGCGGCAGCGGGACGCGTTCGTAGACCTCGTGGTCGATGGCGACGTTGCACATGTCGATCCGCCAGATGTCGGGCAGGTCGAGCACGGCGCGGTCACCGCCGAACGGTTCGGTGCCGCCGCCGGTGAAGGACTCGGCGACGAGCTCGCGCCGCTCCTCCTCGCTCGCACCGGTGGGCGCCCAGAGCGCGACGACCCGGTGGTAGGCCTGCGGGTCGAGGTCACGGATCTCGGCGAGGTCGACGGAGAGTTCACCGACGAAGGAGCCGCCGACCAGGGCCACGGGCTTGTCCGCGTGCGCCGGGTCGAGGGTGTGGTCGGTGACGGCGGCGGCCGCGTCGGCGGCCTTCAGGCCGAGTGCGGCCAGTTCCGGGACGATCGGGAACACCGGTTCGCCGTCGAGGAGTTGGTAGTGGCTGTCGGAGTCGCGGCGGTGCACGGAGGTGCAGCCGAGGGCGGCGGCGAGCAGGAAGGCGCGGTTGGTGCAGGCGCCGTAGGAGACGGCGTCGGGCAGCATGAGGTCGAGCAGCCGCTCGGGGCCGGCGGCGCCGGAGCGCTCGATCACGTCGCGCAGGAAGGCGCGTTGGGCGTCCTCGTCGAGGTGGTGGACGGTCACCCGCTCGACGGCGGGCAGGGCGGCGACGGCCTCGGCGTGCCGGCGGAAGACGGCCGGGTCGGCGGAGTCCAGGACCAGCAGGTGCACGCGGACGTCGAACCGCGCCGCGGCGAAGGCGGCTTCGGCGCCGATCGCGGCGATGGTGGCCGCGCACTCGCGGTTGGTGGGCAGGGTCAGGCAGACGGTTCGCATTCGGGCTCCCCCGTGGACGTGGCGGGCTGGTGCGCGGCGGGATCCTGCTCCGCCGGCGCCGGGTCCGCGCTCGCGCGGCCGTGCCAGGAGCGCAGGCCGAGCAGCTTCTCGCCGAGTTCGGTGAGCCGGGCCGGCCCGTACCGCAGCGACTCGTGCCTGACCGGGTCGCCGACCAGGGTGCGGTTCCAGTCCGGGGTGGCGAGGGTGCGCCAGGACTCCACCCGGGAGCGGCGCATCTGCTCGGCCTCCTCCAGCGCGGGCATCATGGACAGGTACTGCACGGCCCGCACGCCGTTCTCGGAGGTGTTGCGGGCGACTCCGTGGGCCAGCAGGCCGTTCCAGATCAGCAGGTCGCCGGCGGCCAACTCGGGCCGCACCACCGGGAACTCGGTGCGGTCGACGTCCGGGCGGATCGGGTCGCGGTCGGCCGGCTGGGCGGCCTGCCACTCGTTGAACCGGCGGAACAGCTCCGGGTTGCACTGGAAGCCGCCGTGGTCGGGGCGGGTGTCGTCGAGCGCGATGATGCCCTGGACGCGCTGGGGCAGCATGCCCTGGGTGGTGTCGACGTCCCAGTGCAGCTCGATGTCGAAACCCTTGTCGGTGGGCTCGATGAGTGCGCGGTCGCGGTTGCGGACGTTCGGCGGGTTGAGGTTGAGCCGGTCGAGGGTGACCCACAGCTCCTCGCAGTCCCAGACGTCGACGAAGGCGTCGTAGACGCGGCGGGTCTGCCGGCTGTCCCAGATCAGCTGGTGGTGGTAGGCCTCGACGAAGCCGTAGATGTGCAGGTGCTGGTCGAGTTCGTCCCGGTAGTCGCGCTCGCGGTACCAGTCCTCGGGGCGGTCGGGCGAGAGGCCCTGGAACTCCCAGGCGAACTCCAGCAGGCGCCGCGCGGCCTCGGCCGGGACGGCCTGCTTGACCACGACGTAGCCGTAGGTCTGCCAGAACGCGAAGTCCTCTTCGGAGAGCACCCGCAGCGGGTGCTTCTTGCGGACCTCGCGCAGCGCGGTCCGCGCGAGGTAGCTCTCCCCGTCCTCACTGAAGTAGGGGCGCTCCGAGGCGGCTCGGTGCAGATACCCGTCAGGGCTCGGCATGGGCAGTCACTCCATGGTTCGTAGTCGACGCAGCGCCCCTCGGGCGCAGAGTGCGGGTACGGCGGGCCGACGGCCCGTCACCGGCCGCACGCGGAATTCGACCCACGAACGCGTGCCGATCCGCACACGCTCCGTCCCTTCCGGGGCCCGGTCGCGGGCTTCGCCGAAAGGGGCCAACTCGCAAGTCCGGCAGGCGTGCTCACCCCGTCTCAGCCTTTTGCCGAACCGCGCTCCCCATACGTTGGACTAGACCAACTAATGGTGTCAACCCTCGATCGGCGGTTACCAACGGGGAAATCCACGCAGCTCATGACGACCCTCGGGAGCGCTTTATGTTTCGGGAGCCGACATAAGCCGGGATATGTTTCCGGAATTGACATAACCGTCGGTGAACCGGATCGGCCGCCCGTCCGTTGCCCGCCCGCCCGGGCCGGACGCAGGACGAACCCCGGACCGGACGCCCGACGAACCCCGGGCCGGACGCCCGACGAACCCCGGACCGGACGCCCGACGAACCCCGGACCGGACGCAGGACGAGCCGCGGGCCGGGCCCGGCCGTACGTTGGGCCTATGGCACGCCGCCGACGAGTCGCCGCCAGGCTCGCCCCGCCCAGCTGGCTGACCGAGGGCCTGCGGCCCGCGCCCGCGCCGGTGCCCTGGGCGGCGGCGGCCCGGGCCTCGGTGGCGCTCGCCGCGCCGCTCGCGGTCGGCACCGCCACCGGCCGGACCGGGTACGGCGCTCTGGTGTCGATGGGCGCCCTGTCCGGGGTCATCGGTGACACCGCGGACGCCTACCGGATGCGGGTGTTCAACATCGCCGTCCCCCAACTGTTCGGCGCGCTCGGGGTGCTCCTCGGCACCCTGGTGTACGGCTCGGGCTGGACGGCCGTCGCCGTGCTGACCGCCGTCGCCCTGGTCTCCGGCATGATCTCCTCGATCGGCGCGGTGGCCTCCGTCTCCGGGCTGCTCCTGCTGCTGAACGCGGTGGTCGGAGCCGGGCTCCCGCTGCCCCCGCCGTGGTGGCTGCCGCCCGCGCTGCTGCTGCTCGGCGGTCTGCTGGTGCTCGCCCTCACCCTGCTGGCCTGGCCGCTGCGCGGCGGCACGCCGGAGCGCTCGGCCGTCGCGGACACCTACCGGACGGTCGCCGCCGTCCTCGAGGCCACCGGCACCCCCGGCCACGACGCCCGGCGCCAGGCGCTCACCCAGTCGCTCAACCACTCCTACGACCTGCTGCTCGCCCGCCGGGCCCGCCGGCACGGCCGCTCCCCCACCCTGGTGCGCCTGCTCGCCCAGCTCAACGCCGTCATCCCCGTGGTGGAGGCGGTCTCGGCGGCCCAGCTGCGCCCGAGCCCGCAGGTACCGCTGCCGGCCGCCTACCCGGCGGCCGTGCGCGACCTGGCCGCGGCCATCGACCACGACCGCCCCGGGCGCGCCCCGCCACCCGCCCTCCCCGCACCCACCGGGCCGTCCACCCGGGCCCTGGTGGACGCCATCGGCCACGCCCGGAGCGTCGTGCACGAGACCGAACCCGACCCGTACGGCGCCGAGGACCGGCTCGGCCGGCCCGCCGCGCTACGGGTCCGCGCCCGGAAGGCGGCGCACGCCCTGCTGCTGTCCGGCGCGTCCTGGCGGTACGGCCTGCGGCTGGCGCTGTGCATCGGCCTCGCCCAGATCCTGGTCTCGGTGCTCGCCGTCCCCCGCTCCTACTGGGTGGCGCTCACCGTCACCTTCGTGATGAAGCCGGACTTCGGCTCGGTGTTCTCCCGAGCGGTGCTGCGCGCCCTCGGCACCGCCGGCGGGCTGCTGATCGCCGTACCGGTGCTGGCCGCGGTGCCGCGCGGCTGGTGGGACGTCCCCGTGATGGCGGTGCTCGCGGCGCTGATCCCGGCGATGTCGGCGAAGGGCTACGCCTTCCAGACCGCGGCGATCACCCCGGTGGTCCTGCTGCTCTCGGACCTGCTCAACCACCAGGGCTTCCACCTGGTGCCGCCCCGGCTGTACGACTCGCTGATCGGCTGCGCCATCGCGCTGCTGGCCGGCTACCTGTTCTGGCCGGAGTCCTGGCACACCCGGATCGGGGAGCGGCTGGCCGACGCCGTCGCGGACAGCGGCTCGTACGTCGCCCTGGCCTTCACCACCGCGCCCGGACGGGACCACCCGGCCCGCGCCCGCTACCGGCGGCGGCTCTACCGGGACCTCTCCGCGGTGCGCAGCGAGTTCCAGCGGGCGCTCACCGAGCCGCCGCCGGTCGGGGCCAGGGCCGAGGCCTGGTGGCCGCTGGTGATCGCGGTCGAGCGGATCGTGGACACCACCACGGCCACCCGGGTCCGGGTCGAGCACGGTGCGCCGGCCCCCTCGCCCGCCGAGGTCCGTGCCGTCACCCGGGAGCTGGCCGCCCTGGCCGACGCGCTGCGCACGGGCGCACCGCTGCCCGCGGCCGGGGCGGACGGCCTCTCGCCGGACTGCGCGCTGGCCCGGCTGCACCACGAGGTGCAGGCGGCCCGGGCGGTCGCCGCCCCGGCCGGATAGCGCCCCGGGCGCCGGGCCGACCCGGGCCGGGACGGAGGCCGGGGGCTGGGAGCTGGGAGCTGGGAGCTGGGGGACGGGAGCAGGGGGCCGGGGCTCAGTCCTGGATCCGGCGCCAGGGCCGGTCCGCCTCCAGCTCGAAGGCCAGCTCCAGCAGCCGCCGCTCCTCGCCGTGCGCCGCCGACAGGTGCACGCCGATCGGCAGGCCACCCGGTGCGACGCCGGTGGGCAGCGCGATGCCGGGCCCGCCCGTCACGTTGTTGACCGGCGTGAACGCGACGTAGCGCAGCAGGCGCTCGATCAGCTCGTCGAAGGCCACGTTGGGGCTGAGGTGCCCGATCGGCGGGGCGGTGTGCGCGAGCACCGGCGAGAGCACCGCGTCGTGGCTGCGGAAGATGCCCGCGTAGGCGGCCTCGGTCCGGCGCAGCCGGCGCAGCACCGCCGGGACGTGCCGGAACTCGCGCTGGAAGCGGCGGCGCAGGCCGGTGGTCAGGCCGTCCAGCCGGTTGATCCGGAAGCTGCGGTCCAGCATCAGCCGGCCGCTGACGGCGATGGCGAAGGCGATGTACCCCCAGTACAGGACGAAGTCGCGGGAGAACTCCTCGCCGAACGGCAGGGTGGTCTCCTCGACGTGGTGCCCGAGCGCCGACAGCCGGGCGGCCGTCTCCTGCACCGCCGCCCGGGTGGGGCCGTCGGTGGTGGCGATCGGCGAGTCGACGACCAGCCCGATCCTCAGCCGGCGCGCCGCCGGGCCCTCGACCAGCCCGATCGGGGCCAGCCGGGGGTTGCGGTGGTGGCGTTCGGCGGCGGCGTAGAAGGCCGCGGTGTCGCGCACCGACCGGGTCAGCACGCCGTCGGTGACGATGTCGATCGGCAGCTTGTCGCTCTGGGCGTTGACGACCAGGCGGCCCCGGGTGGGCTTGAGGCCGACCAGTCCGCAGCAGGCCGCGGGGATGCGGATCGAGCCGCCGCCGTCGTTGGCGTGCGCGATCGGCACCACTCCGGCGGCCACCAGGACGGCCGAGCCGCCGGAGGAGGCGCCCGCGGAGTGCGAGGGCTTCCACGGGTTGCGCACCGGCTGCGCGGTGGCGAACTCGGTGGAGGCGTTCAGCCCGAACTCGGGCAACCGGGTCTTGCCGAGCACGGACAGGCCGGTGGCGAGGAACTGGTCCGTGAAGCGGGCGTTGCGGCGGGCGGGGCGGGCCCGGAACGCCTCGCTGCCCATGGCCGTCGGAAGACCCTGCAGGTCGACGTTGTCCTTGAGGAAGGTCGGCACGCCGTACAGCGGGCCGCCGGCCCCGCCCGGGCCGGAGCGCGGACGGTCGTAAGAGGGGTGGGCGACGGGCGTCAGCGCGCCGTCGATCCGGGCCGCCCGGGCCGCCGCGGCGGCGGCCAGCTCCGCGGGGGACACCTCGCCGGAGCGGACCAGCGCGGCCAGCGCCACGGCGTCGTGCGCCCCGAGGGCGTCGTCGGTGAACGCGTGGGCCCGCTCGTCGGACATCCGAACTCCCCAATCCCTACTGACCAGTAGTCTCGCAAGTTCCGCAGTGTAGGGGCGGGGCGGCGCCCGGGGATACCCCCCACGCCGAGGGCGGCGCCGACACGCACCACCGCGCTCCCGGCGTCGGCCGACGTTCCCCCAGGCGCCGGGCGGCGCACGGACGTTCGGCACGCGCCCCCCTGCCTCCCCCGCCCGCCCACCGCGGATCGTTTCGCCACCGGGCTCCGGGAAAGATCGGGAGCACGAACCGTCCCGGCCACCACCGTTGCGGCCACCCCCACCCAAGGTGACGCCCGTGCCCACCCAGTACACCTCGGCCACCGCCCCCGGCGCCCTGCCCCTGCTCGGCCACACCCCGGCCCTGCTCCGCCGGCCGCTCGCCTTCGTCGCCGGCCTGCCCGCCCACGGCGACCTCGTCCGGCTCCGACTCGGCCCGCGCGACGCGTACGTCGCCTGCCACCCCGAGCTGGTGCGCCGGCTGCTCGCCGAAGACCACCTCCTCGACCGGGGCGGGCCCGGCACCGGCCCCGCGGGCGGGGACGGCCCCGCCGGCTGCCCCGCCGCGGCCCACCGGCGCCGGCGCCGCCTGCTCCAACCCGCCTTCCACCACGACCGGTTGCCCGGCTACGGCGCACTGATGGCCGAGGAGATCGCCGGCACCACCGCCCGCTGGCGCGTCGGCGACGTGGTCGACGTCCCCGCCGCGATGCACCGCCTCACCACCGCCGCCACCGCCCGCTGCCTGTTCGCCGCGCACGACCGGGCCGGCTCCCCGGCCGTGCACGACAGCGTGGACGTCGTCACCCGCGGCACCGGCCGGCGCGTCACGCTGCCGCTGCCCGGAGCCGACCGCCTCCCCACCCCCGGCAACCGCCGTCTCCGGCGCGCCCGCCGGGACCTGTCGGAGCTCACCGGGCGGCTCGTCGCCGGCCGCCGGGCCACCGGCACCGACCACCACGACCTGCTGTCCGGGCTGCTCGACGCCCGCGACGAGGACGGGCGCGGGCTCACCGACGCCGAGGTCCACGACCAGGTGGCCACCTTCCTGCTCACCGGCACGGAGACCACCGCCGCCACCCTCGCCTGGGCCTGGTCGCTGCTCGCCCGCCACCCGGCCGTCCGCGAGCGGCTGCACACCGAACTCGACACCGTGCTCGACGGGCGCCCCGCCCGCTACGAGGACCTCCCGGCCCTGCCGCTCACCGCCCGCGTGGTCAGCGAGACCCTGCGGCTCTACCCGCCGGTCTGGATCCTCAGCCGCACCGTCACCACGGACGCCGACCTCGGCGGCCTGCACGTCCCGGCCGGCGCCACCGTCCTGTTCAGCCCGTACCTGCTGCACCGCCGGCCCGACCTGTTCCGCCGCCCGGACCGCTTCGACCCCGACCGCTGGCTCACCACCGCCCGCCCCTTCCCCGGCACCTACGCCCCCTTCGGCCTCGGCGCCCGCCGCTGCCTCGGCGACGCCTTCGGCACCACCGAGGCCGTCCTCGCCATCGCCACCATCGCCGCCCGGTGGAGCGTCACCCCGACCCCGGGGCGCACCGTCCGCCCCGGCCGCGGCCCCTCGCTCTCCCCGCACCCCTACACGGCCACCCTCGCCCGCCGGGCCCGGTGAGCCCTCAGGGGCACGGTGAGCCCGTACCAGGGGGCGGTGAGCCCTCACGGGGGCACGGCGGGCCCGTCCGGGCACGGCGGGCCGCCCGGCTCAGCGCCCCCGGCCCCGGTCGGCCGCCAGGGTGGCGAGCAGCCCCTCGATCGACTCCAGCCGGCGCCGCAGCTCCTCGACGTCGCCCCGGGTGGCGCCCTGCTCCTCGGGCTTGAGGGTGATCACCAACTGGCCGTCCGGCTCCAGGCGGCCGACCGCGACGTCCCGGACGGTGTCCCCGTTCTGCACCCGCACCGCGTGCTCGATCTCGGACGCCCGCAGCGCGAGGCCGCGCAGCGACTCCGGCACGAGCCGGCCGTCCTTGACGACGGTGGTCGGGGTTCCCTCCAGCAGCCGGGCGGCGCGCGGGTCCCGGGCGAGCCAGCGGGTGACGGCGGAGTTCACCGTGACCAGGGTGACCGCGCCGATCGTGCCCCCGAGCAGGCTGTTGTCGTTGCCGATGATCGCGTTCTGCACCACGTTGGAGAGCAGGAAGACGACCACCATGTCGAAGGTGTTCAGACCGGCCAGCCCGCGCTTGCCCGCGACCCTGAACAGCACCAGGATCAGCACGTAGACCGCCACCGTGCGGACGACCTTCTCCGCGATCGGCATCTGGACAACCACCAGGTCGTGCCACACGGCGCGCTCCTCCAACCCCTCGACCGGACGGGGCCGGCAGCGCCCGGGGCCGACGGTACGCTCCCCACCGGGCCCCGGCCAGCACCGGAGGCCCCGGGCGTCCCGGCCGGGGGCTCCGGTGCGCGGCGCCGCGGGGGGTTCCGGTGCGTGGCGCCGCGTTTGGCGGCCGCCCGGGCCTGGCGCTACGAGCGCCGCTTGGGCTTGCCGCTGCCCCGCTTCGCGGCCGCACCGCCCCGGCCGCCCGCCGAAGGCCGCGGCTTGCCCTGGGTCTTCTGCTGGCCGCCCTTCTGCTGGCCCGCCCGCTGCTGGCCGGCCTTCTGCTGGCCCGCCTTCGGCGACTGGGGCTTGCGGGCCTGCGCGCCCTTCTTCGGCTCGGCGGCGGGGGCGGCCGGCTGCGCGCCCCGGCCGCGCGAGCTGTTGACCGTCCGGCCGCGGACGATGCCGATGAACTCCTCGACCAGGTCCGTCGTCTCCTCCTGCCGCCAGGCCAGCACCACCTGGGACTGCGGCGCCTCCACGACCGGGCGGAAGGTGAGGTCGCGCCGGTGGTGCAGCCGGGCCAGCGACTGCGGCACCAGCAGCACCCCGACGTTGGCCGCCACCAGCTCGATCGCGTCGGCGGTGGTGGCCGGGCGCTCGACGGCCGGGCGGCCGGGCAGCTCCCCCGGCCAGCCCAGGGTGTCGTCGAGCGGGTGGAACACCACGTCCTCGGCGAGGTCGGTCAGCGCGACCTCCTCGGCCGCGGCGAGCCAGTGGTCCTTGGGGAAGACCACCACGGTCGTCTCGGTGTACAGCGGGATCGCGCTGAGCACGTCCCGGTCGACCGGCAGCCGGAGCAGCCCGGCGTCCGCGGTGCCCCCGCGCAGGGTCCCCTCGGCGTCGCCGACCGGCACCGCGAGGAGGTCGAGCGGCACGTCCGGGAGCCGCTCGCCCCAGACCCGGGCCCACTTGCCGGGGGTCACGCCCGGGACGTACACGAGCCGGAAGGACGGGTTCACCTGCATCTCTGTCACAGGGCAAGGCTACCGACCGTGACCGGGAGCGCCCGCGCACTCCCTTACCCTTGTCTCCATGACATCGCTCAAGCAGAAGACCGGCCAGACCATGAAGCCGGCCACCGCGGCCAAGAAGCTGGGGATCTACCTCGACGCGGCGCCGACCGGCTTCCAGGAGGGCGTGGTCTCCCGCGAGGAGCTCAACGCGCTGCAGGCCGAGCCGCCGCAGTGGCTCCAGGAGCTGCGCAAGAACGGCCCGCACCCGCGCCCGGTGGTCGCCGCCAAGCTCGGCATCTCCATCTCGGGCCTGGCCCGCGGTGGCGTGACGGAGGCGCTCACCACCGACCAGATCGAGGCGATCAAGGCCGAGAACCCGCTCTGGCTGCAGCACGAGCGCGCCAACCAGGTGGACGTCCGCAAGGAGACCGCCCGGATCAAGGCGAAGCACGACAAGGAGGCCGCGGCCAAGGCCGCCAAGGCCGCCCACGCGGGCTGAGCAGCGGCTCCGGCCGAGTGTCGGACCCCTGCGCGAGGATGGTGCCGACGTCCGTTCCACGGGCGTCGGCACAGTCGTCACCGCGGCCGGTCGGTCCCGGTGGGTCCGGCGGGTCCGGGTCCGGTGGGTCCGGCGGGTCGTTCCCGGGCAGCCGGGCCCGCCCGGGCCGGCCGGTGGCGTGACCGGGCAGCGGGCGGCCGCCGGAGGCGGTCAGGGAGGCGGGGCGCGTGGCAGGGGTACTGGACGGGCGGATCGCGCTGGTCGCGGGGGCGACGCGGGGCGCGGGGCGGGGCATCGCCGTCGAACTGGGCGCCGCGGGCGCCACGGTGTACGTCACCGGGCGCAGCACCCGGCGGCAGCGCTCGGAGTACGACCGCCCGGAGACGGTCGAGGACACCGCCGACCTGGTGACGGCGGCCGGCGGAACGGGCATCGCCGTCCCGACGGACCACCTCGTCCCCGCCCGGGTCGCCGCCCTGGTCGAGCGGATCGACGCCGAGCAGGGCCGGCTGGACGTCCTGGTCAACGACATCTGGGGCGGCGAGAACCTGTTCGGCTGGAACGTCCCGGTCTGGGAGCACGACCTGGACGACGGCCTGCGGCTGCTGCGGCTGGCCGTGGAGACGCACGCCGTGACCAGCCACCACGCGCTCCCGCTGCTGCTGCGCCACCCGGGCGGCCTGGTCGTCGAGATGACGGACGGCACCGCCGAGTACAACGGCGCCACCTACCGCAACTCCTTCTTCTACGACCTCGCCAAGTCCTCCGTGCTGCGGATGGCCTTCTCCCTCGGCCACGAGCTGGGCCCGCGCGGCGCCACCGCCGTCGCGCTCACCCCCGGCTGGATGCGCTCCGAGATGATGCTGGAGCACTTCGGCGTCACCGAGGAGACCTGGCGGGACGCCGTGGTGCGGGAGCCGCACTTCGGCATCTCCGAGACGCCGCGCTACGTCGGCCGGGCGGTCGCCGCCCTGGCCGCCGACCCGGCGCTCGCCCGGTGGAACGGCCGGTCGCTGTCCAGCGGGCAGCTCGCCCGAGAGTACGGCTTCACCGACCTCGACGGCAGCCGCCCGGACTGCTGGCGCTACCTGGTCGAGGTCCAGGACGCCGGCCTGCCCGCCGCACCGGAGGCCTACCGCTGACGCGCCGCCAGACCGGTGCCCCGGCGCGCGGACACCGGCGCGGACCTGCAGCACCGCGCCGGTGCCGCACCCCGACGCGGCCCGGCCCCGACGTCGACCGGCGCTCGTTCCACCGACCCCGTGCCACCGGTGCTTATTTCCACCGGTGCTTATTGACCACGCCGCCGGCCGCTCCGAATAATCGGCGCAACCGGGGCCGCCCAGGGCCCCCTCGGCACACAGACCGCACCGGACCGGGGGAACGATCGTGACCGACCAGCCGCATCAGGCCGAACTCGCCTCACTCGCGGAGGAGTTCTTCGCCGCCGAGAACGCGCACAACCCGTTCGACGCGACGCTCAGCGGGGTCGCGGGCCACGCCCACCAGGTGCCCGACCCCTCCCGGGCGGCCGCGCTGCGCCACCGCGAGGTGCTGACCGGGATCGGTACGCGGCTGGCCGCGATCCCGGTGGACGCGCTGACCGGAGACGACCGGATCACCCACGGCGTCCTCGGCCGGCTGATCGAGAACGGCACGGGCCAGATCACCCACGGGCTGGCCGACTTCAGCGTCTCCGCGACCATCGTGGCACCGCAGAACGCGGCGTTCACCTCGCTCGCCATGACCTCCGTCGACCAGGAGGGCCCCGAGGCCTACCTGGAGCGGCTGGCCGGCCTGCCGGGCTACTTCGACGCCGTCCTGCAGGGCTTCCTGGACACCGCGGCCGACGGACGACGGCCGCTGCGCAGCGGCGTCGACGCCGCCGTCACCCAGCTGGACGCCTACCTGGCCGCCGGCCCGGACGACGACCAGCTGCTGCGCCCGATGCGGGGCCGGCCGGAGCTCGAACGGGCCCTGGCGATCGTCCGCGACGGCGTGCGCCCGGCGGTGGCCCGCTACCGGGCCGGGCTGGCCCAGCAGTTGGCCGCGGACGCCCGGCCCGACGACCAGGCCGGCGTCTGCCACGTGCCCGGCGGCACCGAGGGCTACGCCGACGCCGTCGCCCGCTACACCCGGCCGGGCCTCACCCCGGAGGAGGTCCACCGGATCGGCCTGGACACCGTGGCCGAGCTGCGCGAGGAGTTCGCCGAGCTGGGCGGGCGGGTGCTCGGCATCACCGACACCGAGGGCGTGCTGACCGCGCTGCGCGAGGACCGCGCGCTGCGCTTCGACAGCGCCGCGGAGATCATCGCCCTCGTCGACGACGCGCTGGAGCGCGCCCGCCGCGCCTCGGTCGACTACTTCCGCCCGTACCCGATCGCCGACTGCGTGACCCGGGAGATCGACCCGGTCGAGGCGGAGACCGCGCCGCTGGCCTACTACCAGCCGCCGGGCCCCGGCGGCCTGCCCGGCACCCACTGGATCAACACCCTGCGCCCGCAGACCCGGTTCCGGTACGAGTACGAGGCGATCGCCTTCCACGAGAGCGTGCCCGGCCACCACCTGCAGATCGCCGTCGCCCAGACGCTGCACCACCTGCCGGTGTTCCGGCAGAAGCCGAGCGGTCAGCTGACCGCCCACGTCGAGGGCTGGGGGCTGTACACCGAGCGGCTCGCGGACGAGATGGGGCTGTACAGCTCGGACCTCTCGCGCTTCGGCATGCTCTCGATGGACGCGCTGCGCGCCGTGCGCCTGGTCGTCGACACCGGACTGCACCACTTCGGCTGGTCGCGGGAGCGGGCGATCGCGTTCATGCGGGACAACACGGCCACCACCGAGGAGAACGTCCGCAACGAGATCGACCGGTACATCTCCTGGCCGGGCCAGGCCACCGCCTACCTGATCGGCCGTCGGGAGATCGTCCGGCACCGCGAGCGCGCCCAGGCGGCTCTGGGCGGGCGGTTCGACGTCCGGGAGTTCCACCACCAGCTGATCGGGCACGGCAGCCTGCCCCTGGGGGTGCTGGACGAGCTCATCTCGGACTGGATCGCGGCGCAGCGGTAGCCCGTCGGCCGTGCCGCCGTGGGGCGCGGCCTCGCCCCCACGGCGGCACCCGGGGGGATCAGCAGACCGGGATCGGCACCGTCAGCACGAAGGCGTGCGGGTCCGGGTTGGCCGGGGCCTGGTAGGTGAGCGTGACCGGGATGCTCGTCCCGGGGCTCGCGGCCGGGTCGACCCGGAGCGCGAAGCCCCGGTTGTACCGGGACCAGGTGTTGTTGACCGGGTCGTCACAGGTCGCCGTCGTGCCGTCCGCCGAGATCACGCACGGGTTGGAACTCGGCGCGGTGTCCAGCCAGGTGGAGCCGGGCGGCAGCTGTGCCACCACCCGGCCGCGCCACGGGTAGTCGGTGGAGGGGCCCAGGTTGCGCTCCAGCACCTCGAAGTCGGCCGGGTCGCCGGGCGCCGCCGGCTTCGGGGGCCGCCACATCTCCAGCACGGCGTTCGTCACCGGCGCCGAGGTGGCGAAGGACCAGGTGGCCGACCCGTCGTCCGGGTTCTGCGCCGGGTCCCAGGTGACGACGGCGGTGCCGCCCGGGTAGGTCTGCGGGCCCGGGGTGGTGCCGATGCTCCGGCCGAAGATCCGCTCGGTCTCGCAGGTGCCCGGCGCGAGGCCCTGCGCCACCTGGAACCGGATCCAGTTCCAGCCGCCGTCCACCGGGCCCGCGTGGTCGGTGGTGAGCTCCAGGCCCGGATCCCCGGGACCGTTGACGACCAGGGTGGCCTCGGTCGGCGTCTCGGTCCCGTTGTTGCAGACCGTCACCAGGACGGTCCCGACGGCGCCGGGCGCGGTCGGGAAGGACGGCGGGCTCACCTGCACGCTCAGGTCCTTGGCGTACGTCGGGCGGTGCACGGGCGCGGGAGGCCCGGGCGGCCGGGGCGGCGAGGAGCGGGACGGGTAGCAGCGCGGCTGCCGCGATCAGGGCGGGGATCCGCATGGGGTGACTCCGCATGGGGTGACTCCGGGAGGTCCGAAAGGGGCGAACGTCGTCGTTCGGTCACGAAGCTACGCCGCCCGGCGCCTGCCGCCCTGCTGGGTTGCTCCGCCCGGCGTCGGCCGCGGCCGGCCGCCGGGGAGGGCCCGGGCGTCCGGTGACGCGGAAACGATTCCGCACGCCGGTCACAGCCCTCCCGCGCCCGGACGTGGCGTCACCCGTTCGGCCCCCTCGACACGGTAGTGTCCGCTGGCGCGGCCGGCGGCGTCACCCGTCCGCCCGCCGCCCGTCCGACCGCACCGACCTGGAGGAACCCGTGCCGGCTCCCGCCCGTGCCGCCCTGGCCATAGCCGCGGCCGCCCTGATAGCCGCAGCCACCGGCTGCTCGCCCGGCGGCGGCCACACCGCCAAGCCGGCGGGCCGCAGCACCGCCGCCGCACCCGCCGGCGACGCCGCCGACCCCAACGCCGGAGCGGCCCCCGCACCCGCCGCCGTGGTCACCGGAGCCGGCCCGAAGAGCTCCTACGACGTCCAGCCGCAGCCCGCGCCGGGCAGCTGCAAGTACCGCTACACGGCCGACAAGCAGCCGCTGCCCGACCCGAACTGCACCCCCGGCGCGATCAGCCCGGCCGTCAACCAGGGCAACCTCAACGACACCATCTGCAAGACCGGCGGCTACACCTCGACGATCCGCCCGCCGTCCAACATCACCGGCAAGGAGAAGGCCGAGAACGCCAAGTCCTACGGCTACAGCGGCCCGATGGGCGACGCCGAGTACGACCACCTGATCAGCCTGCAGCTCGGCGGCGACCCCAACGACCCGCGCAACCTCTGGGTCCAGCCGCCCTCCCCCGACCACGTGCCGGGCAAGGGCCCCAACAACCCCAAGGACTCGGTGGAGACCCACCTGCACACCGCGATCTGCAAGGGCCAGACCACCCTCGCCGCCGCCCAGCAGGCCATCGCCACCGACTGGACCACGGCCGAGGTCAAGCTCGGCATCAAGTCCGGCGGCGCGCCGACCGCGGCCCCCGACGCCGACGGGGACTGACGGCGACGGGGGCTGACTGCGAGCAGGCCGGTCCCCGGGGTGCCCCCGGGGGTGGCCCGGGCACCCTGAACCCGGGCACCCGGAACCCGGCCTCAGCGGCCCTGAGCGGCTCTCAGCAGCCCTCAGTGGCCCCCGGAGACCTTCAGTGACCCTCAGCAGCCAGGGAGTCCACCAGCTCGGCGATGGCGTCGAACGGCCGGTACTCCGCGAGCTCCGCGCCCAGCGCCCGGGCCCGCTCGCGGAACCGGCCCCGCCCGAGCACCTCGTCGACCGCCCGCCCCACCGCGGCCGGATCCGGGCGACCGGTGCGCAGGTCCACCCCCACACCCGCCCACTGCACCCGGGCCGCCACCTCCGGCTTGTCCTCGCTCGCCCCCGCCACCACCAGCGGCACCCCGTGCCGCAGCGCGGTGTGCACCCCGCCGTAACCACCGTTGCTGACCAGCACGTCCGCCTGCGGCAGCAACCGCTCGAACGGGACGTACCCGGCGGCGCGCACGTTGCCCGGCAGCTCCCCGCCCAGCAGATCCACCAGCGCCGCCGGCCCCTCCGGGCGGCCGGTGACGGCCACCACCAGGACGTCGCGGTCCGCCAGCGCGGTGACGGTCGGTACCACCAGCTCCCCCAGGTCGGCGTTGGCCAGCGTCCCCTGCGTCACCACCACCACCGGCCGCCCGTCGGACAGCTCGTCCCACCACGACGGCAGCGGCTGCGCCTCCCCGTCGACCCCGGGCAGCGCCCCGATCAGCCGGAACGACGCCGGGGCGTCACTGCGCGGGTACTCGAAACCCGGCACGGTCAGCTGGAGGTAGTGGTCCGGCACCGTCACCATCGCCAACCCGCGCGGCCCCTCCGGCATCCGCACCCCCAGGCCCG
The DNA here is from genome assembly GCF_042873275.1 of Kitasatospora sp. NPDC004745. NCBI lineage: Bacteria > Bacillati > Actinomycetota > Actinomycetes > Kitasatosporales > Streptomycetaceae > Kitasatospora > Kitasatospora sp. NPDC004745. Next base: position 35,090 of record NZ_JBIALK010000033.1, on the reverse strand, counting down.
CGTACACCTTCGCGGCGTACTCCCGCAGGGGCTCGCCGCGCCGCTCCGACTCCGCCAGCAGCGCCCGGTTGCGGGCCCGGCCCTCCTCCCCCGGCATCGGCGGCAGCGCGTAGCCGAACGGCGCGGTGTCCACGCTCGGCAGCATCACCGGCGACACCCCGATCCCGATCAGCGCCGGACGCTCGGCCCGCGGCCGGCCCGACGCCAGCGCCAGCGCGCCCTGCACGAACGCGTCGGCGATCACCGCATCGGCCGGGAAGTCCGCCAGCAGCGCCAGCAGCGTCCGGTACTGCGCCGGAATCGGGTCCAGGAAGACGTGCCGCACGTCGAAGCCGATCCGCTCCGGCCCGGGCGGCAGCGCCGACCGGCCCGGGAACGACGCGTCCAGGTCCCGGTCGTCGAAGTCCGCCTCGGCGGGCAGCGCGGCGAACCGCACCCCGGCCCGGCGCGCCGCCCCGGCGAACCGGGAGCCCCCGAGGAACACCACCTCGTGCCCTCGGGCGGCGAGGTCGGCGGAGACGGCCAGCAGCGGGCCGGTGTGGCCGTGTGCGGGCAGGGCGGTGGTGATGATCCTGGACAGCGGGACTCCTCGGGTCGGTCGTCGGCGGTCGGTGGTCGTCGGTCGCCGGTGGTCAAGTGCGGCGGTCGTCGGTGGTCGTGCGGCGGCCGTGCGTCGGCGGACGGACCCACGGTAGGCAGGGCCGGTTGACGTCCGATGAACGCGCCGCGCGGCGCCGCGGCCCGCGGTGCCGCGACGCCCGGGCACCCCTCAGCGGCCGAGCACCGCACCGCCGTTCAACCCGATCACCTGCCCGGTGAGGTACCCGGCGGACGGCGAGGCGAGGAAGCCGACCGCCTCCGCCACATCGGCGGGCGTACCGGCCCGACCGACCAGCGTGTCGGCGACCTTCCCGGCGTGGAACTCCTCGCTCCAGCCGGCACCGAAGATCTCGGTGTCCGCCACGTAACCCGGTGCGAGTACGTTCACCGTGACACCGTCCGGGCCCAACTGCCGCGCCAGCCCGAACGCCCAGCCGTGCAGCGCCGCCTTCGCCGCCGCGTACGAACCGGCCGAGTGCGGGCCCGCACCGCCGCGCTGCGCCGCCGCCGAACTGATCACCACCAACCGGCCACCGGGCCGGCGCAGCCTCCCCTGCAGCGCGGTCGTCAGCAGCACGGCGGTGAGCAGGTTGGCGTCCAGGTCCTTGCGCCAGGCGTCGGCGAGGGCCGCCAGGCCGTCCCCGGCGGGCGGGGTGACGATGGCGCCCGCGTTGTTCACCAGCACGTCCACCGGGCCGAGCCCGGCGATCCGGGCGGCCGCGGCCTCGACCGCCGCCGGGTCCGTCAGGTCCGCCGGCACCGGGACGATCCGGCCCGGGCCGACGGTCTCCTCGATCCGCGCCCGGGCCTCCTCCAGCACCGCCTCCCGGCGGCCGAGGATCACCACCCGGTTCCCGTCGGCGGCCAGGCGGGCGGCGATCGCCCGGCCGATCCCGGTCCCCCCGCCGGACACCACCGCGAGCCTCACCGGGCGGACCCGGAGGTCTCGGAGGCCCCTGCGGACCCGGAGGTCTCGGTGGGCTGAGCGGACTCGGCGGACTCGGTCTCGTAGTACTCCTTCATCAGCTCCACCGACCACTCCGACTGCCGGACCTCACCCCGCGGCCCGAACTCCGCCAGGTACGGCTTGATGTCGAGCACCGGCGTACCGGCCACCGCGTCCAGCCCGGTCACGTGGAGCTCCAGACCGTCGACGCGGACCAGCTCGCACCGCGAGACGCCCAACCGGTTCGGGCGGTTCTTGCCGCGCTGCGCGAAGATGCCGACCAGCGGCCAGTCCGGGTTGCCGCGCGGGCGCCGGGCCCCGGACTCCACCTCGTCCTCCGGGACGCGGTCGAAGTGGTAGACCACCTCCAGGTGCGAGAAGTCCGCCAGCCCGTACAGCGCCTCCTCGCCGAACCGCTCGCCGTCCAGCCGGATCACCGCACCGACACTCCCCCAGCCGTCGTCCCGCACCTCCTCCCGCCCGCCGACCACCCACGCCACCGGACGGACCGTCACCTCGACTGCCACCTGGCCCCCTCATTCGCTCTCGAACCGCTGCCACCGTACGGTAGCCCCGCCCACCACCGACCCGGCCACCGGGTCCGCCGGGCCCCGGAAGGCCACGAGGTCAGGACGCTCGGGGCCGTCGGGCCGGTGGGCCGTCGGGCCGGTGGGACGTCGGGCCCTTGCCCCTCAGGTCGTCGGCCCCTCAGATCGTCGGCCCGTCAGACCGGGCGGCCCGGCCAGGCCGCCAACCGCGCGGCCAGGTCCACCAGATCACCCACCCTCAGCACCCGCCCACCGGATCCGGGCAGCGGCACGTGCAGCGGCTCCGTCCAGCGCGCCGGAATCGCCGCCAGGCCGTACCTGGCCCCGGCCAGGGCCCCGGTGACGGCGGCCACCGTGTCGGTGTCGCCGCCGAGATCGACGGCGGCGCGGAGCGCCTCCTCGAACCCGCTGGTGGTGCGCAGCGCCCACACCGCCGAACCGAGGCACGGCCAGACCGCCCCGTTCGCCTCGGTGGCCCGGTCGGGGTGCCAGTCCGGCGCCAGAACGGCGGCGTAGCGGTCGCGGTGCTCGGCGTCGACGTGGGCCAGGGCGTCGGGGACGGCGGCGAGCGGATCGGCCCCGGCGAGGGCGAGGCGGACCAGCTCGTGGAAGATCGCCGTCCCCTCCCAGGCCGCCCGGTCCCCGTGGGTGAGGGCGGCGATCCGGCGGGCGGCGTCCATGGTGGCCGACCGTCCGGCGCCGGCGAACGCGACGGCCGACGTCGAGGCGCGCATCAGCGAACCGTTGCCGGCCGCCCGCAGCGTCGAGTTGAAGTGGACGGCGGCTGCGAGGTCCCACGGCATGCCGTTGGTCAGCACGTCCTCCGTCTGGATGCCGATGTCCTTGGGCTCGGCGGCGGCCCAGCGCCGGAACCGTTCGAAGACGTCCGGGAGGTCCAACTCCCCCCGGTCGAGGAGCGATTCGGCGACCAGCACGGCCATCTGCGTGTCGTCGGTCGCCTCACCCCGCTCCCAGCCGCCGCCCGCCGCCAACTCTCCCCCGCCGTCCGGGAACCGGGCCGAGAACGCCCCGGCCGGGCCGAACTCGTAGGGCGCGCCCAGGGCGTCACCCACCGCCGCCCCGACGACCGCCCCTGCCGCTCGTGACACCACGCCCCCCGTTCCCTGGACGAGTCATTCCGAAGTGATCAGTGATCGTAGGCGATGAGGGGCCGTGTGATCGGCTGTCCGGTCCTGTGGTCGTGCCAGGTTGCCACGGCCGGCGCGAGGACGCGTCGGGCGACGCGGACGGCGACGCCCTCAAAGGTCCGGCCGCCGCGTTGTTCCAGGTCGAGCCGGCCTTTGAGGGTGTCGTTCACCGACTCGATCAGTTGAGTAGGCCACAAGCTGCGGGAGACCGGACGCCGCCGCCATGGCCGCCCGTGCCGGACCTCCCGGTCCGCGCTGTGGCCAAGAGCACTCAGGACAACGCGAAGGTCTCAGGTCTTCCGCCGTCTGCTGCCCGCCGCTGTCGAAGGCGGCGACGACCTGGCCGCCTTCGCGTCCCGGCCTCGGCCCGGTGTTGCCCGAACCCCGTGCCGTGTTCATGCCGTTGGTGTCATAGTCGGACGCTATGTGGACAACGCTTGCGCCGCTCATCGGCGTCCTACTCGGCGGACTCATGTCGATGCTGGCCCAGCGCTCGGCAGGACGCGCCCTGGAACGCGGCGAGGCGCGCCGCAGTGTTCGTGAACTTGCCGAGGCGCGCCGCAACGAGCGTCTCACTCACCTCATCGAATTTCTGTCTGCGGTGCAGGAAGCAGAACGAGTCGCGGTGGATCGGCATCACCACGACGTGGCTGACGAGCAGTGGCAGGCCCGGGCAAAGCAGGTCCTTGACAGGGTGTGGGTGATGCAGAAGACGATCCACGTACTGTGCCCGTCCGAGGTCAGCGAAGCGGCACGCAGCCTCGCGTTCGCACTACAGGACGTGATCAGAAAGGGCCCCGAAGACCCGGGAGAGCCACAGGACGAGAAGGTCTGGGCACACATACATCCGAGCCGACAGGCATTCCTTGATCTCGTGCGCGACCAGCTGAGTTGAACCCCGGGGAGGGATTCGGCAGCTGCCGTGAGCGGCCCGGGACAAGCAGCACCGGCTCCGGCCTCCATGGTGCGGCGCGCGTCATCTACTTCGCCGGCTTCTCGAGGGTTGCGAAGCCTGCCTTGGCACAGGAGGCGGGCATGCCCACGGGCCGGCAGCAGGCCCTCGAATGGCCCCTCGGCCCATCGCCAAGCTGATCACGATCACTTCGGAATGACTCGTCCAGAACTCCCCGACGATCCGCCCGCGCCCGACTCCTCGGCTTCACCTCACCGCAACGGTTGGACGGCGGCACGCCGTTATCGGCCCGCCCCGTCCGGCCGGGTGCCGAGGGCCCGGGCGAGCCGGTCGGCCGTCTCACCCGACACACCCGACGCGCCGTGGTGCGCGGCGTGTCGCGGGCTCGCCGGGGCGTCGCACCGGAGCACGTGGTCGGCAGGCCCCCCGGCCACCCGTCTGCACCACGACGGGCCGCGCCACGACGGCCCGCGCCGGCCGCGGTCTGCGGACGCCGGCGACTCCCAGCGGGCGGCCGGCCAGACCGGGCGGTCCAGCAGGAAGCGCGCGGCAGCGGGCGCGTCCGCCGCCGCCACGCCGGCCGCGGTGAGGGCCGCCCCGATCGACCCGACCGCCCCCTTCGGGGTCTCGGCGTCACCGACCACCGGGAGCAGCAGGAGCAGCCGGGCGTGCGGGTCGTGGACCCCCGGGGCCGCGCGGTCCGGCGTCCGGGCCAGGTGTGCGGCCTCCCGCCAGGACAGCCCCGGGCCCCGCTGGTGCTCCGGCGTCCCGAGGCGCCGTGCGACGTACCGGTCGACGTCCGCCAGCCGCACCGAACGTCCGCCCCAGCCGGGGTGGTGGATCCGGAACTCCGTCCCCCAGTCCGTGGGGAGCTCCACGCTCGTCACGACCACCCGGTGACCGCCGCCGAACGGCACCAGGACCTCGGACTCGCCCCACAGGTGCGCGTCCCAGGCCGCTTCGGCGTCGACGGCGTCCACCCCGAACCAGCGTGCCAGGCACCGGCCTTCCGGATCGTCCAGCGCCCACATCCGCATCAGGTAGGCGGCCCAGAAGGCCGGACGGATCAGCCTCCCGTCCGGGCTGCCCTCGCCCTCCCCCGGCCCCGGCCGGTGGCTGCCCTGGTCGCCCTCGTCGCCCTGGTCACGCGTGTAGTCGCTCGGCACCGGCCCAGCCTGCCACCCGCGTCCGCACCCCCGCAGGCCACCCCGGCAGCCGGGCGGGTCAGTCCTCCAGCACGGTGTACCCCAGCGCGCGGGCCTGCTCGGCGACGGCCTCGAAGCGCGCCACGGACGACAGCGTCGCCACCAGCCCCCGGCCGACCGCCCCGCCGGCCAGCACCGCGGCCGCCGCCTCCCGGTCGACCTCCCGCTCGTAGTAGTCCTCGGCGAACGCGACGTACGCCGCCGGGCCCTCCCCGGTGAGCAGCCCGAACAGCCAGTCGGAGCCGTCCGACTCGCCGTCGGCGAACTCCACCGGACCGCACCGCCACGCCGGGGCAGCCGCCTCCCTCCAGACGCACACGGTGGCGTCGAAGAACCCCTCGAACTGGAACTCCGGCGCCTGCGCGTACGGCGCGAGCGACGCGGGCAGCCCGTCCAGCAGGCCGGGCCAGTGCGCGCGCTGCTCCGCCCGCCACGGGGTGGCGTCGCTCTCGTGGTCGAAACCGTGGAGGAACACCCCGGCCTGATCGAAGACCACCGCGTAGTCGTCCCCGGAAACCGTTGTACCGGGCCGCCCGTGCGGCCGTACGCCGGTGCGCCAGCGCACCCGCACGACTGTCAGACCCGGGTGGCAGCATCCCCCTACGACGACGAGAGGGGGCGACGGTGAGCTTCCTGGGGATGTGGTGCCTGCTGCCCATGACGGCCGACGCCGTCGCGCAGTACGCGCCGCGGCTGCGACCGGCCGTCGACGCCGAGGCCTCCCTACCCGGGTCGCGGGAGCTCCTCGCGTGGTGGCGCGAGGCGGGAAGCACCGAGGAATCACGGCACCATCTCGTCGAGTCCGCCGCGCCGTCCGCACTGGACGACCGGATCTGCCTCGTCTACGAGGCCTGGGAACGCGGGAGCGACGACTCGCTGCCCCGCCTCGCCGTCTCGGCCCGCAACTCCTACCCGGCGGCCGCCCTGGCGCACGCCCTCGGCCCCACCCGGTTCGCGCTCCTCCCCGGCTGGTTCGGCGACCTCGTCCTCACCCCCGAGGAGGTCCGGCAGACCCTCCCCGCCGTCGAACAGGCCTTCACCTGGGACGCCCCCGCGCGCCACCACGCCGAACGGCTCCTCACCGCCGCCCTCCGCGACGAGGCGACCCGGGCCGACCTCGACACCCTCCTGGACGGCGTCCCACCCGTCTGGCGCGCCGCCGCCGACACCGGCCGGGGCCTCCTCGGCGCCCACTTCCTGCCCTGAGCCCCCGACCGGGTCAGTCCACGTCCGACGGGTGCTGCGCGCGGCTCGCCCGCAGGAAGGACTCCAGCCGGTCCCGCTCCGTGTCGAGGTTGCTCAGGGTCTCGTAGGCGTGCTCCCGGGCGATGCCCGACGGATGGGTGACGAGTTCCCGGTAGAGGATCCAGACGCCTCCCCGGATCAGCTCCTCGCACTCCTCCTGCTGCACGGTGTCCCCCGCGCCGAAGGCCAGGAGAAGACCCAGCAGGGCGGTGCGGGCCACCGGCGTGGTGACGGCCGGATCGGCCAGCGCCGCGAGGACGACGGCGGCGGCCGCGGGAGCCGGGTCCATCAGGCTGGACTGGATCATGACGTGACCGTCGATCTCCGCCAGCGTCGCCTCCCCCGGCGTACGCGCGGTGATCAGCCGGAGCAACGCACCCGGCAGATGAGCCGCCGATCGCCCGCACCCGCAGGAGAACGCGCCCCAGTCGTACCGGTCGATCTCCATGCGAATCACCCGCATTCCGGGCGCCTCCGCCATCCCACCCACCCCCGTTCCGGCCCCGCTCCCCGATCCCGATCCCCCGACCCTACGGGTGCATCCCCACGCACTCCTGCCGCGCCCCGCTCTCCGTCACGATGTCGACGGCGACCCGGAGCGGCGTCTCCGCTCTCCCGAGCAGCTCCCGGGTGATCGCCATCGCCTCGATGACGGTCGCACCACGCTCGACCAGGAGCGCCTGAACGGCCCCCATCCCATCACCCTCGAGAACCGGCCGGGCCTCCTCGACCGGCGCGTTCCACCCCGTCGCCCGCTGCATGGGAAGTCGGCCGGGCCGACTTCCGGTGCGTCGGCGGACGGGCCGTGGCTCCACCGCTGGTCGGGAGTTCAGAGGCCGGCCGCCACTCCACCCGGCCGCCACCGCGAGCGCGCACCGGCCACTGGGGCCGCCCGGCGGTGCGCGATCTGACCAGCGGGCGGGGTCCAGTCGGCGGGGAGGCCGGACTGGGCGAGGACGGTGGAGAGGCTGTAGCGGTCGCGGTCGGCGGTGATCCTGCAGTGGCTCCCGTCGAGGTCGAGGACGGCGGTCATCGGCACGGCGAACGGCGTCGGTGCGCCCTTGAGGTGGCCCGCGTAGACGGCGTCGACGGTGATGCGGTCGCCGTTGTGGTGAGCGGCCCGCACGGTGACGTGGACGCCGTCGATCAGGCTGTCCGCGCGGGCCTTCCACCCGGAGATCTCCTGGCGGCCGTGGAAGGTGACGCCCACGCCCTCGTCGGAGTAGGTGCCGTCGACGGTGAACAGGGCGCCCAGCGCCCGGGGGTCGGTGCCGTTCCAGGCCCGGGCCCAGTCGTTGACGATTCTCGACGGACGCCGGCCGGCGTCCTCCACGGCCTGCGCGGTGGTGGCGGCCGAGACAGCGGTGGCACAGAGGGCCGCGGCGGCGACCAGTGTGCTCACGGCGTGGGGCGGACGGGACGTCATGGTGCTGCTCCTTCGGGCGGGCTGGGCAGTCGTGCAGTGCGGAGGTGCGGGGATGGCGCGTCAGGCGACCGGACCGGCGCGGCCCGTCGGGACTCGGCGCACCTCCCGGCCGTCCGGGTGCGTGTGTGCGGGGTTCATGGAGCACAGCCTCACGTCAGGCGCTGTCCACTTCCCAGGCCTGCGGGGAACGGCGACTGTCCGGCACTGTCCGCACCTGTCCACCCGCTTCGCCCGGAGCCGTACGGCGGCTGTCATGCGCCGGGCCCTGGGGATCCGGTGCGAATCGGGTTCCGTGGTCGGCGACCGCGGTTGCGGAGTTCGCCTCGCACAGACGTGATCACTAGGGTGTCCCAGGCCGCGGCGGGAGCCGCACTCCTGCGAAACGCTCGGCGGGGCTCTGTCCGGGCTCTCTGAGAGGCACTGCTGATGCATCCGAGTGTTGCCCGGTTGGCCGGGGTTCTGCCGCCGCACGACGGAGCCGGCGATCCCGTCGACTGGGACGCGGCGGCCCGCAGATGGGGCACTCGGTTCCCCGCGGACTACCGCGCCTTCGTGTCCGCCTACGGTGGCGGATCGATCAATTGCTCGCTCCACGTGGGGCTGCCGCTGAAGGATGTCCAGGACCCTCGCAGCCACCTGGGGTTCGAGGAGTTGATCGAGTGCGGGTACGAGCTGCTCGACCTGAACCCCGAGGACGGCCCGGCCCTGCGGGGGACGTTCTCGTGGGCCGTGGACTGCAGCGCCAACCAGGCGTTCTGGGACACCACGGATCCGGATCCCGACAGGTGGACCACCCTCGTACTCACCCGGGACGGCGACTGGGTCGAGTACGACTGCGGCATGGTCGACTTCCTCGTCGGGTTCCTGGCCGGGGAGATCAGTCCTCAGCCCATGGGCCTGTTCTCCCCGGATCAGCCGGTCTTCCTGAACTGGCGGGAAGAACAACGGCTCAAGGAGGCGGGAATCGACCCGTGGCCCCACCTCTGACCCTCGGCCCGTACACCCCAGCGCGCGGCCCGCGACACCGGCCGCCCGGAGCAGGTCACGATCCATCCGCATGGGGGCAGGAACGGGTGGCTACGCCCAAGGGTGGTGCAGACCTCGTGCGAGGCCCGTCGGCAGTACTGTCGGACCGGCCGCCCGGCGATGATGAGAGAAACGAGCAGCACCGTGTCGAACGCACCCGTGATCCGCAGCGACGTCCCCGGGTCGTTCGCCTGGGGCGTCTTCCACCAGCGGCACCCGGTGCTCCTCCGACAGGTCCTCGACGCGCTGCCGTACGGGCCCGCCGAGCGGGCGGCGGTCGGGCGGCTGCTCGCGGAGAGCACCACCGGTGTCCTGGAGCCGCCGGGCACGGACAGCCCGGACGCCGGGCAGTGGGTGGAGTGGGGCCGGGGCCTGTGGGGCAAGCCGTGGGGCGAGGCGCCGTTCCTGTGGGCGGAGAGCTACTTCTACCACCGCCTGCTCGACGCCACCGGCTACTTCCGGCCCGGTGCCTGGCAGGGCGTCGACCCGTTCGCGCCCTTCAAGGCCGACGAGCTGGCCGGGGCGGTGGTCGACGACGAGCTGGCCTCCCTCGACGTCCTGGACGGCCTGCCGCAGAGCCGACGGGCGGACGCCCTGCTGTCGTCCGCCCTCTGGGGCAACCGCGCGGACCTGAGCTTCCGCATCACCGCCGAGCCGGACGGTCGGCCTGCGTCCGACGGTCCGCATACGCCCGACGGCCCGGACTCCTCCGACGGTCCGGCGTCCTCCGACGGTCCGGTTTCGGCCGCCGGCCGGGCCGCCTCCGGCCTGCTCGCCGACGACAGCGCGCAGCTCTGGGCCACGCTGGAGCGGGCCGGGGGCGGGCGGATCTGCGTCGTCGCGGACAACGCGGGCCGGGAGCTCCTCCCGGACCTCGTCCTGATCGACCACCTCCTGACCCGCGGCCTGGCGGCGCAGGTCGCCCTGTACGTCAAGCCGCAGCCGTACTTCGTGTCGGACGCGACGACGGCCGACGTCCTCGCCGCACTCGGCCGCCTCCGCACCGCCCCCTCACCGGCCGCCGCGGCGGTCGGCGGGCGACTGTGGCAGGCCATGGGCGACGGAACGCTCGCCGTCCGCACGCACCCGTTCTTCTGCGCCCCGCTGCCGTACCACGACATGCCCGGCGACCTACGGGCCGAGTTCACCGGCGCAGCCCTGACCGTCCTCAAGGGAGACCTCAACTACCGCCGGCTCGTCGGCGACCGGCTCTGGCCGCCGACCACCCCGTTCGCCGACACGACACGCCACTTCCCCTCCGCCGTCGCGGCACTGCGCACCCTCAAGTCGGACGTGATCGTCGGCCTCGACGACACCCGTGTCACCCGACTCGACGACACCGCCACCCCGTGGCGCACCAACGGCCGCCACGCCGTCATCCAACTCGCCCCCGCCAACACCGACGTCGACGCCGAGGGTTGACGCCGCTGGCGGCGAGCCCGGTCAGACCGGAGCGCCCACCGATGACGCGGGCCGCGCCGTGCACTCCCTCCGGCCACGCGTCGCGGGCCGCAGCGGTGCAGCGAACGACGCGATCCCCGGTGATCGCCCGGAGCCTCGATCGATTCATGACGTCACTGCGCGATAACAGTCCTGCACATGAAGGTAGTTGGCCTCCGTCTGCTGCCAGACTCGGTCCTGGCCATCCGACCCACAGGTAAGGCACCACTCGTGACCGACCCCGACCTGTCCCGCCCCAACCAGGGAGGGGCGCAGAACCCCGACTCGGCCAGGGCACCATCCGGTCTTGCGCCGTCGGTTCAGCCGGCCACGCCTCGCCCACGCAGGTTCAAACCCTGGCAGGTCGCCGGCATGGGCTGCGGTGGCCTGTTCGCCCTGCTCATGGCCATCGGGATCATCGGCTCGATCGTCGGTCCTCTCCCGAGGGCCATGCCGCCCAGCGCGTCGACCACACAACCGAGGCCGGCGGCGGTCACGGGCATCGCAGCTCCGGTGACGGCGTCGGTAGCAGCACCGGTGCCGTCTGCCAGTCCAGACCGGGAAGCGAGAACCACACCGCCGTCAACGCCGCCGTCCACGCCGGCCACGCACAGCCCGACCGTGCAGGCGCGGCCCGCGGGTCCGCAGGCGGCCACAGCAGCCACAAGTACGCCCTCGCCGGTCACGACCGGCTGCGGGCCCACACGTGACGTCATCGTCCGGTTCGTCGTGCCGGGTCTCCCCCCGAGCTCAGAGCTTCTCGGAGCGTACGCAATCGCGACCTGCGAACCGACGTTCGAGAACCTGGAGAGGACAGCCCCGAAGGAACCGGGCTACTGCACGCAGGCGGCCTGGGCGAGCGACAACCCGGGCTACGACACCGACGTCACACCCGCCCCGCCACTGAAGAAGGTCCAGGTGTTCTTCGGCCCGGCCTGCCGATAGTCGGGATCAGGAGGCGTCCACCGGGCCTTCCGACGTCCTCTGCCGTGGCACCGGGCCCGACTGAGCTGCAGCGGCCGGGCCTCCGCCGCCGGCGCTTCTCGCGCGCCGGCGGCGGAGGCCTCGACTCTTCGTGAGCGTCGGCCCGTTCGGCGAGGAAGGGCCGGGCACCCGCTCCGAGGTGTGTGCGGTCAGGCCGGGATGCCGCAGTACTGCTGCTGCTTGCCGATCACGCGGTAGACGCAGTCGGCGGTCTCCACCAGGCGCAGGACCGCCTCGCGGTTGCGGCTGGTTTCGCGGCCGATCACCTCGTCGGGCGGGTAGAAGCCGCTGCTGCCGTTGGGGCCGGGGTACATCTCGAAGGTGTAGGCGAAGACGCGTTGGGCGCCCCAGAGCCAGTCGTCGATCGCGCCGTCGGTGATGTAGAGGTCGCTGGACTGCTCGGGCGTGTAGCCGTTGGTGGCGGCCATGCTGCGACCGAGGGTGGCGAAGGTGTTGTACTCGTCGGCGGTCATGCCGGGCACCGTCTCGGCGGTGGTCCAGCCGAACGGCCAGAGCACCAGTTCGCTGTAGGTGTGGAAGTCGATGGCCGCGGTGATCTGCTGCTTGCCGCCGACGATCCGGCGCCGGACGAAGTCGGCGACGACCTTGGTCTCCCGGGCGGACTCCGGGGCGCTGCCCCGGTAGGTCTCGCTGGAGGTGGAGCCGGAGGAGCCGCCGCAGCAGCCCCACTTGTAGTTCCAGTTGCGGTTGAGGTCGGTGCCGACGCTGTTGCTGCCGGAGTTCGGCTGACGGTCCTTGCGCCAGCTGCGGTAGCGGCCGGTGGCGATGTCGTACTCGCCGCCGTCCGGGTTGAGGTCGGGGATCACCCAGATCTCGCGGCTGTTGACGACGTTGGCGATCCGGCTGTCGGTGGCGTACTTGTCGCCGAACTCGTGCAGCAGGTACAGCGCCATCTCGACGGTGAGGTGCTCGCGGGCGTGCTGGTGGGCGGTGAACAGCACCTCGGGCTCGTTCTCGTCGGTGCCGACGTTGTCGCTGATCTTCACCGCGACGATCGGCCGCCCCTCGTACGAGGTGCCGATGACGCGCTTGCTCATGATGTCCGGGTGTGCGGCGACCACGGCGTCGATGTCGGCGGTGGCCTCGGCGTAGTTGTGGTAGCCGGAGTCGGCCTGCGGGAAGTCGTTCACCCCGCTCAGGCTCCCGACGTCGGGCCCGTCGCCCTGTCCGGTGCCCGGCTCGGCGCCGTAGCGGGGGCCGGGCAGCGCGACCGGGGACCAGCCGAGCGCCCGCAGCCGCTCGGCCTCGGCGGGGGTGGCGGTGACCACCACCGCGTCGGGCAGGACGGCGTCGACGGCGGCGCCGGTGGCGGCGACGGCGGTGCGTTCGGCGACGGTGCGGGGGCCGTCGAGCCGGTACTGCCGCGCGGCGTCGACGGACGCGGACGAGGGAGCGGGGCGGCGGTCGGGGGAGGCCGCCCGGGCGGTGATCGGTGTGGCGAGGGCGAGGGCCAGCAGCACGGCGGTGGCCGCAGCGGGCTTCCCTCGGCGGGGCAGTCGCATGACTGTCCTCCTGTGGGGGTCCGTGGGGGCGGAACGGTGGAGGAGGTGAGGCGCGCGCCAGCATGATGGTCCGCCAGTGTCATGGGTTCGTCAAGACACTGGGAAGGAAAGGAAAAGCCCCCCGAAAACCCCCACCCGACGGCGCCCGAGCCGGCCGCCACGCCAACCGGGCAGGCGCGCATCCTGATGGAACCGGGGGACGGCGCCGACCCCCGACTCGCGCACATGGTGCGGGACTCGAGCGCCGGATGGCCGGCCGCCCGCGCCACCCTCCGCATGCCTGCGGGGGTCGGCCGCCCCCGCGCATCGGTGATCCGCACCTCGGCGGTCCTCCCCGCACACAGGGATTCAGCGCCGGGGGCGCGGGGTGCGGGGATGCATCAGGCCAGGCTGGGCGTGGGGGTCAGGGGGCGGGGGTGGGGTGGGTGAGGAGGGTGAGGACGACGGTGCCGTCGACGGTCTCCTGGGCGACGAGGAGGGCGGCGAGTTCGTCGAGGTGGTGGCGGTGTTCGCGGAGGAGGTCGACGGCGCGCTGTTCGGCGCGGCGCAGGAGGCGGGCGACGGCTTCGTCGACGGCGCGCTGGGTCTGTTCGGAGTAGGGGCGGCGGAGCAGGTCCTCCGGGGCGTCGCCGAGGAACTGCGGGGCGCCGGAGGAGTAGCCGACGGGGCCGAGTTCCGGGGAGAGGCCGAACTCGCGGACCATCCGGGTGGCGACGCCGGTGGCGTTGGCGAGGTCGTTGGCGGCGCCGGTGGAGCCTTCGCCGAAGACGACCAGTTCGGCGGCCCGCCCGCCGAGTTGGACGGTGAGCAGGTCGGTCAGGTAGCTCTCGCTGTACAGGTGGCGTTCGGCTTCGGGGAGTTGCTCGGTGGCGCCGAGGGCGACGCCGGCCGGGATGATGGTGACCTTGGCGACCGGGTCGGCGTGTTCGCAGAGCGCGGCCATCAGGGCGTGCCCGGACTCGTGGACGGCGACGGCGTGCCGCTCCTCGGGCAGCAGGGCGTTGGAGGAGTCGCGGCGGCCGAGCAGGACGCGGTCGCGGGCGGCGTCGAGGTCGGCGGCGGTGAGGGTGGCGCGGTCGGCGCGGACGGCGTTGATGGCGGCCTCGTTGAGGAGGTTGGCGAGGTCGGCGCCGGAGAAGCCCGGGGTGCCGCGGGCGATCCGGTCGAGGTCGGCGTCGGGGGCGAGGGTCTTGCCGCGCACGTGGACGGCGAGGATGGCGGCCCGTTCGGCCTGGTTCGGCAGCGGGACGGTGACCTGGCGGTCGAAGCGCCCGGGGCGCAGCAGGGCGGGGTCGAGGGCGTCGGGGCGGTTGGTGGCGGCGATGACGACGATGCCGGTGCTCTGGTCGAAGCCGTCCATCTCGGCGAGCAGCTGGTTGAGGGTCTGCTCGCGTTCGTCGTTGCCGCCGAGCCGGGTGCCGCCGGCTCGGCGGCCGCCGACGGCGTCGATCTCGTCGATGAAGATGATGGACGGTGCGCGGTTGCGGGCCTCGTCGAAGAGGTCACGGACGCGGGAGGCGCCGACGCCGACGAACATCTCGACGAAGCCGGAGCCGGTGACGGAGAGGAACGGCACCTCGGCCTCGCCGGCGACGGCGCGGGCGAGCAGGGTCTTGCCGGTGCCGGGCGGACCGACCATGATCACCCCGCGCGGGCCCTTGGCGCCGGCGGCGGCGTACCGGTCCGGGCTGCGCAGGAAGTCGACGACCTCGCTGACCTCCTGTTTCACACCCTCGTACCCGGCGACGTCGGCGAAGCCGGTGGCGGGCCGCTCGGCCTCGATGATCTTGGCGCGGGAGCGGCCGATGGCGCTCAGGCCTCCGCCGAGCGCACGGGTGGCCATCCGGCCGGACCAGAGGAAGAGTCCGCCGAAGATCAGCAGCGGCAGGAACAGCAGCAGGGTGGACCAGATCGAGCCGCCCCCGCTGCGGGTGGCGGTGACGTCGACGTGCTGGTCGGCGAGTGCCCGGCTGAGCTGGGAGGTGTCCAGGGCGGTCGGGATCTGGCTGGTGAAGTGCGTGCCGTCCTTGAGGCTGCCGGTGACGCCGCCGGTGTTGTTGACGTTCACGGTCCGGACCTGTCCGGCGTCGACCCGGTTGAGGAGGTCGGTGTAGCCGTAGCGGGTGCCGGTCGGACCGGGGCTCGCGAACAGCACCAGCAGGAGCAGGGCGACCAGGACGGCGACGGGCAGCAGCCAGCGGCGCGCCGACGGCGGGGGCGGCTTGCCCGGCGGCGGGCGGCCCGGGGTGGGCTTGCGGGGACGGTCCGGGCCGACGCCCGACCCCCAGCCGCGGTGTGGCGGCGGGGTGGCCGGGTGTCGGGCGGCGCGCGACCGTCCTCGCACGATCATCGTCGCTCACCGCCTCTCGGCACCTCCGGGCCCACCCCTCCATGGTGGGGCCGGATGCGCCCGGACGGGAGTCCTGGGGGCGACGAGAGGGCCGGGGCGGGCGGGCCAGGGGCAGCCCGGGCGGGAGGCGGCGGGCCGGGAGACGGCGGACGGCGGTCGGCGGAAGGAGGCCGGCGGAAGGAGGCCGAAGGACCCCGGAGACCGGCGGAAGGAGGCCGGAAGCACGCCGGAGGGACGCCGAGGGCGGCGGTGCAGGCCCCGGGCGAACGCCTCAGGAGAAGTCGAGCGAGCCCGTCCGGGTGCGCTTGAGCTCGAAGAACTTCGGGTAGCCGGCCAGCAGCCGCACGCCCTCGAAGACCCGGACGGCGTCCTCGCCGCGCGGGATCGCCGTCAGCACCGGGCCGAAGAACGCGACGCCGTCCACGTGGATGGTCGGCGTGCCGACCTCCTCGCCGACCGGGTCCATGCCCTCGTGGTGGCTCTTGCGCAGGGCGATGTCGTGGGCGGTGCTGTCCGCGGCGTCGGCGAGCTGTTCGGGCAGCCCGGCCGCGACCAGGGCCTCCCGGATGACGTCGGCGTCGGCCTCGCGGTCCTGGTCGTGCAGGCGGGTGCCGAGTTCGGTGTAGAGGTCGCGCAGCACGTGCTCGCCGTGCTGCTCCGCGGCGGCGATGCAGACCCGGACGGGGCCCCAGCCGGTGGTCATCAGGCGCTGGTACCGCTCGGGCAGGTCGGTGCGGCCCTCGTTGAGGACGGACAGGCTCATCACCCGGAAGTTGAGGTCGAGTTCGCGGTGGCGCTCGACCTCCAGGATCCACCGGGAGGTGATCCAGGCGAACGGGCAGATCGGATCGAAGTAGAAGTCGACTTTGGTGGTCACGCCGGAGAGACTAACCGTCCGAGTGGACCGGTATCCAGGGCCAATCGATATTCGATGGAGTGGGCCACTCACCCGCTGCCGGTCGCCCCGCCGGCTGCGGACGGGCTCCCGCCGGGTCAGCTGCAGGTGGTGCCGTCGGCCGGGACCGTGCCGTCCAGCAGGTAGCCGTCCACGATCTTCTTCAGGCAGGGGTTGCCGGTGTTGTAGCCGCCGTGGCCCTCGCCCTGCAGGGTGACGGTGACGCCGACGCCGGGGCCGAGCTCCTGGGCCATCGCCCGGGCGCCCTCCACCGGGGTGGCCGGGTCACCGGTGGTGCCGACCACCAGGATCGGGGCCGCGCCGGCGGCGGACACCTCCGGATGGTCGGTCCTGCCCGCCACCGGCCAGCCGGTGCAGCTGGTCAGCCCCCAGGCGGTGAAGGCGCCGAACACCGGTGAGGCACTGTCGAACTGCGGCAGCTGCTGCTGGACGTCCTGGTCGGAGTAGCGCTGTCGGGAGTCCACGCAGGAGATGGCCCGGTTCGCGGACATCAGGGTGCTGTAGTGGCCCTGCGGGTCCCGGCCGAGGAGCGCGTCGGCCAGCTGGAGCAGCGTGTCGCCGGTGCCCTGTCGGGTGGCCTCGGTGAGGCCGGCGGCCAGCGCGGGCCAGGTCTCCTGGCTGTACAGGGCGGCGGCGATGCCGGTGAGGGCCAGGCTCTCGGTGAGTTGGCGGCCGCTCGCCGTGGGCAGCGGGGACTGCTCCAGCTTCTTCAGCAGGGCGGTGATCGTCGCGGTGCCCTCGGCGCCGCCGCCGCCGGTCGGGCAGGCCGGTGCCTGGCTCGCGCAGGCCTTCATGAAGTCGTCGAGGGCGAGTTGGAAGCCCTGGGCCTGGCCGAGCGCGGACTGCTGGGGGTCCTGGGTCGGATCGACCACGGAGTCCAGCACCATGCGGCCGACCTGGTGCGGGAACAGGTGCGCGTAGACGCCGCCGAGCTCGGTGCCGTAGCTGATGCCGACGTAGGAGAGCTTCTCGTCGCCGAGCGCCTGCCGCATCAGGTCGAGGTCGCGGGCGGCGCTCTCGGTGTCCACGTAGGGCAGCACCGGGCCGGCGTTGTGCTCGCAGGCGGCCGTGACCTGTGCGTTGCTGTCGTCCAGGGCCTTGACCGCCTCGGGGCTGCTCGGCGTGCTGTCGACGGCCGCACTGGCGTCCGTCGCCCGGTCGTCCAGGCAGTGCACCCCGGCGCTGTCACCGACTCCGCGCGGGTCGAAACTCACCAGGTCGTAGCGGGAGTTGAGGGAGTCGTAGGTGGCCGCGAAGGCCGGCAGGGTGGCCACGCCCGAAGCGCCGGGGCCGCCGAAGTTGAACAGCAGCGAGCCGATCCGGTGCTGCGCGTCCTTGGCCGGGGTCCGGATCAGTGCCAGGTCGATGGTGCGGCCGCCCGGGTCGGCGTGGTCCAGCGGGACCTTGAGGGTGGCGCACTGCCAGTCGCCGGCGGGAGCCGTCCCGGCGCCCTGGGCGGTACTGGGTGCGGCACAGGTGTGCCAGTCGAGGTTCCGGGCGGACGGCCCGCCGCTCGTGGTCGCCGCGGCCGCCATGGCCGCCCGGTCGGCCGGGGAGGTCGGAGAGGTCGGCGCCGGCTCGGCCGTGGACCGGCCGTCGTCCTGGCAGCCGACGGCACCGGTGAACAGCAGCGCTGCCAGGCCGACCGCTCCGGCCCCGCGAACGACGGTCTGCATGGTGCGGTCCACCTCTCGGGTTGACGGGCGCGCTCCGGCGCACGGCCGCGCGGCGTACGCCCCGGCGCCCGGCACGGTCGACGCATCACCGACCCTAGGGGCGGCGGGGCGGCCGTGCCCGCCGGAAGCCCCGGACGGGGGGCGTGCGCCGGACCGGCCGCCACCGGCCGTCCGGGTGAAGGAGCGATCCGCCCTCCGGGTGAGGGTTCAAGCCGCCCGTCAGGTGGCAGCCTCAACCGCCGGCCGCCCGCGCCGGGCGGCGGCCCCGTCTGCAGGGAGGGCGACTTGAGCACCGACTTCACGAGCTTCGACTCCACCGGTTCCAGCTCCAGCTCCAGCTCCAGCGAGTCCGGTTCCGCCTCCGCCTCCGCGTCCGCGAGGACGAGCGCGGGCCCGGCCGACGACGACTACGACAGCGTGGACGTCTTCATCACCAACAGCCAGCACGAGGTCCTGCTCCAACTGCGCGACGACAGGCCGGACATCTGCTGGCCCGCGTACTGGGTCGTCCCCGGTGGCCACCGCGAACCGGGCGAGACGCCGTACCTGACCGCCGTCCGCGAGCTGCGCGAGGAGACCGGCCTGGACGTGCCCGGCCTGCTGCCCTTCGACCCCGTGCCGTACGAGGGCGCGACCACCGGCCCGTACCGCTTCTTCCACGCCGTGGTGGACGTCGACCCGGCCGACCTGGTCCTCGGCGAAGGCCAGGAACTGCGGTTCGTCCCGATCGCCGAGGCCCAAGGAATGAAGGTGCCGCCGGCGGTCAGGGACTACCTGCGCCAGCTGGAGGGCCACCTGCGCACCGGCAGGCCCCGGGTCTGGGCCGTGATCGACGAGATCCACCGCCACCTCTCCGACCACCGGGCGGCGATCGGGCAGCCGCTGCTGCCGCTCCAGGTGGTGAAGATCCAGGAGGAGGCCGGGGAGGTCGCCGAGGCCCTGCTCGGCGTGCTCGGCGCCAACCCGCGCAAGGGCGTCAGCCACACGGTGGCCGACCTGCAGGGCGAGCTGTGCGACGTGATCACGGCCGCCATGGTCGCGTTGCGCGAGACCACCCCGGACGCCGCCTCCGTCCTGGCCGCCCACCTGGCCGCCTGGCGCCCGGGGCCGCGCGCACAGGCCTGACCCGGTGGGGATGCCGCGGCGCGCCCGCCATCCCCACCGGCACCGCCACCGCACCCGGCACCGCCACCGCCACCGCATCCGGAGCCGTCGCCCGTCGCCCGTCGCCCGTCGCACTATCTTGCTTCGCCTGCTATCTTGCATTGCATGGTACCTGGCATCGCACAGCACGAGGGCGCCGGCGACCCGGCCGACGGGCCGGTGGCGACGCAGCTACGCAAGGGCGTGCTGGAGTACTGCGTCCTCGCCCTGCTGCGGGACGGCCCCCGCTACGGGGTGGAGCTGCTCCAGGAACTCGGCCGGTTCCCGATGCTGGCGACCAGCCAGGGCACCATCTACCCCCTGCTGTCCCGGCTGCGCCGCGCCGGGCTCGCCGACACCTTCCTGCGCGACTCGGCCAGCGGCCCGTCCCGCCGGTACTACACCCTGACCGACGCGGGCCGCAGCGCACTGGCGGAGTTCACCGCCCTGTGGCCGGCCTTCCGCGAAACCGTCGACCACGTCCTGACCCCGGGAGAGAACCCGTGAACGAGCCGATCGAGCACCCCCTGGTCCGCACCCACCTGGACGCGGTCGCCCGCTACACCGCCCCGCTCCCCGAGGAGCGCCGCCGCGAGCTGCTGGCGGACCTGCGCGAGCACGTCGAGATCTCCCTCTCCGAGTGCGACCCCGCCGACGAGGCCGCCGTCCGACGGGTCCTGGAGCAGCTGGGCAGCCCACGGGCGATCGCCGACGCCGCGCTCGACGAGGAGGGCCGGGCGCGGCCCGAACCGGAGAGCGCCGGCCGCACCACCCGCACCCTGATCCTCGCCGTGCTCCCGATGCCGTTGGTGCTGATCCCCGCCCTCGGGCCGCCGCTCGCACTGGCCGCCGCGGTCATCGCCGCGACCCGGGTGTGGCGCTCCCCGCAGTGGACCCGCCGGGAGAAGCGGCAGGCGGCCCTGCTCCTGCTCTCGCCCGCCCTGATCACCCCGCTGGCCGCCGCCGTGCTGGCCGTCTCCGGCCCCGGTCTGACGCCGGTCGGCGTCCTCCTCGCCTGCGCCGTGGGATTCTGCCCCACCCTGGTGGCGGCCTTCCGGCTGGCCCGTTCGGCCTCCCGCCTGCGCACGGCCGCACTGACGGCCTGACGGCCTGACGGCCTGACCATCTGATGGCCTGATGGCCTGACAGCCAGGCCGGAGGCAGGCGCTCCAACCCCCCGGGCCCCGCACGACGAGGAGCCCGACGCGCCCCCACAAGGCGCCGGCTGCGGTTCGGGCCTCGGCCGCGGTACGGGCACCGACCGGTCCTGACGAGCCGCGAAGCAGCCCGCCGACCGACGGCCGGCCCACGCAGTCATCCGCCCACGACCAGCGCGAGTCCACCCATGCCGACGCACACCGGGCCCACGGCCTGCGGCTTCCTGCCGTACGCCGCCCAGTGAGTTCGCACACGGCCCAGTGTGATGGTGTGCGGCATGCCGCTGTCGGCGCAATCGGGGCACACGGGCCGTCCGGTCGTCACGCTGTGCCTGTCGATCGCGCTCCGGGCCAGGGACACCACCGCTGTACCGATCGCGCGATCCAGCACCCCGAAGCCCCACCTCAAGCCAGCACATCGGGAGACCGCAGTGACCGGACACCACGCCCCCGGACATCCCGCCGTCGAAGGAGAAGCAGGCGTCCGCGCCCGTGCACGGTGGTGGCAGGCCGGGATCGTGGCAGGGATGTGCGCGGCCCTGGCCGGTACCGGGCCGGCCCCCGCAACCGCCGCCGCAACGGGGCCTGCGCCGGTCGCCACCCCGGCGCGAACCCGAGGAGCCGACCCGGTGTTCACCTTCGGCTTCACCGGCGCCCCGCAGAGCCTCACCATCCCGGCCCAGGCGGTGATCACGATCACCGCCGACGGCGCGGGCGGCGCCGACAACACCGGCACCTCCTGTTCCGCCACGGGGGCCGGCGGTACGGGGGCACGGGTCGTCACCACCCTCCCGCAGACCACCGCCACGACGACGGTCACCGTCACCGTCGGCGGCGCGGGCGGCAAGGGCTGCAACGGCACGGGTACGGGGGGTGCCGGCGGGTTCAACGGCGGCGCCCCGGGCGGGGGCATCCCGGTCACCGGCTTCAAGGCGGAAGGTCCGGGCGGGGGCGGGGCCTCCAGCGTCAGCGCGGGCTCCTTCCTGGTGGTCGCCGGGGGCGGCGGTGCCGCCGGCGGCACCGGGGCGACCCGTGCGGGAGGGAACGGGGGCAACGGCGGGACGACGCCGGACGCCACCGCCGGTACCGCGGGAAGCGCCACCGGCCCCGGGGCTTCGCCGGGCCAGGGCGGTGGCGGCGGCAGCACCAGCACGACCACCGGTGGTCCCGGTGGGACCGCCGGCAGCGTTCCGCTCTGCGGCGTCACAACGGGTGGGCCGGGAGGCGGGTTCGTCGGCGACACGGTCGGCACCGGCGGCGCCGGCGGTTCCATCGGCGGCGGCTGCGCCGCCACCGCCACCGGTGCCGGGGGCGGTGGAGGCGGCGGGTACTTCGCCGGCGGGGGCGGCGGCAGCGGTGCCGTCAACAACACCGGCACCGCGGCGAGCGGCGGCGGAGGCGGTGGCGGGAGCAGCTTCGCGACGCCGTCGGGCACCGGGACGTCCTATGCGGCCTCCACGATCGGAACGGCGAACCACAACGGCCAGGTGATCATCAGCTACACCGTGGGCGAGCCGATCACCACGACCATGACGGCGATGCCCCAGCGCACCCGGATCGGCTCGCCGGTCGTACTCAACGACATCGTCTGCCCCCGCGGGGCCTCCACGACCAGGCCCACCGGAACCGTCACGTTCACCGACACCACCACCGGAACGACCCTCGGCACGGGGCGCCTGTTCGTCTCCCTCGGCAGGTGCGCCGCCAGCGGGACGGTCACCGCCTTCCGCACCGCCGGCACCCACACCATCACCGCCGTCTACAGCGGCGACTCGGTGTACCAGGACAACAGCGCCACCCCCGAGACCATCACCGTGACGGTGAACCCCTGACCGGAACGCCGTAGCGGCGGGCCGGACGGTCCGCCGCACGACGCGGCGGCCGCCCCCCGCCCACCGGGGAACGGCCGCCGCTCCACGCGCGCCGGGGCTACCCGGCCGGCGGCGGGACGACGGGGACGAGGATCCCGTGACTGGTGGTCCGCACCCCCTGGGCCATGAGGGCGAGCTGGCCGTTGTAGGCGAACGGGAGGCCCCGCACGGCCCACAGACCGTTCGCCGCGCCCCAGGCGACGTCGCGGGCCGCCCTGATGCTGAAGCCGCTGACGGCGTGCTTGAGCGACTCGGCGGGCGCGGTGGCGATCCGGACCAGCCGGCCCTCGAACTCGGCCCGGACCTCGGCCTCGACGCTCGCCAGCAGGTCGTTGACCTTCTCGTAGTCCCGGTGGACCGGCGGGCGCTCGGGCGCGGTGCCGCGTTCCTTGCAGGTCTCGACCACGCTGATCGCGAGGTCGTGGTCGATGTGCGCGTTCATCCCCGCGAGGGCGAACTGGATCGGCCAGACGACCCGGTTGCCGCGCATCCGGAAGAGCGGCTCCCAGGCCGGGTCGACCGGCTTCCCGGCCTTCGCGGCGTCGACGTTCGCGAGGTAGAGCCCGGCGAACAGGACGTCCATGCGCTCCATGAACGCGTTGTCCTCGAAGCCGCCGGCGGCGACCTTCTCCTTGACCAGTTTGGTCACTTTCAGATACATGCGGTTGAAGCAGGCCACGCCGTCGCGGGGGTCGAGTTCGGCGTCGACCTGCTCCATCCTGTCGATCACCGCATCGATGGTGGTGGGGAGTTGGGTGGACTGGGTGGTCATGATCGGCCTTCCGTGGGGCGGGTCAGCTCAGCGGATACGGTACGACCTGTCCGCCGCTTTGACTACGGAGCGTGTCGAAACAGCCCACAAGGTAGTACGCGGAGCAACGGACGCGCGGCGCGACCCGCCGCACCGGGCGTTGCCCTCGCCGCATCCGTCCCGTATTAATAAATGAACAGTCATTTATGAATGGGATGGGAGTGCACCATGGCCGGACGCCCCCGGGGTGTCGAGGACGCCGTGCTGCTGCGGCACACCGCCGAGGTGATGGGGCGGGTCGGCCCCGCCGGACTGACGCTCGCCGCCGTGGCACGGGCCGCCGGCGTGGCGCCGGCGACGCTGGTGCAGCGCTTCGGGTCGAAGCGCGGACTGCTGCTGGCGCTGGCTCGCGCCTCGGCGGACGCGGCGGACGCGCGGTACGAACGGCTGCGCGCCGCGCACGCCTCACCGCTCGCCGCACTGCTCGCGCTGGCCGAGGAGGAGACCGCGCCCCTGGCCAGCCCCGAGAGCTTCGCCAACCACCTCGCCTTCCTCGGGATGGACCTCGCCGACCCGGAGCTGCACGCCCACGCCCTGACCGTGCACCGCGCCCAGGGGCGGGCCGTCGCCCGGATGCTGGAGGCGGCCGCGGCCCTCGGCGAACTCCGCCTCTCCGCCGACCCGGCACGCCTGGCCCGCTCGGTGCAGACGGTCGTCGCCGGAACGGGACTGACCTGGGCGCTGGACCGCGAGGGGACGCTGCCGGACCGGCTGCGCACCGAGCTCACCGACCTGCTCGCGCCCCACCTCGCCGCGGACCTCGCCCCGCACCCGCACGTCCCCGCCGGCACGGGCCCCACCGGCACCGGCACCGGCACGATCCGGACCACGACCACGACCACGACGTCGGAGGAATCATGAGCACCGCCCCCAAGCCGCTGTCCGGCAAGGTCGCCCTGGTCGCGGGCGGCACCCGCGGCGGCGGCCGCGGCATCGCCGTCGAGCTGGGCGCCGCCGGCGCCACCGTGTACGTCACCGGCCGCAGCAGCCGGACGGCCGGCACCACCGGGCTGGACCGCCCGGAGACCGTCGAGGAGACGGCCGACCGGATCACCGCGGCCGGCGGGACGGCGATCCCGGCCCCCACCGACCACAGCGACCCGGCGGCCGTCCGGGCCCTGGTCGAGCGGATCTCCACCGAGCAGGACGGACGGCTGGACGTCCTGGTCAACTGCGTCTGGGGCGGCGATCCGCTCGTCGACTGGGAACACCCGCTCTGGGAGCAGGACCTGGACACCGGCCTGCGGCTGCTGCGCCAGGCCGTCGAGACCCACGTGATCACCAGCCGGTACGCCCTGCCGCTGCTGGTCGCCCGGCGCAGCGGCCTGGTGGTCGAGGTCACCGACGGCAACACCGCGCGCTACCGGGGCTCGTTCTTCTACGACCTCGCCAAGTCCGCGGTGATCCGGCTGGCCTTCGCCCAGGCCGCCGAGCTGCGGCCGCACGGCGTCGCCGCCGTCGCCCTGACCCCCGGCTTCCTGCGCTCCGAGGCCGTCCTGGACCACTTCGGCGTCACCGAGGAGACCTGGCGCGAAGCCGCCGCCCAGGACCCGGACTTCGCGTACTCGGAGAGCCCCGCCTACCTCGGCCGGGCGGTCGCCGCCCTCGCCGCCGACCCGGAGGTGATGGCGAAGAGCGGCCGGGCGCTGGCCACCTGGGGGCTCTACCAGGAGTACGGCTTCACCGACGCGGACGGCACCCGGCCCGACTTCGCGGCGCACTGGGCCGAGGCCCTGGTCGACACCTACGGCCCGCTGGGCGACCCGCTGTGACCGGGGACGGCCGGCGGGACGCGACGTCGGGCACGTGACGCCGGGCACGCGACGTCGGGGACGCGAGGGCGGGACGTGACGCCGGGGACGCGACGGGAACGGGCCGCCGGGACGGACGCCCGGCGGGCGCTCAGCGGGCCTGCAGCTCCAGCCCCGGCGTGCCGCGCACCGCGTACGCCGGCAGTCGGAGGTCACCGAGGACGGCCCGGGGCAGGGTGAGGCCGAAGCGGCGCTCGACGGCGCCGAGGGCGCGCCGCCGGACGGCCTCGTGCGATTCGCCCACCGGGCCCCGGTACGTCACCCCGTCGGCTTCGAGCACGCCCGCGGCGACCAGGTCGGGCAGCAGCAGATCGGGCTCCCGGCCCCAGCGCCAGCGTTCCTCCGCGAGGCCGAAGCCGCAGAGCACGGCGCCGTCGCGGGCGTAGTCGAGCAGCGCCGGCGGGTGCTCGGGCATCGGACGGAAGTGGACCACCTCGGCGCCGTCGCAGGCTATCTCCGTCAGCCGCTCGCCGCCGGTGGAGTCGCCGTACTCGACCGCGAAGGACCAGCCGCCGGCCTCCCCGACCCGGATCACGCCGTCGCCGTCGTCGCTCGGGCGGTAGACCTCGATGTCGAGCTCCCACACCTCGGTGCCGCTGATCGGCCCGGTGGCGGCGGCCGGATCGGCACCCATCCGGCGGGCGAGCTCCTGCGGCGGGATGCCCCGGGCGAACACCACGCCGTCGAGGGACCCGCCGGCGTCGGCGAGCCATCTGATGCCGTCACCGCCCCCGGCCCCGGCCCCGGCCCCGGCGGTACCGTTCGTCATGAACGCCCCCTCCCCTGGCGCCGATCCGCCGTGGACCGGGCTACCGGTCGGCACCCTAACCGACCGCACTGACACCCGGCGGGCGTTCGGCGGACGGCCGGGGAGGGAACGGACCCCCGACGGGCGGGAGAAGCCGTCGGCCGGGAGGCCCCCCGTGCGAGCCGACAGCCGACCCCGTCGGACCTCCCGTCCAGACCTCCCGTCCAGACCTCCCGTCCGGACCTCCCCGGCCGGACCCCCACCCCGGCTTCCCCGGCCGAACCCCCCGGGAGGACCTCCCCCGTCAGACCTGCCGCCGCGCCGCCGGGCGACGCATCAGCACCGCGTACACGGCCGCCGCGACGACCATGCCGACCGGCAGGGCCAGGTCGACGCCGAACAGCGCCGCCACCGGCCCGGTGTAGAGGGTGTCGACGCACAGCGCGGCGCAGGCCACCCCGGCGCCGAGGGCCAGCGCGCCGGCGGGGTTGACGCCCGCCCGGTACCAGAAGGCGCTCCCCGGGGACTCGTCGCCGAGGGCGCGGCCGTCGTAGCGGTTGCGGCGCAGCAGGATGTCGACGGCGTAGACCGCGGTGCTGGGGCCGAGCAGGACGACGGTCAGCTGGAGCACGTTGCTGACGGTGTCGAGGAAGTTGGAGACCAGCAACGCGTACAGGGTGAGGCTGACCGCGACGGCGCCGTCGACGAGCACGCTGACGGTGCGCTTGATGCGGATGCCGACGGCCTGCAGTGCGAGGCCCGCGCTGTAGGCGGTGAGGGCGTTGACGGCGATGGTGCCGACGACGAGAGCGAGGAGGAAGACCGGGTTGAACCAGCCGGGCAGGATCCGCTGGAGCGCGGCCTGCGGGTCCGTCATGTCGACGACGGTGGCGGCGAGCACGCCCAGGCCGCCGACGAGGACGCTGGGCAGGAAGCCGCCGAGGGCGGTCCAGCCGAGGACGGCGCGCGGGGAGGTGGTGTGCGGCAGGTACCGGGAGAAGTCGGCGCTGGTGGTGTAGGACAGCGGGCCGGAGGCGATCAGGGTGACGCCGGCCAGGACGGCGGCCCACAGGTGGCCGCCGGAGAGCGGCTCGGCGGGCGCGTAGCCGTAGTCGGCGCGCCGCAGGACCACGTACCCGACGACCGCGAAGGCGGCGGCGAGGGCGAGGGTGATCGGCAGGTAGAGCCGGACGATCGCGGCGTGCCCGTAGACGCTGATGGCGAGGGTGACCACGACGATGGCGACCACGATGGCGACCTTGATCGGGGTGGTCGGGGTGAGTCCGGCCTGCTCGGCGAGGGAGAACGCGGCGACGGCGGCCGCGGCGAGGTTGAGCGCGAAGTAGCAGACGGAGATCATCCAGCCGGTGACCGCGTTGTTGACGCGGTTGCCGATGACGCCGTACATGGCGCGGGTGATCACCTCGCTGGGTGCGCCGGCGGCCGGTCCGGGGACGGCGAGCAGCCCGGTGCCGAGCCAGAAGAGGTTGCCGACGACGACCACGGCGAAGGCCTGGAGGAGGTCGAGGCCGGCCAGGACGAGGGCGCCGCCGACCACCAGGTTGAGGTAGTTGACGTTGGCCGCGGCCCAGACGGAGAAGAGTTCGCGGGCGCGGCCGCGCCGTTCGTCCTCGGGGATGTGGTCGATGCCGTGGACCTCGACCCGACCGGCCTTCTCCGGCTGGGGCGGTGCGGCCGACCGGGTGTCGGAGTGGGGGTGGTCCGGGAGCGTGGACGCCATGTGGGGGCCTTCCGTGGGGGGTGTCGTGCCCACCTGCTTGCTTATTGGTCGCACACTCAATAGCATCCGGCACATGACGTCAAGCGTTCAGCGCAAACGGGTCCGCAAGTCCCCCGACGACCGGCGGGCGGAGATCGTCGGGGCCGCCGCCACCGTCGCCCTCACCGAGGGCCTGGAGTGCATCACGCTGCGCCGGATCGCCGAGCAGCTCGACGTCCGCCCCGGGCTGATCAGCCACTACTTCCCCGCCGTCGAGGACCTCGTCGCCGAGGCCTTCGGCAGCGCCGCCACCGCCGAACTCGAGACCCTGCTGCCCGCCGACCCCCACGACGGGTCGCCGCTGCGCCACCTCGCCCGGTTCTTCGCCCACGCCACCGGGCCGGCCTACGACGACATGAGCCGGCTCTGGCTCAACGCCCGCCACCTCAGCCGCTACCGGCCCGTCCTGTCCGAGCGGGTCCTCGCCCAGGAGGCCCTCTGGCGCGGCCGGCTGAGCGGCGTCATCGAGACGGGCGTGCGGCAGGGCGAGTTCCGCACCGAGGACGCCGACGTGACGGCCCTCCAGATCCTGGTGGTGATCGACGGCCTGGCCGGGCACGCCAACACCGGGCTCGGCGGCCACCCGGCCGCCGTCATCGGCCTCGCGGCCAGCACCGCCGAACGCGAACTCGGCCTGCCCCCGGGCACCCTCGCCGCCCCTCCCGCCGAGGCACCGGACGCCCCCGCCACCCCTCCGGACACCCCCGCCGCCCCTCCCGCCGAGGCGTAGAACCCGCCCGCCGGCCCTCCCGCCGAGGCGTAGAACCCGCCCGGCAGGCCCGCGCCGGATCCGCCGGACCCGCCCCGGGCCCCTTCTCCCCCACCCCGCACCCCCGTTGGAGCCGCCGTGCGCACCTCCCTCGTCCTCCTCTCCGCCCGTCTGCTCGACCCCGCGACCGGCGGATTCCTCCCGCAGACCGCGCTGGCCGTCGCGGACGGCCGGATCGCCGCCCTCGGCGACGACCGGGAGATCCGCGAACTCGCCGACGCCGCCACCACGGTGATCGACCTGAAGGGCGCCGTGGTCACCCCCGGCCTGGTCGACGGACACCTGCACCCCGTCACCGGCGCCGAACTCACCCACGGCCTCGACCTCTCCGGCTGCACCGACCTCTCCGACGTCCGCGCCACCCTCGCCGCGGGGGTGCGCGCCCTCGCCCCCGGGGCCTGGCTGCACGCCTGGGGCCTGGACCCCAACGTCTTCGGCGACCGGCCGGTGGAGTCCGCGGCGCTCGCCCCCGTCCTCGACGGCGTCCCGGCCCTGCTCCAACTCTTCGACGCCCACTCCATGCTGGCCAGCCCCCGCGCCCTGGAACTCGCCGGCGTCGACGGCCCGCGCCGCTTCGACCAGGCCGCCGAGGTGGTCTGCGACCCGGCCGGCCGCCCCACCGGGCTCCTGCTGGAGGACGCCGCCTGCGAGCTCGTCGAGCGCGCCGCTCCGCAGCCCACCCGCGCGGAGCGCCGCGACCGCCTCGCCGCCGCGCTCTCCGCGATGGCCGCCGCCGGCCTCACCGGCGGCCACGCGATGGACGCCAACGGCGACAGCCTCGAGCTGTACGCCGAACTCGACGAGGCCGGCGACCTCCCGCTGCGGCTGCGGGTCGCGCCCTGGTGCCAGCCGGGCGTGGACGCGGACGGGCTGCGCGCGCTGATCGAGCAGCAGCGCCGGGGCGGCCGGCTCTGGCGGGTGGACGGCGTCAAGCTGTTCATGGACGGCACCATCGACAACGGCACGGCCTGGCTGGAACGCCCGGACTGCCACGGCGAGTCCACCCACGCGTTCTGGCCCGACCCGGCCGAGTACACCCGCGTCATCGCGGAGCTGCACCGCGCGGGGGTGCCCACCGCGACCCACGCCATCGGCGACGCGGCCGTCCGTCACGCGCTGGACGCGATCGCCGGGGCCGCGGGCGGGACGACGGGCGAGGCGGCCGGCGGGACGGCGGGCAGGGCGGCCGGGGCTCCCGGCGGCGACCGTGCCGTCCGGCACCGGATCGAGCACATCGAGACCGTCCCGGACGACACCGTCCGCCGGTTCGCCGAGCTGGGCGTGATCGCCTCCATGCAGCCCACCCACTGCTGCGACTTCACCCGGGCCGACCACACCGACAACTGGTCCCGCCGCCTCGGCGAGGAGCGCGCCGACCGCGCCTGGCGCTGCCGCGACCTCTGGGACGCGGGCGCCACCGTCGTCCTCGGTTCGGACTGGCCGATCGCCCCCTACCCACCGCTCGGCGTCATGGCCGGCGCCCGTCACCGCCGGCCGAGCCGCGACCTCGCCCAGCCCCCGCACAACCCCGGCCAGGCGCTCACCGCGCTGGAGGCGCTGCGGGCGATGACCGTCAACGCCGCGCACGCCGCCGGCGAGGAGCAGCGGGCCGGCCGGATCGCCGTGGGCCGGCGCGCCGACCTCACCGTGCTGGCCGCCGACCCGCTGACCACCCCGGCCACCGCGTTGCCCGAGGTCCCCGTCCTGCTCACCCTCCTCGACGGCCGCCCCACCCACCGCGCCGACTCGCTCTGATCCCGGCGCCGCCGTCCGGCCCCCGGAGCCGGACGGCGGCGGTGTCGAGCAGCAGTGACGACCGCCGGTGATCTTGATCACAAAGCCGTTACCCGGCCGCCTCCCGGTCAATGGCCCGTACATGACCTTAATCAGCGACACCCTGCCGATCCCCGCCCCGACCGCCCCGGCGGGACCCTCCACCCAGGCCGGGACGGACGGTCCGGCCGGCCCGTCCGTCCCGGATGCCGCGACCGCCCCCACCGGCACGACCACGACGACCGCCGACCTCACCCGTCTCCTCTTCGGCCCCGACCGCGACCGGGTGCACTCCCCCTGGCGCGCGCTGACCACCGACCCGGCCATGCACCGCCGCACCGAGGCCGGCACCGAGGAGCAACTCGCCGCCTCCTACCGACGGTTGCACCGGATCAACGCCGGCACCGACGCCGCCGGACTGGCCACCGACCCGCGGCTGCTGACCGCCCTGCACGAGTGGACGGCCCCGCTCGACGGCGCACTCACCGTCCTGGCCGGCATCCACTACAACCTCTTCCTCGGCTCCCTCCTCGACCACGACCCGGCGCCGAAGCGCCCCCTCGACGAGTACCTCCGGATGGAGCGGATCGGCACCTTCCTCTGCACCGAGCTCGGCCACGGCAACGACGCCGCCGCGCTGGAGACCGTCGCCGACTACGACCCCACCGACCGCACCTTCACCCTCCACACCCCCGTCCCGGCGGCCGCGAAGTTCATGCCGAACACCGGCCCGGCCGGCGGCCCGAAGTCGGCCGTGGTCGCCGCACGGCTGCGGGTCGACGGCCGCGACCACGGGATCTTCCTGTTCCTCGTCCCGCTCACCGACGAGCGCGGCACCCTGCCCGGGGTGACGGTCCGCCCGCTGCCGCTGCGCCCGGGCAGCCCGGTCGACCACTGCCTGACCTCCTTCGACCGGGTCCGGCTCCCGTTCGAGGCCCTGCTCACCGGCGACCACGGGCGGCTCTCCGACGACGGCACGCTCACCAGCGCGCTCGGCAGCAAGCGGAAACGGTTCCTCACCGCGATCTCCCGGGTGGGTCTCGGAAAGCTGTGCATGAGCGCCAGCGCGATCGGCGGTGCCCGGGCGGCCCTCGCCACCGCGATCCGCTACGCCCACCACCGCGAGGTCACCGGTGCACGGCCGGACCGCCGGGTGCCCGTCTGGGCGCACCGCACCCACCACGGGCCCCTGCTGGAGGCGCTCGCCACCGGCTACGCGATGACCGCGCTGCACCGCGCCACCGTGGAGCACTGGGCCGGCGACCACGGCACCCGGCCCGTGACCGCCGACCGCGAGGCCGTCGACCACGAGCCGGTCGATCCCAGCACGGCCGGCCGTGGAGGGGTCGACCGTGCGCACGCCGAACGCCGCGTCGCCATCACCAAGGGCTGGATCACCTGGCAGGCCCGCGACCTGATCATCGAGTGCCGCGAGCGCTGCGGCGCCCAGGGGCTGCTCCCCGTCAACGGCCTGATCCCCCTCGCGGCGGACATCGAGGGCGCCATCACCGCCGAGGGCGACAACCTCGCCCTCTGGGCCAAGGCCGGCGCCGAACTGATCCTGGAGAGCGCGCCCGAACCGCCCGCCGCGGCTCCCGCGCACCCCGGCGACCTCCGCGACCCGGCCACCCGCCAGGCCCTGCTGCACGCCGTCGGCGGGCACCGGCTGGCCCGCGCCCGGGCCCGGCTCCGCGGGGCGCCCGCCGGCGACGGCCTGCGGCGGTGGAACGCGGCCGCGCCGGACGCCCTGGCGGCGGTGACCGCGCGGGCCGAGCACGACGCCGGCGCCGCCCTGCTGGCCTGGGCCGGGGCCGCACGGGACCCGCAGGCCCGCGCACTGCTCCTCGACCTGCACCGCCTGTTCACCCTGAGCCGGATCGAGGCCCACGGGACGCTGCTGCTGGCCACCGGCGAACTGGCCCCGGACCGGGCCGACGGACTGGCCGCTCTGCGGGAGCGCTCCATCGACCGGCTGGCCGGGCACGCGCTCGTCCTGGTGGACGCCTTCGACCTGCCCGAGGCCTTCTTCGCCCACCGCCCCATCGCCACGCCGGCCTACCAGCAGGCGTTCACCACCCGGACGTCCTGAGCCCGCGGGCACGGCCCGAGCCCACCGCGACGACCGGCCCGCCCACGACCGGGGCCGCACCGGGCGGTCCACACAGCAGCGCCTCCCGCCCGGTTCCCGTCCCGACCCGGGCGGGAGGCCGCGGGCGGGAGGCCGGGCGCCGATCCGCCGGGGGTTACCCGGGCAGGGCCCGGTCCGCCGCGGAGGTCGTCTCCGGGAAGGCCCGGTCCAGCA
Source organism: Kitasatospora sp. NPDC004745 (assembly GCF_042873275.1). Lineage (NCBI taxonomy): Bacteria > Bacillati > Actinomycetota > Actinomycetes > Kitasatosporales > Streptomycetaceae > Kitasatospora > Kitasatospora sp. NPDC004745. The sequence continues at coordinate 2,979 of NZ_JBIALK010000033.1, read as the reverse complement.
GGGAGCGCAGGGCACCCCGGTCCTCGGCGGTGAGCTCCTCGAGGGCGGTGAGGCCGGACATCAGGTCGGCGCGGATCAGCCGGACGGTCCGCTCTCCGTGCTCGGTCAGCGCGATGTTCTTGACCCGGCGGTCGGAGGGGTCGGGCTCCCGGAGCACCAGGTCGCGGGCCTCCAGGCGGTCGACGATCCCGGTGACGTTGGAGGCGTCGCAGGAGAGCAGTCCGGCGAGGCCGCGCATGGAGCGCGGGCGGGTCAGCAGGCTGAGCGTCTTGCCCTGCATCAGGGTCAGCCCGTGCCCGGCCGCGGCGGCGGCGAAGTGGCGGTAGTAGGCCGCGGCGACCCGGGCGAGCTGCTCGATCAGTTCGATCGGCGTGGCGGTCCGGTCCGGCCGGGGGTTCTCGTGCACGGTGTCGAGCATAGGCAGATTGCTTGACATCCTCAACCATCGAGGTCTACGGTCCAACAATGCTTGAGGTCATAAACCATCGACGACCTCAAGACACTCGGAAGGACCGCGAGCCCCCATGACCCACACCCCCGCCACCCCGGACACCGCCCCCGACGCCCCCGGCACCGCCGGCGTCCCCGCCACCGTCGCCCGGCTGCGCGCCACCTTCGACACCGGCCGGACCAAGCCGCTCGCCTGGCGACTGGCCCAGCTGGCGGCGCTGCGCGCGCTGCTCACCGAGCGGTCCGAGGAGCTCCTGCAGGCCCTGCACGCCGACCTCGGCAAGGGCACCGCCGAGGCCTACCGCACCGAGGTCGGCTTCACCCTGAACGAGCTCGACCACACCGTCGCCCACCTGGAGCAGTGGCTGCGGCCCAAGCCCGCCGAGGTGCCCGAGGTCTTCCGGCCCGCCGCGGCCCGCGTGGTGCGCGACCCGCTCGGCGTCGTGCTGATCATCGCGCCGTGGAACTACCCGCTGCAGCTGGCGCTGGCCCCGCTGGTGGGCGCGCTGGCCGCCGGGAACGCGGCCGTCGTCAAGCCCAGCGAGCTCGCCCCCGCGACCTCCGCCGCCATCGCCCGGCTGCTGCCGCGCTACCTCGACCCGGAGGCCGTCGCCGTCGTCGAGGGAGCCGTCCCGGAGACCACCGCCCTGCTGGAACAGCGCTTCGACCACATCTTCTACACCGGCAACGGCGCGGTCGGCCGGATCGTGATGACGGCCGCCGCCCGGCACCTGACCCCGGTCACCCTGGAACTCGGCGGCAAGAGCCCCGTCGTGGTCGAGCCCGGCGTCGACCTGGCCGTCACCGCGCAGCGGATCGCCCGGGGCAAGTTCCTCAACGCCGGTCAGACCTGCGTCGCCCCCGACTACGTCCTCGCCGTCGGCGACACCGCGGCCGAGCTGGAGGCGCGCCTGGCCGAGGCCGTCCGCGAGCTGTTCGGCGAGGACCCGGCCGCCGACCCCGGCTACGGCCGCATCGTCAACGAGCGCCACTTCGACCGGCTCACCGCGCTGCTCGGCGACGGGCGGACCGTCACCGGCGGCACCCACGACAGCGCGAGCCGCTACCTCGCCCCGACCGTGCTCGCCGACGTCTCCCCCGAGGCCCCGGTGATGCGGGCGGAGATCTTCGGCCCGATCCTGCCGATCGTCGCCGTGCCCGACCTCGACGCGGCCATCGCCTTCGTCAACGAGCGCGACAAGCCCCTCGCCCTCTACGCCTTCACCGCGTCGGAGCGCACCAAGGAGCGGCTCACCGAGGAGACCTCCTCCGGCGCGCTCGCCTTCGGCCTGCCGGTCTCCCACCTCGCCATGCCGGAGCTGCCGTTCGGCGGGGTCGGCGAGAGCGGCATGGGCCGGTACCACGGCGAGTACTCGATCGACACCTTCAGCCACGCCAAGGCCGTCGTCGACAAGCCGCTGGACTGACCGTCCGACGGGCCGGCCCGTCGCCCCCGAGGCCCGGCCGGCACCTGCCGGGACCCGCGGCCCGGCCGACGCCCGTCGGCACGCGTCCACCCCGAGCCCGTCCGCCCCACACCCATCCACCCCCGTACCCGAGCGAGCACCCCATGACCACCATCGACCACGGCGCCGCCGTCGCCGCGGAGACCGCCCGCCTCGTCACCGTCCTCCGGGACGCCGACCCGGACACCCCGGTGCCCGGCTGCCCCGGCTGGACGCTGACCGACCTCGCCCGCCACACCGGCAGCGTGCAGCGCTGGTTCACCGTGCTGCTGCGCGGCCGGGTCCAGGAGCCGCCCCGCAGCCGCGAGGTCGACCTGCGGCTGCCCGAACGGCCGGACGGCTACCCGGCCTGGCTCGCCGAGGCCTCGGCCGAGGCCGCCGAGGCGTTCGCCGAACTCGACCTCGACGCGCCGATGTGGGCCTGGGGCGCCGACCAGCACGCCCGCTTCTGGGTGCGGCGGATGCTGTTCGAGACCCTCGTGCACCGCGCCGACGCCGAACTCGCGCTCGGCCGCACCCCCGACCTCGACCCGGTGCTCGCCGCCGACGGGGTGGACGAGTTCCTCACCAACCTGCCCTTCGCGGCCCTCTTCGCGCCGCGGACCGCCGAACTGCGCGGCTCCGACCGCACCCTGCGCTTCACCCGGACCGACGGCGAGGGCGACTGGCTGGTCCGCCTGCGACCGGACGGCTTCGGGCTCGACCCGGACGGCGCCGGAGTCACGGCCGACGCGACCGTCCGCGCCGGCGCGGCCGACCTCCTGCTCCTCCTCTACGGCCGGCTCGACCGCACCTCCCCGCGGATCGACGTCCGGGGGGACGACGCGCTGCTCGCGCACTGGTTCACCCACTCCGCGTTCTGAGCCCCCGCGTTCCGCAGCTCCGCACCCTGACCCTGGAGCGGCCGGGCGGGGGGGCGGGGGGGGGCGGCCCCCCCCCCCCCCCCCCCCCCCGGCCCCCCCCCCCCCCCCCCCCCCCCCCCCCCCCCCCCCCCGGGCCCCCCCCCCCCCCCCCCCCCCCCCCCCCGCCCCCCCCCCCCCCCCCCCGCCGGCGGCGAGGGCCC